>JAGRPC010000173.1 GCA_020439925.1 Verrucomicrobiia bacterium | reverse complement strand
CCTGCCGAACCACCTCCGCGATACACCGAGCTGCCACCAAAACGACTTCCCCCGGATCCTCCGCCTCCGGCACTCGCTCCGTAGACGCCCGCCCGCGAACTGGAATAGTTCGTTCGGTTCGCCAGGGTGGTGATGCGGGATGGCTTGGAGGCCTTGGAACCACCCCCACCTCCCTTGCTGCCGCCGCCCGGATTCTTTTGATTCGCCGCAAGCGTTCCACCTCCCCCGGCTCGGTTCGCACCGGCATTCGAACTGGAGGCAACCGAACCTGTCGCCCGGGAATGGCCTCCCTGGGTTACAGCCGGGTGGTTCTTGCCGTCATTCCGGTTCCCCGAACCGTTGTGATTTCCGCCGGAACCTCCACCCGCAGGCTTGTGCGCCAGGTTGGCCGAAGGCTTTGGGGCGGGCTTGGGCGCAGAATTGGGAACTACCCTGGCACCAGATCTCGAAACCGGGGCCGGCACCGATGATCCCCGCGAGACGACGGACGGACTCGGCTTTGCCGCAGGTTTGGAGGCAGGCTTCGAGTCCGATTTCGACGCCGGTTTCGGATTCGGCTTGGGAGCAGGACGATTCACGGGATTCGGAACCGAGAATCCCCGTGCAGCCACAGACGATGATGGACGTGAGACCGGCTTCGACGAGGAGGGCTTCGAGGAAGAAGGTCTTGAAATCTGCGGAGTGTGTACCCGTTGAGAGGACGAACTTCCGCTCCGGCTCGGTGAACTGCTCCTGACCTGCGAAGGGGCCTTGACCACGGGTTTTGGCGCAATCGAAGGACGCGGCGTCGTTATACGTGGAACTCCTGCAGCAGCGCGTCCTCCCGTCGAGGAACTGGACGACCGGTTGGAGCTCTGGTTTCCGTTCCCACCGGAACGGTTTTGCTGGCCTTGACCGCCTCGTCCCGCCGCGTCGAGCGTGGGCGATCCGACCGGTACGAGTAGGAGTGCCGCCAACCAGGCAGCGACCCGGGGAGGGTTCTGTTTCATGTTCGCAAGGAGTTGAGAGAAGAGATGAGTGGGCAGGCAACGGGAGTGCTTGCACCGGATGAGACGAACGTGACTTCCTGGCCATGCAAAAAAACTCAAAAAACTTCCCGGGCCATGGACAAGACCCTCTTCTGTCGGAGACCCGACACGGTCCGCTCGCCAAACCGGTCCATCGGGGATAAGATCGGAACATGTTGACGGAGACTCCGGAAGACACCGCCTTGATGCGGGAGGCCCTCGAAGCCGGGGCCAAAGGACTGGGCACGACCAGTCCCAATCCCCCCGTTGGCGCCGTGGTGGCGAGGGATGGAGAAATCCTCGGCCTCGGCTGGCACGAGCGCGCCGGTCAAGCGCATGCAGAACCCCGCGCCCTCGCGGACGCGACCAGGCGTCACGGCCCGGAGTCGCTCCGGGGCGCAACGCTCTACGTCACTCTCGAGCCGTGCTCCACCCACGGTCGCACCCCTCCCTGCACGCAGGCCATTCTCGACGCCGGCATCGCCCGCGTTGTCGTCTCCGCGACCGATCCGAATCCTGCCCATGCCGGGCGGGGACTCGAACTGCTGCGGGAGTCCGGGATCGAGGTGTTGAGCGGCATCCTCGAGGAGGAGGGCGGTGAACTGATCCGCTTTTTCTCCCGCCACATCACTACCGGCCTGCCGTGGGTCATTGCCAAATCCGCCACCACCCTCGACGGACATACCACACTGCCGGAGGGGATGGGCCAGTGGATCTCGAATGAGGCGGCACGCGAGGACGTGCAGTGCTGGCGGCGCCAGTGCGATGCCATTCTCATCGGAGGCGAAACCTGCCGCCGAGACAATCCCGCACTCACCCTGCGCGGGCCCTGGGCGGAAGGCAGGCCCCAGCCATTGCGCGTCGTCCTCACCTCCGACGAAAACCTTCCCCGGTCGCACCGGCTCTTCACCGACGAGCACCGCGACCGCACCCTCGTCCACACGGGCATCGGCCTCCGCGAATCGCTGACCCGGCTCGGCGAAATGGGAGTATCTTCGGTCATGCTAGAGTCGGGCGGGCGGCTCCTCGCGAGCGCTCTCCGGGAAGGCCTCGTCGACGAACTGATCCTCTACCTCGCCCCCCTCCTCGGCGGTGGCACGACGCGTCTCCTGCCTGAAGAGGGACTCTTCGCCGTGATCGAGAAGCCGGAATACCTCCCCATCGGTGACAACCTCCGGGTGCGCGGACGGGTCGCCAGACCCTAACGAACCACCAATAATCCCTTGGCCGGGGCGATCGTGATCTCGGCCTCCGTCCCCGAGTTGAACTCGAGGAAATCCGACTCAATCCCGTCGCTGAAGAGCACCCCGTTGTCTGCCATGAGCGAGCGTATGCGCAGGGGCTGTTCCCTCGTCACCTCGCCAAAAACGAGGTCGCACTGGGTCTGCCGGCTCGGGAAAGGTTCCCGCACGGTGAAATAGAGGGATTCGGCATCCCAGGGCAGAACGACGGGTCGTGGCTCCGTCGCCCCGTGCCCAGTGAGCGCGGCGATGGAGGCCGCACCCTGGATGAGGCTCTTAAGCCACCCGGTTGATCCCAACCCGGTCGAGACGATGATGCCGCTCGAGGAATGCTGCTCCCGCACTCCTCCGGTCTCGATGAAATATCGCGCCGAGGTGTGCGTGCGCTGCCCGATGAAAAAGTCGTTCACCGCGAGAATCTCCTGACCGTCGTTGAGACGGGCGAGGGCCATGGTCACCGCCTTGGAGTGGAATCGCCCGGAGAGCACCTCGCCGATGCAGTCGCCGATTTCCCCGGAACGGAAGGGAAGGAGGACACCGTCCCAACGATCCGGATCCGGGTTGACGCCGATGAGAGGCTGGCCACCGGTGAGGTATTTCAGCGTGTTCGCGACAAGCCCGTCCTGACCGATCGCGACGACGGTGTCCTCGGGACCGAAAACGAAGTTCGGCAGGTAGAGCCGGTCGAGCAGTTGCACCCGTCCCCAGTTCTGCAGCTCCGACTCGAGCCTCAGCACCGACTCCTTGTAGACCTGATCTTCTGACAGGTAGTCCTCGACGCGGCCTCCGCGTTTCTCGATGAAGAAGGAAAGCTGGTCCACCGAGGTGAAACGCTTTCGCAGCCCGTCGATGCGGGTCTCCCTCGTAACGACGACGATCTTCTTCTCAGTGCGCCTTTTCACGGCGAAGATTCCTCACTTGCCCTTGAGCAGTTCGTGGAGCAGCTCGGGCGAAAGATTGAGCTCCCCGATCTTCTCGGCGTTGGCCGCAAATTCGCTCATCGCCGCGGCGACGAGGGCGTCCGGTTTCATGCGGGCCTGGGCGAGCACCTGGACCAGTTTCGGATCGACATCCGACAGCGCCTTGACCACGGCTTCGAGCGAATAGGCCCGCGCATCCGCCGAGGTGCGGGAATTGGCCGCCTCGAGCTCGACGAGGGCGCGACGACTTTCCTCCTGCCCGATGCGGTGGGCGGTGTCCGCCTTCTCGATCTGGTGACGCTTTTCCTGCACCGCCTGCTCCGTGCGAAGCTCGTTCTCCTTGATGGAGCGTTCGTGCTCGACCGAGGCGTTGCGGCGGGTGAAAATCGCGTCGTCGGCCTCCTTCAGAAGTTGTTCTCGCGTGCCCGCCTCCAGCGCCCGGGCCGTGTCGGGAGTCGGCTTGATCGCGAGAATGGAAAGCCCGAGGATCTCCAGACCGAGCGACTCGATTTCCGGACGGGTCGCAAGTTCCTCCCGGATCTCGCCGACAAGACGCTCCCCGGCGGCCATCCCTTCGCGGAGGGAGAGACCCTGGATGCGCGACTTGGCGAGGACGTTCACCGCAGTGACGACACGCTGCTGGATCTTTTCCGGATCCTGCGAAACGTAGCGTTCACCCCGACCGTCGAGCGTGTGGTTCAACAAGGCGGCGGCTTTCCGGGGATCGGAGATCCGGTAGGTAACCTGCCCCTGGATCGTGACCTCCTGGTAGTCCTGTGTCACCTCGACAAAGATGAAATGGGCTTCGGCGCTTCCCAGCGGCACCGCCACCAGTGTCGTGGAGGGGGCGAAATACCAGAACGAGAGGCCGGGCCCCTCGCGCTTCACCCGCCCTCCATGATAGACGATGACGTGGCGGGTGGGATCGAACTTGATGTAACGGAATCCAAACATGGCAGCTCCTTCCTGACTGAATCTTGAAATACGGGAAAAGACGATCGGGATCAAGCCATCATGGCGACCGTTTTTCCCGGAAATCCCCTTCGTCCTTGACCCACCGGATCTTCCCCGCGATCCATTGTCCTGTTTTTCTTCCTGTCATGAGATCCCTTCCGATTCTGATACTCCTCTGCCTTCCGCTTCTCGATCTTCACGCCCAGGACGATCAAGCCAGGCTCGCCGCAATCAACGATGCCGCCGCCTTTCTCGCCGGTGAAGAACTTCCCAACCAGAAGGACCACCCCCTCACCCAGAGCGCTTCATGGAAGAGCCACGTGAGCCAGTTCGGCAAGGACTTCGCCAGCCATCAGGAGCGGGTCCTCTTCCCCATGTCCGAGTGGTCCGCCACCGAAGTGACCCCGGCCCAGCCTCCCGGCGCGGTCGTTCGCTATCTGTTCAGCGGCCCCGACATCCTCCATGCCTTCCACATGTTCCCCACGGCGGGGACCTTCATCCTCTGCGGCCTCGAGCCGGTCGGGGAAGCGCCGGACATCTCCGCCCTCAACGAGGGCAATGTCTCGCGTGCCCTCTCCGAGGTGCGCAATGCCCTCGGGGAAATCATCCAGCTCAGCTTCTTTCGCACCAAGGACATGAAGGACGACCTCCAGTTCGCCACCTTCCAGGGCACCACCCCGCTGATGATGATCTTTCTCGCGAAGTCGGGCCAGTATGTGAAGGAACTCGAGTTCTTCCAATTGAACAAGGACGGCACCCTCGCCCCGCAGGGACTCGAGCACAAGGACGCCGACGGGGTGCGCATGGTCTTTTCCCCCCGCCGTCTCGACCAGCCGAAGACGCTCTACTATTTCTCCAGCGACCTCTCCAATGGCGGTTTCGACACGACCGGTTTCGGCACGTGGATCGCGGGACAACCAAAGGGCAGCGCCTACCTCAAGGCGGCCTCCTACCTGATGCACAACGACTGGTTCTCGAAAGTGCGCGAACATCTTCTCGCCCACAGCCACCAGATCATCGAGGATGATTCCGGCATCCCCTTCCGCCGCTTTGATCCCGCGGTCTGGAACTCCACCCTCTACGGCGTCTACACCGGCACGATCGACCTCTTCAAGGACGAGTTTCAATCCGACCTCGTCACGGCCTACCGGGCCGGGAGCCAGCCTCTCGGATTCGGCACCGGATACAAGTGGCGCAAGGGCGAGTCGAACTTGATGCGTTTTGTCCTGAAGGACCTGCCCGCTGCGTCGGCCCCAGCCTCACCTGCTCCCACCGAAACTCCCGCGGAACCTCCGGCAGCAAATCCTGCGGGGGCCGCTCCTGAAGCCGCCCAGTGATTCCCTCGAGAATCCTGCGATCCGGCCGACGATCTCAGAGGCGGCGCAGTTGGGCACGGACCCGCTTCATCTGCTGCCCGAGTCGTTTCACCTTCGCTGCCTGGTCCGCCTTTTTCGCCGCCTTCAGCTGCTTCTTCAACTTCTTCAGCTTCCGCAACAGGGCGGGCCTGGGGTCGTAAGGATTCGCCAAAGTCAGGAAGATGTCTGCCTGGGACCCGTTTCCGTCTTCCGCCACCAGATTGTCCGCACTCGAACGGAAGACGACAAACTTCCCGCCCGCAGAAAGGACCGGCTGAATGCTGTCTCCGTTCGCCGGCTGGCGCCCCGGCGCCTCGGAGAGGCAGGTCGTTCTCGCGCGCCTGCGGTCGTGGACGTAAACGTTGCTGATTCCGGCGCCGACGCTCCCGCCGAGATTCGACTTGGTCGAAAACACGACGAGATTTCCGTCATCGGAAATCCCTCCCGGGACAAACTTGGCATCCTGGTCGCCCTCCGCTCCCAATGCACCGACGGAGACCCGCGAAGTCGTGCCGAGGATGACATCGTGAACAAACACGTCCTGTTTCAGGTTCGTGTCGTCCGCAACGAGGTCGCCCGCGCTGGATTGGAAGGCGACGAAAAGCCCGTCCCTCGAAACCGAGCACAAGAAGGACAGTCCGTTGGGCGGACCGCCGTTCTGATCGAGGGAAACGACGGAAGTGGAGCCCTGCCCGAGATCCCGCAGGAAGATGCTCGTGATTCCGCCCGTGTCTTCGGCGACGAGATTCGTTGCAGAGGATGCGAAGCCGACAAAATTCCCGTCAGGCGACACGGAAGCCTTTGTCGACATTCCGTTTCCTTCCATGCCACTGCCCGATACCGACACTCGTTGGATACTTCCGGGATCTCCGACCGTCACGGCAAACACGTCGAATTCGCCATTCCCGTCTCCGGCGACAAGGTTGGACGCCAGGGATTCAAAGGCCACGAGGGTTCCGTCCGCGGAGATCGAGGGCAGCTGGCTGAAATTGTTTCCTTCGTTCCCGGACGCATCCACCGAGACCCTTACCAAATCCCCTCCCAAGGTAAGCCGGGCGACGAACACGTCCTGTACGCCGTTGGTGTCGCTGCCTGCCAAGCCCGTCACGAAATTGGTGGCTTCGGAGGCAAACGCCACCGCGGAGGCATCCGCGGAAATCACGGGAGAGTGTGAGGGACCGTCACCATCGGTACTCAACCGGGCGGAAACCAGACGGATCGTTCCCGTCACCCGGTCTTTCAGGTAGACATCTTCCACCCCGTTGAGGTCCCAGGGACTGATCGCCTCGCTCGTGACAAACGCGACATACCGCCCGTCCTCCGAGACGGAGGGAGAGTGTGCCCCTGCGGGGATCTGCAGGCCCACACCGTCGGTCGATACCAGTTCCAGAGCTCTCCCCGTTTCCGCTCCCTGGAGGAAGCAGAGAAGGGCCGTCACTCTCAACCATTTCCCTGTCATGTTCTTCATAAGCTGACCGGCCGCTCACCGACCGGAGGATTCATCGTCTCCGCACAAAACCGCCCATCACGGGTCCACCCCTAGGCTGCCAGTTGCCGGGTGAGCAGTTTCGCCTTGCGCAAAAAGCGGGCGGCTGCCGCCGACTTTCCTTTTTTCTTCAGGAGTTTTGCCTTTTTCTTCAGAGCCTTGATTTTCTTCAGCAGCGCGGCGCGGGCCGCCACCTCGGCGTGATAGGGTGTGTTTCCCGCAAAGACATCCTTGAAACCGTTGAAGTCGGGAGGAGCGAGGTTCGAAGCCTGGGAGAGGAAGACCCCCGTTCGTCCATCACCGGAAAGGACGAGCCCCTCGGAAAGCCCGTTCGCATCGGACCCGTCGCTGGCGACGGAGAATCGGGTCGTGGTTCCGCGACGACGGTCACGGATGAACACATCCTGAGCCGATCCCATGTCTTCCGGATCAAGAGCGGTGGACGTCTGGAATCCGACAAACCTCCCGTCATCGGAAATCGAGGAGAGCATCAGAGTGAAGGTGGCATTCAACTCGCCCGAGGTTCCGATCGAGGCCAGTTCGGTCACTCCCGCATCCAGATCGCGGACGACTACGTCCAGAAATCCGTTCGTGTCGGAGGCGACGAGGTCGTCCGCAACGGCGAGGAAAGCCACGACCCTGCCGTTTCCGGACAGTTCCGGCATCAAGGAGCCTCCCGCGGAAGGAGTGCCGTTCGAATCGACGGAAGCCTTCACAATCGACCCGGAAAGCCGGTTTCTCACAAAGACGTCGGTGGTGCTGTTGGTGTCCCCCGTCACGAGATCGGTGGCGTCACTGGAAAAGGCGATCACACCGCCATCGTCGGAAAGGGAAGGTTCGTAAGAGCGACCGTTCCCTTCGAGGGTTCCGCTGCGCACCGATTCGAGCGTGGTGATCCCGCTGAGGCGATCCCTGACAAACACATCGGTGGCGGCGTTGCCATCCGAATTGACAAGATTCGTGGCGTCCGACTGGAAAGCCACATAACGACCATCGTAGGAAATCGATGGATAAGCGCTGGATCCATTCGCCTGCATCCCGTCGGTCCGGACAGAGACCCTCTCGGTCGTACCTTCCTGCAGATCCCTGAGGAGAATGTCGATCTCCCCGTTGCTGTCACCGGAAACGAGCGAGTCATCGGTGCATTCAAACGCCACAAAGCGTCCATTCCCGGAAAGATCGAACCTCCCGACCGAGTTCACGTGTTGTATCTCGTCAGTGGAGACGGACACCAGCGTGATGGTCCCGGCGACACGATCGGCGACAAAAAGGTCGCCCCTGCCGTTGGTGTCGCCGGTAACGAGATTGGTGGCCGTCGAATAGAACACGACGAAACGTCCGTCGCGCGAAACCCGCACGTAATTGTCACTCCGATTGTTTGCCTCGCCTCCCCCGGGAGGCCGTGAAACGACCTCCAATTCGCCGCCTTCAAGAGCGCCAAAAAACGAAGTCACGATCAGGAGCAGGAAAAACCTTTTCATGATCCGAGTTAGCCGCCTCGCCCGGATCGATTTCAGAAAAACGAACGTTTTATCGGAGTTGCTCCAACTTCTTCCATTCCCGGAGAATTCCGTCGAACTCCGGCCCGACTCTCTCCGGTGTCAGGTCATCGAGGTCCAGGAGCTTCCCCGCACGTTCCTGTCCCCCAACCGACAAGGGTTCACCGCTCCATCCGCCTGAATCCGGCAGTGTCCGCAGGAAATCCCTGAAATCGTTCCCCGCCTCCCCGCCCTCGATGACGGGCACTCCGGAACGGTAACGGTTTCCGACGCCCGCAAACCGAAGCTGGAGCGGGTTTTCCATCGAAATCCCCGGGCCGAAGTGAAAATAGGACTGCGAGATATCAAGGGCAGAGGATTCCATCTTGATGCGCAAAGGGGATTCGCTGCCGGACGATTCGAGCCTGAGGAAGTGACGGGTGAGAAACAGGGTCCGTTCGGTATGCATGTTCATCTCCGCTCCCGCGCTTCCGAGAAAAAATCGAAAGGCGGTTCCTCCGAGGAACAGACTGTCGGTGACGTGAACCTCACTTCTCGCTTCCGTTTCTGGAACTGAACCCGCAAAGATTCCCGTCCCACAGCGAAAGACGCATCCCTTTATCTCCGCCGACGCCATATCGGAGATCCCCAGACCCACCCCGGCCGGAGGTTCATTTCCCGCCGGGGCAAGGGCGTCGAAGAGACAGTTCTCGATCACACACACCCCTTCGGGGACGAGGGCCCCAAGCATCGGGAGGGTGTCCGGCTGCGGTTCGTGTTTCGCAAATCGAATTCCGCTGATCTCCGAGGGTCCCCGGAGAAAGAGCGCATGCCCCCTTGCCCTTCCCGCGACCAGCGTCGGGCGCGATCCCTCAATCCCTTTTAGAACGAAGCGTTCCCCCTCTCTCGTGCGCACCTCATCCGGCACGACGATCGTTCCGGACACGCTCAGATCCTCTCCGGGTTTCGCCGCCGCCACCGCCTCGGCCAACCCGCGGTATCGTTCGCCAGTGGCCTCGTTTAGAAGGAAGCCGATCCGTTCCCCGGGAACCGCGGAAAAGATCGCCGGGTCGAGAATCATGAGTTCCGCGAGCCGGTTGCCGCGCTCGCCTACCCTGACGGAAGCGTTTTTGAAGGCAGCCGGCGATCCGGCGGAGTGCAGGTGAAATCTCTCCAGCACGCCCTCCAGATCTTCGGTTTGAAACCAGCAGAGCGACAGGCCGAGGTCAAAACGGCAATTCTCATGCCGAACCTCCGCGAGCGGGACTTCGCCGGTGGAGGTCTTCACAAAACACTCCGCCACGATCTCCGATTCCTTCACCTCGACCACATAGGGATCGTTCGACGTTCCGTCGGCGATGAGGTTGACCGCGAAGAAGGCGCGGATGAAGCAGTCGTCGATCGCAATCGAACCCGATCCGCCGCTGAGCGTGATCGCATTGGTCTCGGACACCTCGAACCGGCAGGCCTTCAGATCGACGGAGGCACCGTTCCAGACTTCGAGAGCCCGGGACTTCGTGTCGCGATAACGGTCCTCCACGGTCCGATCGGAAAAAAAGCGGCAGTTCTCGAGCGTTCCTCCGACGCCGTCGTAGATCAGGATCCCGGCTCCCCCTCTCTCCGGATTCAGGAGAAAATCCACCCCGCTCATGGAGAGCTCCGCTTTCGCCTTGATCCCCGCTCCACCCTTGCGCTCCGTGGTCAGGACCGGTCGACCATTCCCTCCGCCTCCGCGCGCGCGCAAGGTCAGGGGATGCCCCTCGGCGATTTCCAGATCGTCCACCGGCACCGTGACCCCTTCCGACAGCAGGATCACGTCTCCGGGCGCCGATCCTCTCAGGGCCGATCCGAGATCGGGATACACACCGTAGCGGTTCGCAATGGAAAACCCTTCGCCCCGAAGCGTGCCTGTGATCCGATTGACGCCGTCCTTCACCGACGGCAGTTGCGCCAGACCCGCGAAAAGGAGGGTGGAAAGGATTGTCCCAGCCACGAGACGACGTCGCCGCACTCCTCTGCCGGGTCCGCCACGTCGACCGCGATAGGCTTTTTCCTCGATCGCCGTTCGGAGGGTCTCCGGAGAGGAAAGGCGGAGATCGGGATCGGGCTCCAGGAGATCCAGGAGCAGCGCCCTCCACCACGCGGGCGAGTCGCGCAGTTCCCGTGCGCAGGCAGAAAGAAAGTCCTCGCCCTGCAGGCTCGCAAGAACCGCAGCGGTCGTGGTGCCCGTCACGACCTGTTTGCCGGTAGTGCAGAGATAGAGCACCGCACCGAGGGAATAATAGTCGCTTCGCAGGTCCACCTCCCTGCCGGCGGCCTGCTCGGGGGACATGAAGAGGGGCGTTCCGGCAATCGCCCCGGGATAGGTCAGGGCCGGGTCGTCGGCACACCGGGCGATCCCGAAATCACAGATCCACAGGCGTTCTTCCCCCTCTTCGAACAAGACGTTCTCCGGCTTGATATCGCGATGGACGATACCGCGGGCATGGGCGGCCTCGAGCGCCGCCGTGACCTGCAGCGCAATCCCCTCGAGAACCCCCTGGATGAACGCATCTCCTCGTTCGAGGCGGTTGCGCAAGGTCGGACCCGCCACGTATCGCATCGCAAACCAGGGGGTGTCGGCGTCATGCACCTCATAGACCGGGAGGATGTTTTCGTGTTCCAGCAGCGCGGCGGCCCTCGCCTCCCGCAGGAAACGCTCACGGGCCGAGGCGTTGGCCGCCATCTCCGGACTCAGCACCTTCAGCGCGGCGAAACGGTGCAAAGCCGAATCGTAGCCCTTGAGGACCACCGCCATCCCGCCCGTGGCAATCACTTCGATCACCTCGTATCGCCCCAGCATCCCGAGCGAACCCGGCCGACCGCCGTCCTCCACGATCTCCTTCCACGCATTCACGCGGGGAACGAAGTCCTCGCAGGGCAGACCGCTCTTCAGCCGGGAAATCATTTCCCCCACCACCGGATCTCCTTCATCCGACAACCCTTTCAGTAGACCCAGGTCCGCCTCCACCTCCGCGGTGAATTCCGGTTCCGTCAGTTCAGGAAACGCGTTCTCGAGGCGGCGAGCCTCTTCCTCGGACAAACGGCCCTCGAGCCAAGCCTGCATCGTGTTGTCGTCCGGGTCACCGCGCATCGTTCTTTCCCCTGTTTTAGCCATCCGGCCGTCAGGGATTTCCGGTTCTTTTCGCCGAGTTCATCCAATCGCGTTCCCACTCCTCGTCTCCGACCGAATTCGCCTTCTCGCGGAGCCGGCGCACCACGCGAAATTTGGCGATGTTGACGGCGTTTTTTGTCATCCCAGTTTCCGCCGCCACTTCCTCCGGAGACCGGTCCTCGAGCGCGGTCATCGCGAAGGCCTTCCAGATCCGCTCGCCGAATTCCGGCTTCACCTTTTCCATCGCCCAGGAGAGGAGCCTGCGGCGATAGTCCTGCTCCCATTCATCCAGATCCGCGTCCCCGGGCGCCGCCTCGATCCAGTTCAGCAGGGCGGTCCCGGATGCCTGAACCGGCTGGCGCTGTTGTTTCCTCCAGTGCTTCGACACCGCATGACGCGTGGCCGTGAAAAGCCAGGCCTTGAAGCGGCCCTTTGCCGGATCGTAGGAGAAATTCCCCATCGCCAGGGACACCGATCGCATCACTTCCTGGACGATGTCCGCCACGTCGGCCTCGCCCAGTTCGCGTTTCCGGCAGTATCGGAAAACCAGCGGCGTGTAGATCTCCACGAACTCCTCCCAGGCCTGCTGATCCCCCGCATCGCGGAGCCGGATCAGCAGCGTTTGCCGGGTTGGGAGGGGGTCATGGGACATCGCGCAGGGACAGACCACGGAACGGAATGGCCACCCTCCAGACTACAGGGTGCACCGCCCTTGCGCAACCGACAGCCCTGTCACTTGCCCACCCGGTAAAGGTGGGACTTCGTGCGGAGGAGCAGATCCGTTCCACTCACCGACGGCGAGGCCATGAAGCCGGTCTCGAGGTGGTTCTCGGCCAGCACCTCGAAGGTCGCCGCCGCCTTCACCACGGTGCAGAGCCCCTCCTCGTCGAAGGCGTAGACCCGGTCCTTCGTCGCGAGGAGCGAAGCCGAGTATTCACCCCCGGCACGCTCCGCCCACTGCACCTTCCCGGTGCGCGCATCGACACAGCTGAGGACTCCGTCGTTGGCCATGAAGAGGAGCCCGTTCACGACCACCGGCGAGGAACGCTTCGGGGTGCGCTGGAAGAAGGTCCAGGCGACGTGGGAATCCTTCACGTTGCCCTTCATCCCCGGTTCCAGACGGATCGCCCAGATCTCCGCCTTGCCGAGACCGGTGTTGATGTAGACCATGCCCGTCTCCTTTGTGTAAACGCAGCGCGAGGAGGGCGAGTGCGTCTCGTAGGGAACGTGCCAGATTTCCTCGCCGCTCTTCATATCGTAGGCCCAGCAGGCCTTCGCCCCGTTCACGATCATCTGCACGGTGTCGCCCACCGGCACGAAGATCGGCGTGCTATAGGACTTGCGCATGTCGCCGCTGTTCGCGGGGATGCCGTCCTTCTCGTCGTTGTAGGCCGTCGACCGGTCGCGCCGCCACCGGGTCGCGCCGGTGTTTTTGTCGAGGGCGGTGAAATACTGCTGGTCGGCCCCTTCCATCGTGAGGATGAGGGTGTCCTCCCACATCGCGAGTGACGAGGCGGGCCCCCGCCAGTGGCTGCAGGTGAGGTCGCGGCGCTGCCAGACGGTTTCGAAAGACTTCGTGTCGAGACAGATCGTGCCGTAGCTCCCGAAGCTGAACCAGGCGCGGCCCGGCTCGAGCACCCCCGTCGGCGAGGCGTAGGTGTTCAGGTTGTTGGCGAGCGGCTCGGGATTGTCGTTCGTGATGAAGACCCGGTCGAGGAGGACCTCCCCGCTCGCCTCGTCGAGACAGAGGATGGACATCTCGTGCCCCTTTGGCGTTGCCGTCGTGATCCAGACCCTGCCCTCCAGAACGAGGGGCGTCGACCAGCCGAGGCCGTGGATCTCCTTCTTCCATTTCACGTTCTCCGTCTCGCTCCACTTCAGCGGCAGGTCCGAGTCGACCACGCCGTCGCGGTTCGGCCCGCGGAATTCGGTCCAGTCGGCACGGGCGGAAAGGGACCCCGCGGCCAGGGCGAGGAGGAGGGCGAAGAGAGCTTTCATGCGTTTCGAGGGCGACAGGGAGCAAGGGTCGCGACTCCCGCGCCCGTGGTCAACGGCCTCAATGCGGGACGAAATGACCTGTCCAAACCGGGTCAACCCGGGCCTCAGGGTTTCGGGGAGAAATCCCAAGGCTGGGTCGGCATGCCCATCTTCTTGAGAAAGACCCCCGAGGAAAAGGCGAGGTAGAGCGAGCCGTCGCCCTCGGCGAAGCGGTGGCGGGCGTAGAGCGTCTCCATCACCGGCATCAGGGCCAAGGCCTTTTCCCCGAGTTCCTCGACCGCGCGGCAGGCGCGCAGGGCCGTCCACCACTCGTCGCTGATCAGCTCGCGACCGATCACCTGCACCGCCTCGTAGCGATGTTTTTCGGAGAGGTCCGCCATCCACGCCGCCGCCTCGATCCGCACCGCCGTGTCGACGTCGTCGATGGAATCGTAGAGGCTCTCCACCAGTTCGACATCGCGCGGGTAGGCCTGGCGCAGGGCGAGGATGGCCCAGAAACGCACCGTGGCATCCCCGTCGTGGACCCGCTCGAGGAGATCGGCCCGCTCCGCCGTGCCGACGAGGTCCGCCGCCGCCCAGATCGTCTCGAGATCGGGCCGGTGATCGGTGAGGCCGAGGGTGATTTCACGCAGGGGACGATTCTCGTCATAGATGTAACCCACCATGATCGATTCAGGCACCGGACCGAGGTCGAGAATCTCCATGCGCTTTTTGACGAAGGCGGTGCGGTGCGCCTCGAGCGCGGCCTGCTGATCCGGGGTGGGTTTTCCTTCGAGCAGGTTCACGATGTTCAGCGGGTCCGCCTCAACGTCGTAGAATTCCTCGATCGGGCGCGGCGACGTCACGTAGGCCCGCTGCGGTCCCGTCAGCTCGTCCGCATGCTCCGCGGCGTGGCGGGCGATCTCCTGCTGGATCGCGCCGAGGTCCGAGTAGACGCTCGGCTGCGCCCAGGAGAGTCGCGGGAGGTAGTTGCGGATGTAGAGATAACGCCCGCTGCGGACCGAACGGGAAAAGTCGAAGGCCTCGTCGACCCGGTCGCGGAAGCCGTAGATGTACTCCGGCTCCGGAGTCGCCTCGGGACCGAGGAAGACCTCGCCCTGCATCGCCTCCGGCACCGCGACCCCGGCCAGCGCCAGCACCGTCGGGGCGAAATCGGCGAAGGTGACGAGCCGGTCCACCGTTTCCCCCGGAGCGGCCGGGGCGAGGTGACGGTATTTCTCCGGGAAGCGGATCATCAGCGGCACCCGCATCCCCGTGTCGTGGAGGAGCCGCTTGTGGCGCGGCATCCCCGAACCGTGATCCGAGTAGAAAAAGACGATCGTGTCGTCGGCGAGACCGTCCTCCTCGAGCTGCTTCAGGATCGCGCCCACCTCGTCGTCGAGCACCGAGGCACAGTCGTGGAAACGCGCCAGCTCGCGGCGCACCACCGGCGTGTCCGGATAGTAGGGCGGCACCACGATCTTCGCCGGATCGTGATGACGCGAGGGGTCCAGCTTCGCCTGCACCTCACGCTGGAAGACCTCGTAGGGCCACACCATCGTGCGCGACTGGTGCGTCACCATGTGGTTGATCACCGAGAAGAAGGGCTGGTCCGCGCCGCGGGCCTGGCTCCGCCAGTGCGCCGTGGGGCTGCTCTCGTTCCACGATTCCTTGATCAGCCGCGTCTCGTCGCTCGTGTTGTAATCCGTCTTCACGTGGTTCGCCGTGAAGTAGCCCGCCTCGCGCAGGTAGGTGGGAAATCCCTTCACCTCCGTCGGAAGGGGAAAGGTCGAGCGCATCTGGCTCGTGCCCAGGCTCGGCGCCCACATCCCCGTGATCAGCGTCGAGCGCGAGGGCGAACAGACCGGCGCCGCGGAAAACGCCCGCGTGTAACGCACCGCCTCCTTCGCGAAGGCGTCGAGATTCGGCGTGTCCGCGTCGGGATCGCCGTAACAGCCCAGCACCGGACTGAGATCCTCCGCCGTGATCCAGAGCACGTTCGGCCGGTCGGCGGACACCGCCTCGACCTGAGCGAGGAACGGGAGGAGAAAAAAGACGAGGGAAGAGACGAGGAAAGGGAAACGCGGGCGGGGGCTCATCGGCGCCACTCTCGCCGAAATCCCCTTCCTTGGGAAGAAACAATGCGGCCCGTCATCCGGGGAGTCCGGCGATCCCGGACCCGCCGCCGCCTCGTCATTCCTCATCGACCGCCGCCGCCGGATCGGGCTTCTGGGCGATCAGGTAGACATGCTTTTCCGGGTATTGATCGTATTCGAGGTGACGACAGACGCAGCCCGCGTCCGCGACCAGCTCCAGCGTTCGCGGCAGGCCCGGGACCCCGTAGTAGACCGGCGCGCCCATCGAGGCATCCGTCTTCTCCGCCGGACCGTCCAGCCCCGCCGTCGTCCAGATGAGGACCCCGCCCGGACGCAGGGCTCCGCAAAGCTTCTGCAACACCCCCTCCGCCGCCGCGAGCGGGACGTGCCAGATGCTGTCCCACGCCGTGATGAAGTCGTAGTCTCCCGGAGGTTCCCACCCGCAGATGTCCGCCTCGTGAAAGGTCCGGCCCGGGAAACGGGCCCTCGCCAGCGCGATCATCCGCGCCGAGAGATCGAGCCCCTCGACCTCGTAACCGCGCCCCTCGAGGAGACGGAGAAAACGCCCGCTGCACCCGCAACCCACGTCCAGCGCCCGGCCCCCGTCCGGTCGGAAAGCGAGCGCCCGCTCGTGCGCCGCGATCCCGTTGCGATCGAGGCCCGGTTCCAGCCAGCGTTCCGCAAGGAGGTCGTAACTCGCCGCGGTTTGCTTGGGGGTCATGGGGGGGAGGAAAGAGTCACGGCTTCAGGACTCCGGCGGAACGCTTCGAAAACCCGGTTGACGTTGCGCTTCAGTCTTGAACGTGCCCGTCATTTCGTTGGCTCTTCTGGTGTGAATCGCTCGAAGCCTTGCTCGGCTGCGCGAATGTAGATGTGGTCTCGGAATGCTCCTGTGCCGTCGTAGTAGCGCGTGACGACAACAGCGCCAGCCCGTTCAGCGGGGTAATCTGCGGCTGTGTGGTTGTAAACGCTGGCGCTGGTGCTGGTATAGAAGATGGGCGAGCAAAGCGTGGGCGCTGGGCCAGTGTCGTGACTGCGTGCGAGCAGTAGAAGCATGTCTGCGTAGTCGAGTCCTTGATCAAGTCGGCGATTGGAGATGTAGCGGACGCACAGAACCTGATGACCGCCAACGTGGCCGAGAGACGTAATAGAGGCATGATGCTCAGTGCAGGCTTTCCAGGTGTAAGAGTCCGGTTCGTTGAGTTGCTTGTTCCAGCGGAGTTCTGGGATGTTCGTAAGGAAGAATTTTAGCGGCTTGCTTTCGTTTGGGATGGCGAACGTTGGAGGTGCCTCGGAGGGCTTGAGGTCAGGAACGCCGACATAAGGTCCGCCCGAATCAGCGATAGCGGTGGTGAAGCAGAATAGCAGACTTACGATTGAGAGTGAGCGCGCCATACGTCAAAGCGCAGGGGAGGGCTGCAAGCCCTTCCCTGTCGCGGCTTGTTCGGCTTTGATTGTGTAGCGTTCTAGGTATGCTCCACTAGAGTGAGCTCCGGTAGTTAGGACGGCATCGAATCCCTCTTCTATCAAAAGCTCCTCTACCCGAAGGTGCAGCGACTTGTTGGTATAGTTCTTATGAAGAAGGACGGACGCAAGAGCTCTTCCTTTGGTCTTTTTCACGGCGCCCCTGAGCTGTTCCAACGTGATGTCCGTTTCGTCGCCAAGAGATATCCCGGTGTCCCATGATAGATAGATTTGAACACTTGCCTTATTTCTGTAATGCTCCAAGAGGTCCAATCCAGGATCGCCGGTAGAGTAAAACCCGGGCGTGAGTCCAAAAAGAGTTGCGCCGAACGCTACGGAACCGAGAGATCCAAAGATGATTGTGACAAGGCGAGCAATTTTCATGTTTTGCCGAACGTTCAAGAGCACTCAGCCCTGACGGAGAGCGCGGGTTGATTGTGGGATATGCTGGCGAATCAGAAAAGTCATTTCGACTCAGTGCGGTCAGGACTTGAGTGACTCGTCTTGTTGGGCAGACTCGGACTACCAATCGGCTCAAAGAAGCTGAGAAACAATCCGATCTCAAGCTCAGGGTTCGCACTCGGAATATTGAATGTGATGCGCATCCTCTTGGGGTCGAACTCTAAGTCTGAGATTTTCATTCCCACGAAATCGCGCAGTACTACAGAACATAAATCGCGAAAATCATCAGCGTTCGGGGCTGTCTGTATGCGGGATGCCAACTGTCTCAATGCCTGCTCATTCGAATCGATTCGGCCGTCCTCAAAAGGGGGTGGAAAAACTTCGTCACGCGAAAGAAGCGCCGCAAATTCTCTGGCGGTGAAAGCTATGACCGCGATATCGTCCTCGGTATCTTTTCCGGTGACTAAAGCGCGCGGTCTGAGAGATATTACTTTTAGGCCGGACTGAAAGCTCGCCGATTGATAAATGCTAATGGGGAATAGAGGTTTCAAGTTTGAACTCTTCAGTTCGGCAACTGATGTTTTCAATGGTTCCTTTGAGTCACTTTGATCCTCAATATGTAAGGGGACAGGTGAACTCTTACCCTCCAAGTTTGGCGTGAAAATCTTCACTCCTTCTTCGGAGTTCCTCGCAAAGATTGGAACAACGGCGACTCTCTCAATTGAGAGGTCACCTGCGGAAGAAGATTCTTGATGCGAAGGTTGCTCTCCGTAAATTGGCTCAAGAAGCAAGATTCCAATTGTTTGGTCGCTTGAGAAGCCGTTTAGAACAGTGAAGAAACACGACGCTACCCCGATAATCAGAATAGTTTTTCCGAGCGCTGTTAATGACGATTTCCTCCGCTCCTGCATTTCGTTTCTTTTAGGCAAACGTTAAAGCGCAGGGGAGGACTGCAAGCCCTTCCCTTTCGCGGCTTGCTCGCTCCGGCCGTTCCCACTGCGTTCGAACACGTATTCTACGGGAGGTCGGCCATCTAACGGGAGCGTGAAGACTCTCATAAAGAGAAAACCGTTGGGCGGGAGGATCTGGGTCGAGTGAGTTTCAGAGACAAGCAAGGCCCCACCTCCTGGGTCGAGAAGTAACTCACTTCCGACATCTTCGACGAAGTGAGTTTGATCCGCAGAACGGATTTGGAAGCGACCCGACTCGAACTCAACTACCTCGAAAGTCCCCTGAAAATCGTCGGGATATGTCGCAACCCAAGTTCCCTTATGCACTCGCCACTCCTTCACGATGCGGTGATGGTCAATTTTTTGCCGAATCAACTCAGCAGGTCGAAATATGATTTCAAATGACCCATACCAATCCGAAGGAAGAATTCTTTCTAATTGTGTCCGGTTGAGGAAGGCAGTGGCGTAAATGGAGAGTAGCGCCAAAGCAGCCCCAAATGAGATTGCTGCTGTCTTCATCATTCTTGAGCGAACGTTCAAGGCCATCGGACGGGCTTTAGCCCGTTCGATGCGCCGCCTAGTTAGCCCCGTCTCTTTGTTGGTTCATCTCGTTTGATCTCAAGTTTGTCGAACAAATGATTTAGAATCTCTTTGGTCGCAGACGAGAAGATGGGGTTGTGCTTTTGATCAATATTCGAACCTCCAAAGAACGCGAGTTGGTCGCAACTGTAACACATGAGAATGTCAATATCGCCTTTGGTTGTCGATAGCCGAAATCCATGTCGCGGCTTGAAGTCACACGCGAAAAATCCTCCAGGTATGATCTGGTCCCGAAGAAAATCAACCCAGCGATTGGCTTGAGCGGCATCAGCAATCTTCACCTGGCCAAGGATTGGGTAATCATGGAATGTCGGAGTCATTTCAGAGTCATCGGTCCGCCTGGATTCAGTTTGTTGGCGGTTTTGACCTTCGACCGGATACAAGGAATACAACGTGATCCCTGTTACCATGGTAAGCTCCGATCCAAGTTCAGTTCGTGCGGCAGAAAGAATTGCTACCGAATCAGGCGCCCATCCAACGGATCCCTTCTTCACTCGCTCCGCCCATGGCGTAAAAACCTTCGAGACTTCTTCGCCGGTTAGCTGTGGTGAGAGATCTGGAACCCTCCAAAGCGACGAGAAGCCCGTCGCTGGCTCTTCAGCGAAGAGCGTGGCGACCATCAGAGTGAGGAATGCGATTATTGGCGGGCGCATCATCTCTTGGGCTAGATCTTATGGCTGAGCTGTGTG
>JAGRPC010000172.1 GCA_020439925.1 Verrucomicrobiia bacterium | reverse complement strand
CAAGTGTCGGATTTGACTGGGACGAACTGCCGCCTGTCCTCGACAAAGTTCGGGAAGAGGTCGGGGAAGTCGCCTCCGCCATCGACTCCGATGACGCCGGGGAAGTTGGCAGGGAAATCGGCGATCTCCTTTTTGCCGTGGTGAACCTGGCCCGAAAGGCGGGGTTTGAAGCCGAGACGCTCCTCGACGAGGCGAACCGCAAGTTCGTGCGGCGTTTCCGGAGTCTCGAAGACGATCTCAGGGGCCGCGGGGTGTTGGTCGGCGAAGCGGGGCTGGCGGAACTCGACGCAGCCTGGGATCGGGTGAAGGCACGAGAGAAGGCGGGGGCGGCAGATGGAGCGGAATGAATCGCTTTTCGTTTTCCCTTCGCGAAAATCGAGCTTAAGTTTCCGGAAGCCTGCCACTTTCCACGTGACAAGGCATCGAAGCGGGCGAAAGCTAATCGCTCACACCCACGCATGAGAGCGGGATTGACGAATTTGTTGCTTTTGGGAATCTGCGGATTCCTTGGCGGTTGCACGACGACCGGCTCAGGTCCCGTGGCTATCACCAAGGTCAATCCTTACCATCTTCAGAGCGGTCCGATCGTGAAGACCGAAGATGCGATGATCGAGTTCGAGCAACGTCGCCACCTCTACGGTGCGGTCGATGCCGCGGAGAGGCGCGAACTCTACGGTAACTATTTCACGATCTTCTGGAAGACCGAGACCCGCAATCCGGTGACGGTGCGTTTCGAGTATCGTCAGGGCAGTACCGGCCTCCAGATTCACACCAAGGAAGTCGAAGTGGTTTCGCCGAAGCGGCAGAACACGACGAAGTTCGAGGTGAGGGGGGACGATTATCACAAGAATGGCAAAGTCACCCAGTGGCGTGCCTCGATCATTGAGAACGGCGTCGTTGTTGCTGAATACAAGTCCTACCTCTGGCAGTGACGCCCAACGCGAATTTCGCATGAGTCAGTCGACTGATGTCACCCCTTCCGAAACCAGCGGGTCAGCCCCGCGGGAGGAGGAAGCCCGAGAGCAGTCCGGGGCGCGGAAGTCCAGCGGGGGAAAATCCATCGTTTCGTGAGCGCGGAAGAATCCATACGAGTCGGCTGCCTGGGCTCGGTGGCCTGGGTGAAAGTGAACGGGTCGGCGAATCACGAGAACGCCGCCTGCATCAAGGACTTTCTCTACGGTCGCCTGGACAAGGGGTGGCGCCGTTTTGTGGTGGACCTCGCGGATTGCCGGGGAATCGACTCGACCTTCATCGGAATGCTTTATCGTCTCGCGAAGCGGGTCACCGAGGAGGATTCCTGCGGCATCGTCGACGTGATCAATCCCGGCGAACGCAACGCCAAGTCGATCCGCAAGCTCGGGCTTGATGGCTGCATCAGCATCGATTCCGAAGGAAACCGCTGGCAGCAGGAGCGCGAGCTGGTCGACGCGAATCTCGGAATGCCTCCCTGCCACGGCCCTCTCGATCGCATCGAGCACGCCGAATTTGTCCTCGAGGCGCACGAGGCTCTCATTGCCGCCAACGAGGAAAACCGGGGCCGCTTTTGCGACGTGGTCGAATTTCTCCGGCAGGAGCTCGAGGCCGAGGCGCAGACTGCCAAAAAGTAAGATTCTGCGGGGCGGCCACCATGGAACATTTCGTGTATGCCGTCCTGTTGGTCCTGGCGATTTCCGCCGGCTTCTGGATCTGGCGGAAACAGGGGCTCGCGGTGGCGCGGCTTTCGAGGGAGCGGGATGCCATCGAGGTCGAGGAGCGGCGCATGTTCGACTTTCTCCATGGCCTCGGGGAGAAGCTCCAGGATGACCCCAGCCCCGCAAACATGCACCGCTACATCGTCGAGGGAGTCGCCGACGTCGTCGGCGCCGATGCCGGTGTGCTTTACGTCCTCGATGGGGAAACCAACCGCCTCGTTCCGACATTCCAGTCGGCGCAGACATCTCCGGTTCTACCCGTGCCCGACGAGATCCTCTCCAATCCGAACCGGGGAGAGGCGGAAAGCCAGTATCGCAGCTACATCCGGCTCTCATCCCTCCTCCCGGGACAGTCGTTCGTGGGGCGCGTCATGCGCGAGGGAGGCCTGTTCCACGTGCCCGACCTCATCCGGCACGAAGATTTTTCCGGAGGTAGCCCGGACTCCCGGTTTCTCGAAGGCATCCGGCTTCTCGCCATTCCCCTCGTCTACGCGAGACGGGCGGTGGGGGTATTGATCGTGACGCGTAAAGGTGGAGATCCTTTCACCCGCAACGACGAGGAAGTTTTTGGAAGCATCGCCGAACAGAGCGCCTTTGCCCTCGGCAGTGCCATCGCCCACGCCGATGCGGCGGAAAAGCGTCGTTTCGAGCGCGAGCTGACCCAGGCGAGCGAAATCCAGCGAGTCCTCCTGCCGCGACAGGCTCCCGAGCTGATCGATTATGAGGTGGCGGCGGAATACAAGGCCGCCCGCCACGTCAGCGGCGACTACTACGATTATGTGAGAGTCGACGAGGATCGCTTTGGCATCGCCATTGGTGACGTCTGTGGCAAGGGAATCGCGGCTTCGCTCATCATGGCGATGTGCCGTTCCAACCTGCGCAGCCGTGCGCCGGAGAACCTCTCGCCGGCATCGGTGCTCCACTCGGTGAACCACTCCATTTTTCCGGACATTCGGGAGGACATGTTCGTGAGCCTTCTCTACCTCATTCTGGAGCGGGGTTCGAACGAGGTGACGATGGCCCGGGCGGGACACGAGCCGCCGATCCTCTTCCGGAAGGAGACCGGCCAGTGCGAAATTATCGAGACGCCCGGCCTGGCCGCTGGAATCGACGAGGGGCCCGTCTTCAAACGGTCCGTCAAGGACTACCGTTTCCGCATGGAGGCCGGAGACATTCTCCTGCTCTACACCGACGGGGTCATCGAGTGTGAGAATGCCGACGGTGACGAGTTTGGTGTCGAGAGGCTCTCCCGCCTGGTCGAGGAGCATCATGGAAAAACCTCGCAGGATCTCGTGAACCGCATCACCGAGGAAGTGAAGCTCTTTTCCGGAGGGGCGCCTCAAAGCGACGACATCACCTTGATTGCCATCGAGAAAAGGTGAATAGTCCCGGCTCGCGTCCTGACCGGGGCCACATGGGTCCCGCGACGCGATACCCGCCAAGGAATGACCAGCACAGACGAAAACCCGCATTTCGAAGCGGAGGAGACCGGAACGGAAACCGGGGGGACGGAAGTTCCCCCCGCCGTGGAAAGCCCCGCGACAGCTGCCGACGAGGCAGCGGAGACGAATCCACTCGTGGAACTCGAGAAATGGAAGGATGCCGCCGCACGGGCTACCGCCGATCTCGACAATTACCGCAAGCGGATGGCCCGTGAAAAGCTCGAGGCGATCCAGTATGCCAACCGCGGACTGCTCGAACAGCTCCTTCCGGTCATCGACAACTTCGAGATGGGCTTGAAGGCCGCCGAGTCTTCCGATGGCAGCGCTTCCATCATTCTCCAGGGCATGGCCATGGTAAGGAAGCAGCTCGACGATTTCCTCTCCGAACAAGGCGTTGAGATCATTCCCTCGGATGGGGTCGCCTTCGATCCGAACGTCCACGAGGCACTCAAGCAGGAACCTCATGCCGAGATACCCGAGGGCCATATCATTTACACGCTGCGTCGTGGATACCGGCTCAAGGATCGTGTCCTTCGAGCGGCCAACGTCGTCGTTTCCTCGGGTCCCGACACGATCGCCTGAGTCATCCCAGAGGCATGGAAAAACGCTGCTACTACGAAGTGCTGGAGGTCTCTCGTGACGCGTCCGCGGGCGAGATCAAGAAGTCTTACCGGCGTCTTGCGATGCAGTACCATCCCGACAAGAATCCGGATGACAAGGATGCCGAGGACAAGTTCAAAGAAATCGGCGAAGCCTACGAGGTCCTGACCGACGATCAGAAGCGTGCCGCCTACGACCGTTACGGTCACCGGGCCTTCAGCAACGGCACCGGACCCGCCGCCGGAGGCCGCGGGGTCGATCCCTTCGACATCTTCCGTGAAGTCTTCGGAGGAGGCGGCGGTGGAGGAAGCATCTTCGAGGAGTTTTTCGGGGGCGGCGGCAGTCGTGCCGCCCGTGCCGAGCGGCGCAAACGGGGTTCGGACTTGCGCTACGACCTGCAGATCACCCTCGAGGAAGCCTCCGAGGGTGTTGAGAAGGAGCTGAAGATCGAGCGGCTCGTTTCCTGCGAGAGCTGTTCCGGGTCGGGAGCGGACGGAGGAAGAGCCGATGCTCGGACCTGCTCGACCTGTGGCGGCGTGGGTCAGGTCATTACGAGCCGTGGTTTTTTCCAGGTGCAGCAGCCGTGCCCTGCCTGCGGAGGAGTCGGTGAGACGATCTCCAACCCCTGCCGGGACTGTTCCGGCGAGGGACGCGCCCAGGGCAGTAGCCGTATCAAGTTGAAGATTCCTCCCGGCATGATCGATGGCGGCCGCCTGCGTTCGGTCGGACACGGGGATGCCGGTCAGCAGGGTGGGACTCCGGGTGATCTCTACGTGGTGGTCCACGTCAAGGAGCACGAGGTGTTCGAGCGCGACGGTGCCGATCTCTACTGTCAGGTGCCTCTGCCCTTCACTCTCGCCGCGCTTGGCGGAGAGCTTCTCGTGCCGACGCTGAACGGCCAGGCTTCGGTGAAGATCACTCCCGGAACGCAGACGAACACCTCCTTCCGTCTTCGTGAAAAGGGGATTCCCGATCTGCAGACAGGCCGGAAGGGGGACCTCCTCGTCAACGTGCAGGTCGAGGTGCCCGTGAAACTCACCAAGGACCAGGAGCGTCTCCTCCGCGAGTTCGCCGGCACGGTCACCGACAAGAATCATCCCGTCGGGGAAAGCTTTTTCGAGAAGGCGAAACGTTTCTTTACCGGCTGAGATCCGCCGTTTGAGGAGGACAGGAGCATGGCGGAGGAACGGTCAGTCAAAGTCCTCATCGACGGGGCGACGAACGACCTGACTTTCACCTATCTGGCGCCTGAGTCCGTCGCCGTCACTCCCGGGCAGCGCGTGCGTGTGCCGCTGCGGAACCGCAGTGCCGTCGGCACGGTGACGGGCGTGGAGTGGATCGATACGGCGAATCTCGGCTACGCCCTCAAACCCATCCTGGGAACGGTATCCGACGATCCTTTCCTCACCCCGGGATTGATGCGGCTGGCCGAGTGGATCGCCGCCTTCTACCTGGCACCGATCGAAACCGTCATTCGAACCATGCTCCCCAAGCCCTCGAGGGGTGATGAGGAAAAGCGGAAGACGGAGAAATGTGTCGAGGCGATCGTCACGGTCGACGAGGCCCTCCTCGCCACCTTCAACGGGAGGCAGGAGCGCCAGCGCGAAGTGATGCGACTCCTGTCGAAAGGCCCCTGCGCCCTGCAGCGTCTCACCGGCGATCTCGGTTTTCCCCGCTCCTCGGTGAAAGCCCTCGAGGAGCGAGGTTTCGTGAAGGTCGCCGACCGGATTGTGAACCGGGATCCCCTCGAGCAGGTCGACTACGTCGAGTCGCCGCCCCTTGCGCTCAACGAAGAGCAGTCGGCAGCGCTCGACCAGATCCGGGCTTCGGCGGCGCGTCTCGAATCCGGGGAGAAGAGTCGTCCCCTTCTTCTCTACGGAGTCACCGGAAGCGGCAAGACGGAAGTCTATCTCCAAGCCATCCAGCACGCCATCGAATCGGGGAAAGGGGCCATCGTCCTCGTTCCCGAGATCGCCCTGACTCCGCAGACGGCGGACCGCTTCAAACAACGCTTCGCGAAGATCAAGGATCAGGTCGCGATTCTGCACAGCAACCTTTCCGAGGGTGAAAGGCACGACGAATGGCGCAAGGTGCTCGACCAGAAGGCGCGGATCGTCATCGGGGCGCGCAGCGCGATTTTTTCCCCGGTGAAGAATCTCGGGCTCATCGTCGTGGACGAGGAACACGAGAACTCCTACAAGCAGGACACCGTGCCCCGCTACCAGGCGCGCGACATCGCCGTGGTCCGCGGCCAGATCGAGAATTGTCCCGTCGTTCTCGGCAGTGCCACGCCTTCCCTCGAGACGTGGAACAATGTCAGGACCGGCAAGTACGAGCTGGCGACGATGCGGCTGCGCATCGACGACCGCAAGCTCCCCCTCATCCGCGTCATCGACATGCGCAACGAGGGGCGCAAGAGCCAGGCGGGACCGACGATCCTTTCGACCAAACTTCGCGTCGCGATGGAGGACCGGCTCGCGAAAGGCCAGCAGACGATCCTCTTTCTGAACCGGCGCGGTTTCGCCCGGAACATCCTCTGTCCCGAGTGCGGCTACGTCGCGAACTGCCGCCATTGCAGCACCACCCTCACCGTCCATCGCAAGGAAGACCGCCTCATCTGCCACATCTGCGGTTTCTCGCAGCTCCCGCCACGGCAGTGTCCGGAGTGCTCGGGCCGGTCCATCGTCAATGCCGGATACGGCACCGAGCGGGTCGAGGAGATCCTCCGCCAGGTCTTCACCGATGCGAAGATCTGCCGCGTCGACACGGATTCGATGCGAAAGAAGAACGAACTGCGCGACACCCTTAATGCCTTCCGCGCGAAGAAGATCGACATCCTCCTCGGCACCCAGATGATCGCGAAGGGACTCGATTTTCCCAACGTCACCCTCGTCGGGGTGCTCAATGCCGATGTCGGTCTTCATATTCCCGACATCCGGGCGGGAGAGCGGACCTTCCAGCTCCTCACACAGGTTGCGGGACGGGCCGGGCGGGGTGAACTCGAGGGCGAGGTCGTCGTGCAGACCTACACCCCTCACCACCCTTCGATCCAGTTTGCGAGGCACCACGATTTCGAGGGATTCGCCGAATACGAGTTGGCCCTCCGCGAACGGTTCCGGCATCCTCCCTTCGCCCACCTCGCCCTTCTCACCGCGCGCTCCGTGCACCAGGAACGGGCCGAGTTTTCGCTGAAGACCCTCCATGGACGTCTCAAACGGAAACTCCCCGAGGGAATCACCCTGACGGAACCGCTTCCCTCGCCGCTGGTGAAGTCCCACGATCAGTGGCGTTTCCAGGTGGTCCTGAAGTCGAGTGGAGCCAGGCTTCTCGCCCGTCATATCCGCGAGACGATGAAGGACCTGACCTTTCCCGATGATGTGGTCGTCACCGTGGATATTGATCCTTATTCGATGGGGTGAGGCTGAGGCGGGGAGCGGGCCTCTCCAAACAGGGACAGGTTGGGTTTCTCGATGAGCTCGGCCGATAGGGCGTCTCCGCCCTGCAAACCGGTGAGGAAGAGGTGGAGAACGACCTCACGGTGGCACGCTCTCAGCATGACGGTCATTGACACGAGTCCGGCGATTCGTCTCCAGGGCGTTACTGCGGGTGGACTGGGTCGGTGGGGGAACGAAGTTGTCGGCTTGTCAAGAAATGTTGCCTGACCCCATAGACATGGTCGCGGATTGCCTAGGGGTGACCTGTCCCTGTGAACGCATTGAGGCACCGCCTCATGCGATCTGGCGGGACGACTTCGAGGAGTTCGGACCCGATCGTTGGGCCGAGGCCGACACAGCCTGGGAAGCTCCCCAACTCGAACTCGGCGATGGACGCCGCCTCGTACTGGAAGCGCCTGATCCGTTCCCCGAGGAGGAGTGGGCGGTCGCCGGGTTGAACTGAGGCACCTCCCGCGCGATGATCCGGAATCGCCCGCTTGATTTCAAAAGCGAAATCGAGCGAGAGCGAAACACCGTGCCATGACAGTCCGATTTTCGGGCTCGCGATCCGCGAAACGGTCCCGCTTCGCTTGAAAAAGGTTGACTCCGCGGCCGGATTCGGGCGATTCTCCGTGTCGGTGTCCCCTACCTCCCCCCGAACCCACACCCACCCCAGACCTTCGTTTGGGGAGAATCGACCGGCGGGAGATAGCCTGCCGGAAGGCAGGAGCGAAGCGTCAAAGCCGAGCGGATGAAAAAGGGAATTCCAAACAGTAGTTATTACACAATCACACAAATGAACAATTCTCTCCCCTGCCCAGGTAGGTTATCTCTCCGCATCGCAGGCCTGCTGCTCCTCGCCTTGATACCGTTTTTCGCCACTGATTCCCTCCGGGCGCAGGGCGGCAAAAAAGGCAACAACTCGAACGACGTGGTGACCGTCTTCACCAACACGACTCCTTGGCGTCTCGAGATCACGCCCTACTCCAAGGGGCGACTCGACAAGGGCCGAAGCCAGGCGGTGAAGGCGAGCGAAAGCGTCCGCATTTCCGCACCCGTCGGGACCCGCTACGGTGTCTTCCGCGGGAACGACCGCATCGAACACTATACCGTAACCAATCGCAAAACACCTTATATGATCAAGAGCACCGTTCGCGATGGCAATATCGGCCCGGACTTGGAGGCGGAACGCCGTCGTCAGGAAGAAGAAAGCATGCTCAAAGAAAAGGAGACCTATCCCGGCGGTATCGTCAAGGTCCTCTGCAACGCGGGCTACCCTGCGCAGTTCGAGGTGACTTGGCAGGAGAAGAGGAGCGACGGCTCTTTCGAGGACAAGACGTGGAACTCCGGGCGGCTCAACTTGGGCAAAAGCTCGAGTGTCACCATCCCGCCGCTGGGGCGCACTGTCAGGATCGTGGCCACCGGAGACGTGGTCGGCAAGATCTTCGATGTGAGCGTCGCCAAGTCTGACTTCGGGAAAGTTTACAAGGTCTACGGCACCATCTACAGGAGCGGCTGGAGCAAAGAATAGTGATCCGCCCCGTTTCTGGATCTAAAAAGGGTAAAAAAGTAACAGTTTAGCCGATATCACCCGGCCCTCGCCGCCGTTGGAAAGAGGATCTCGCGAATGTGAAAGAGGGTCGCGCGAATGTGAAAGGGGTC
>JAGRPC010000171.1:905-7797 GCA_020439925.1 Verrucomicrobiia bacterium | reverse complement strand
GGATGGCCTCTTCGCCACTCGTTGTTGGAGACACGCTTGTCGCCCAGATCGAGAACGACTCAGAATCCTTTGCCGCCGGATTCGACCTTCTCACCGGTACAAACCGCTGGAAGATCGATCGTCCCAAGACCTCCAACTGGACCTCTCCCACGATCCTGGAGAAGGACGACGAACGCCTCGTTGCCCTGCAATCGGGCAACGGTATCGTCGGAATCCATCCGGCGAGCGGTTCAACCGCCTTTGAAATCAGGGGCGGTGCCTCCACCATTCCCTCCTCGTCAGCGGTCGGCGACGAACTCTACATTCCGTCCAACGGAGTCACCGCCGTGAAACTGGGTGCCCCGGGTACCGAACCGGCCAAGCTCTGGAATCACAGCAATCAACGTCCCGGCACCGCCAGCATCCTCGCCACCCCCGACCTGCTCTATCTCATCAACAACGCCGGAGTCCTCACCTGCGCGACCAGGCAGTCGGGAGAGGAAAAATGGGAGATCCGGCTCAAGGGCCCCTTCAGCGGGAGCCCGGTCGCTGCCGCCGACGGCAAGATCTACATCTTCAGCGAACAGGGCGTGGGTCAGGTTGTGGACACATCGGGCGAGAAAGGAACCGTCACCAGCGAAATTGAACTTGGCGAGACGATCCTGAGCACCCCGGCACTCGACGGGAAATCGCTCTTCATCCGCAGCGATGGCCACCTCTGGAAGTTTGAATCGAAGTAGAACAAGCATCGAGCCCTACCCCAGAGCGCCACGCCCGACCTCCCCGAAAAGCTCTTTCGCAAGCACCGCTTACCTGAAAATAAATCGGCCGTCACGGGAAGATCGACATCTGCGACAAAAAGGGAATACTTGGGACGCGTTTTACATGAACTCCCGCCCCTTTTCCTTCGCTCTGAGCGTTCTCCTCGGTCTCGCCGCGCTCGCTCCTCCTTTGAGTGCCTTCGAGAAGGCGATGTATTTCCGGGCATCCGAGATTCTCCCAGCGCCTCTTCTTTCCGGTCCTCACCACCGAGTCCGCGAATACGCGGAGGCGGACGGTTATCTCATCCATTTCACGGTCGATTCGGATTACGGAGTCTACCAGTGCTCGGGCCTTTCCGAATTGCGTCGACGAATCTCCGAGATTGAGGCCATCGCCGAACTCGTCTCCGTCAGCAAAAGCGACCTCTTTGCAGAAGGCCTCCGCAAATCGGTCGAAAGCCCCGTCAACGCCGTGAAAAATATCGCGGACGACCCGGGGGCGGCCTTGAAACAGGTTCCGCACTCCGTGGGGCACTTTTTCAGCAAGGTCGGCTCCGGCATTGGCAACGCCGCCCGAAAGGCCGGCGACAAAACCCAGAACGAATCCCCCTCGCCCCCGTCCGGCGGTCTCGGTCGCGGAGTGGGAAAGGCAATCAAGGGGGTCGCCGGATTCGACAAGGCAAAACTCGAGTGTGCCCGCCAACTCGGGATCGATCCCTACACCGACAACGCAAGACTACAGGAAGAGATGGAGAAAGTGGCCTGGACCTTTTTTGCCGGCGGCCTCCCGCTGAAGATCGGAGTCTCCCTCGCGTCGGCTGGCGCCTCGAGAGCCGTGGGGGCGGCGGAGTTCGTGGGACTTCCGGAAGACCTCTATGAACTGACCTCTTCCGAACTCGATTTCAGGGACAGAAACTCACTGAAGTCGATGGGCGTGACCGTTGAGAAGATCGATGCGCTCTTCGCCAATCCCTCGCTCCCCCGCTCGGTTCGGCACAGCATGATCAACATGCTGGTGGATTGCGACGCTCCCGGTCGGACCGAAATTGTCGGGCAGATCCTCGCCTGCGATTCCGCGTGGCGCGCCCACTTCCTTGACGACGCCCTGAAGCTTCTCCGGTGGCGACACCGCCAGAGTCCCTACCGCGGTTGGACCGTCCACGGCCACCTCGCCGTCGGCTTGACTTCCGACGGTGCAGTCGAGGTGCCGGCACCGATCGACTTCGTGATCTGGACTCCCGAAGTCGCCGACTTTGCGACCCGGGACGACCTGGGAAGTTTCCAGCGTCGGCTTATCCTTCAGGGAAACCTCAGCGCCGAGACTTCGAACCAATTGTCGGCGAACGGGTGGGAAGTGATTCCTGTTCCACGCTGGGAGTGACCCGGAAGTCAGGCACCGGCCGACCTGGTCACGAGCCTGCGGATTCCCTCCAGGGTCTCGAAGGAATTCTCATCGAGATCGTCGTCGGAGATGGAGACCCCGAAGGTTTTTTCGAGGTCGAGCAGCAGGTCGATCGATCCCATGGAATCCAGCCCCGCTTCTCCAAGGGAGCGCTCGGCATCGATCGCTTCGGTCGATCCGACGAACTTCAGATGGGGGCGCACAACCGATTCAATGGCCTCGAGAGTTGGTTCTTGTTGCATCATGTCAGGACGAAAAGGAATCAGGAGAGGGTTTCATGACCGGTGCGAAGGCGGTGCACTGCAACGACCTCACCACTCCGGTGAACGATTTCGACCGGTGCCTTGCGGCTCAGAAAGTTGACGACACTGGCAGTCGCTCCGTAGGCTCCCACGTTCGGAATCGCCACCAGGTCGCCCGGTTCGACCCGGGGGATGGGCAGCTTTTTTCCGATGCAATCGAGGGGCGTACAAAGTTGCCCGACCACATCCATCTCAAGCACCTCGTTCGCCCTCCGCTCCTGAGGCACGAGAAGATCGATGGAAAATCTCGGGATACGCCCCAACCCGGCCATCCCGCCGAGGTGATGGATCCCGGTGTCGAGAATGAGAAAAAGACGGCCTTCCTTCGATGCTTTCACCTCCATCACCCGGGCGACGAGAGTCCCGGATGACGCAGCCAGATAACGGCCGGACTCAAACCACCACTCGGCCGATTTCGCCGCATCACTTCTCTCCAACAGGCTGGAGAGCCCCTCCTTGAGCGGCATCAAATCGGGGCCGGTTCCGGAGTGGGCATAGGGCCAGGCAAATCCGCCCCCGAGATTGAGGATCTCCAGAGGAAAACCGACTCGATCGCTCAATTCTTCCGCGAGGGCTACAGTCGTCTCGAACGAGGAAAGCAGCGACTCGGAATCTCCAATCTGCGTCCCCCAGTAGAGATGCATCCCGACGATCGAAACTCCATCTCCAACACGACTGAGGAGCTTCCCTCCTTCGCGACGCAATTCCTCCTCTTCGAAGCCGAACTGACTCGCCACTCCCGACATGGCCAGTTTCGCTCGCGGAGGAGAGAGCGGGTTGACCCGCAAGAGCACTTTTGCTCTTTTCCGCAACTGCCCGCTTGCCTCGGAAAGCCGCTCGAGGTCGAGACTGGATTCGACCGAAAAGTGGGAGATGCCCGCATCGAGGGCGGAGAGATATTCTTCGGCGCTTTTGCCCGGTCCCCCGTAGAGTGCCCTCGACAGGTCGTATCCGGCCTCCTTCGCGGCAAGGACTTCGCCCGGCGAAGTCAGGTCCGCCTCGCACCCGGCTTCCCTCAAGACGGCCGCAAGAGAGGGCAGCGGGTTGGCCTTGAACGAATAGAGAAGGCGGCTCGGAAGAGCTTCCGGAAAAACTCCCTTCAGTTCTCGAGCTCGAAGAGCCGGAATCCTGGCCTCATAGAGGTAAGCGGGGGTGCCGTGAATTTCCGCGAGCTTTTCCCGGATCTCCCAAGCCAGCGTCTCCTTCTCTTCTCCAGAGTGAGAATCCCCTGACACGGAAAGAGTTTCCACCGCAGTCTGAGGCATGGGGAGATTCATCAAATCTTCGATCTTTTGAACTGATGGACGACAAAGGTACGGCAACGACAAAGAGCAGGCTTCCAAAAATGGTGAGGATGCCTTGCCTTTCAATAAACATTGCTTTTACTGAAAAAACTAGAGAAACTTCCTCCGCTGCGGACGTGTGTCTCGAATTCGCCTTTCAATCGTGGTCCTGTAGCAAACGATCAAGAGGATACGGAGCAATCCGACAAGTTCGTCAAACCGCCAGAACACCAAGAACTCCTCTCCTGCCCGCTGGCAAGAGTTCCTAATGGCGGAAAATCGGGTGACTTGACGTCACCGGCGACCGATCCCACAACGCCTCAAGAGTGGGGAGGATCCGTCTTGCCCGGCTTGGCCCCCGAAACCTCTGGAGCCTTCGCCTTTTCACCCCCGGCCTTTTCGGCACCCGGATCCTTCGGTGCCGGCGCCTCGGGCTTCTCGGCACAGGCCGTCGCTCCAAAAAGCGGACTGGCCAGGACCGTGATCCCCGCCGCAGCGGCGGCCCGTTGCAGGAGCGACTGTTTCTTCTTCTTCTCCGTATCCCCGAAGCGGGCACGGCGAATCTTCAGGGAGTTCTGCTCGTGGATGCGATAGACCACGTTGCGGACCTCGTCGTCACGGAAGAACTTGCCCCCGGCGAGGTGCACCCGGTACCACAGGTGGTAATCATCGGCACCGAGTCCGATGGCGCGCTCCTGGTAGTTCCCCGCTTTCCTGGCGATCTCCGCCCGGAGGAGAACCGAGGAGTGGGGCAGCATGTTGTCGTCGGAATTACCGGTAAACATGGTCTCGACCCCCTTGTTCGGCCAATGAAGACGGGGAGTGATCTGACCGTTCTCGTGGGTCATGAGGAGACATCCATAGACGTCGGCCTTCTTTGCCTCGATCATGTGAACGGCTCGCTCAAGATACGTCGGCATGAGCTGGTCGTCGTAGTCGAGCGGCTTGTAGAACTCGGTGTCGCATTCCGCCACTGCCTGGCGGTGAAGCCAACTGCAATGCTCAATATCGGGCGAGAGGCCGGTGCAGATGAGGGGCAGCCCGTAGCGTGCCGCCAGCGGCTCGGCAAAGGACCAAGGCCCGTCGACAAGGAGTTTCACCTTGAACTTCCTGTAGGTCTGGTTGGCGAGGCTGGCCACCGCATCGTCCAGCTTGGATACGTCCGTGCCCTGGTGAATGCGCAGGCCGACGGTGACGCGGGCCTCGGGATGGCTCAGCGAAGTTCCGGTCATCTCCGCGAGAATGCGGGCATTGGCGCTGGCGTAATTGGCTCCGATGGAGAGTTCGGCCGCAGACGCGAGGCAATCGACCGAAGAGAGGGACGCCGCCTTGAGGAGCGCGCGATGAGCTTCCTTGGCAAGCTTCTTCGGATTGGTGTGCCAGTCGATGAGGTATCCATTGCGACCGTTCCGGATGAAATCGGCGATCCCGCAAGTCTTTGTCACGACCACCGGAATGCCGCAGCTGAGCGCTTCGGCCGCGGTGAGGAGGAATCCTTCCTTCTCGCTGTTGCCGAGGAGCACGTGACAGCCCTCGAGACGATGACGGTAGGAGAAAGGATTGAAATCGAGCGGGCGCAAATCAAGTCGGTCGGAAACCCCGAGTTTTTCGGCGAGTTCCTTGACCTGGGCGAGCGTCTCGGCCTGAACACGCTGGGTATAGGCAAGACCGGCGGTGTCGGAACCGGTCCAGGCGCGGATCACCATGCGAGGTTCCTCGGCAAGGAGGTATGGCAGGGAAAGGATTCCCTTCGACTCAAGCGGACGTCCCATCCAGCCGACCACAAGGCGGCCCTTGGGATCGTACTGACCTTTCACCGAGGCAAACTCGGAGACGGGAGGCGTCAAGACTCCGACGACACGGTGACTCTTTTCTTTCGCCCAGCCCGCATAGCGGTCGAGAACCTTTTGCGAAACCCCGGCGACCGTCATTCCATGGAGCGAGTCGTAGGCACGGTTGATGAAGCGCCAACCGGCGTCGTCCCAAGAATGAAGCACGAGAGAGGTCGGGCGTTGGGGCAGGCCGGAAAGGTCTCCGTAACTCAGGAACCAGGAAGAAGGATTGACGGGCGCCTCGCGCGTCACCATTCCGCAGGAAAATCCGCTCCGCTCGGCCGCATCCAGCAGCGGCATGTCGTCCGACTGCGAATACAGCGTGGTCCGGTCACGCACCCATTCGGGCAGGGCCATGATGTAGCGCAAGACCGCCGTTTGAGCGCCTCCGAGGGCGAGATTATGAGTAACAAAACACGGATTGACGCCGGGAAGGTGATAAGTCGTGGCCATGAGTGTAATCTATCGTCTCAATGCAACCGGGTCAGTTCCAGGACCAAACCCTGTCAGGAGAGGGTTAGAGACGTCGGAGTAATGAACCATCACCCTTCCCGCCTGTCCAATCCCTTGGGGCGCATCGCACGGACCCACGTTCAAGTTTTTCAAAGCCTTTTCAAGTGACTCCATCAAGCCATACGCGAGAACGGCACAAAACCGGGCTCATCGGAGGCCTTGCCCTCTTGTTTCTTGTGACCACGCCGTTGCTTGCGGATGAAACCTGGTCTCTCAAACCGCTCGTGCGTCCCGCTCCACCGTCCGAAGGCAACCCGATCGATGCTTTCATCGAGGCAAAGCTGGTCGCGGCCGGTCTCGCCCGGAACGATTCGGCCGATCCGCTCACGCTCCTCCGCCGGATGACCCTCGACCTCACCGGCCTGCCGCCAACGAGGGAAGAAATCCGAAATTCGAAACTGAAAACCACCGACCCAGGCGAAATTAAGCAAGAGATCGACCGACTCCTCGCCTCTCCCCACTACGGTGAACGCTGGGGCCGACACTGGCTCGATGTGGCCCGCTATGTCCAGGGAACCATCAAGGTGCCGGGAGTGGCCGCAATCGACCTCGCTGAACCCTACCGCGACTATGTCGTGCGAAGTTTCAACGAGGACAAACCCTACGATCGTTTCCTTACCGAACAGCTTGCCGGTGATCTGCTGCGTCCCGAAGGCGAGCCCGAACTCGCCCGCCAGGAACACCTCGTCGCGCCGGCCTTCCTGTCCATCGGGCAGTGGTTCGACGAATGCACCGACCCCAACAAACTGAGGCTCGACATCGTCGACGAACAGATCTCGACGACGACCCGGGCCTTCCTGGCGATGGATTTCGCCTGCGC
>JAGRPC010000171.1:266-894 GCA_020439925.1 Verrucomicrobiia bacterium | reverse complement strand
CCCATCTCGATCCGCGACTATTACGCCCTCGCTGGGATCTTCCGCAGCACCGAGATCACCTCGCACTTTGCCGACGAATGGAAGGATGGGCGCCCACGGGCCCTGCGCCCCCTCGCCCCGGAAACGGAGGTAAAAACAGTGGAAGCCATCGATCGCCAGATCGCTGCACTCCGAGTGGAACGACTTCGCTTCCTGACCGAGGCCCGGAAGAAGGTCTCGCCGCGCCCCATCACCGCGATCTCCGGGACGGTCATCGACTTTGAAGCGGAAAACTTCGACGGGCAGAAGGACCTCAAGACGATCTCCCTGCCTAACGGGGGGGAAGCGATCGCCCTGCGCCGCGCCCTCGAACCCTGGGTGCGTTACCGCCTCGTTCTCCCCGACCCGGGGAACTACACCCTGCTCGTTCGCTACGCGGCAACCGATCCTGCTCCGGTCGAACTCGAGATTGAGGGCAAGGTCATCGAGGGACGGGCCCTCGGCGAAGCGACCCACGGGGAAACGCCGGATCACTTTCGCTGGGACACCGTCGCTCTAGGCGAGCAGCCATCGGGACGACGCTTCATCCGCTTCAAGGCAGGACGCAACGAGCCCTTCCCGACTCTCGACCGGATCATCCTTGTGAAAG
>JAGRPC010000171.1:0-242 GCA_020439925.1 Verrucomicrobiia bacterium | reverse complement strand
TCACCGCTGGCGGGAAGCTCTTGGCGCGCCGACGCCTGAGGAAACCCGGTTTTTCCTTTCCCAGTCTGACCTCGACGCCCTGACCAAACTCGAAACTCATCTGACAGAACTCCTGCAGTCTCGCCCCACCCTGCCCCTCACTCTCGCGGTGCGTGACACCGATGCGCCGCTCGATCTCGCCGTCCATCCCGGAGGAAATCCCTACTCGACCGAGGGCGATCCGGTGCCGCGGGGCAACCCTG
>JAGRPC010000011.1:22211-34887 GCA_020439925.1 Verrucomicrobiia bacterium | reverse complement strand
CGATAGAGCCCGAAAATGACAATGCACGAGAGGTAGGCGGCGAGGACGACCCAGAAGGTACGGTGGAAACTGTCCCAGTGTTTTTCCGGGATCTCGGAGTCGAAGCGGATGAGGTGGGCGGCATAATAGGAGCCCGCAATCCCGGCGATATGGAAGAGAAAAGCCAAACACCGCCTGAAGGCGGTGCTTTCGAGAAAAAATCTGGCGAGGAATCGCATCGCTCAGGTACCGTCCACTCCCGGTTCCGAGGGTATCCGCCCGGGAGGGAAACAGGTAAACGCAAGCCGCGCCGCTGTCACCTTGATTTCACCCTATCTCCAGAGCCACCTCCGCAGACCGTCTGGAGGGCGAGACGCAGATCGAGAGGGAGAGAACGGTTTCGAACGTATTCCCCATCGACCTCGGCGAGGCGCACGGGGTCGGACATGTCGATCCCGCGGACCTGCCCCAGTCCCGTGATGCCCGGGAGCACCTCGTAGACTCCCCGAATTTCGCGTTCCCTGACAAGTTCGGTCTGGGAGGGCAGACAGGGGCGGGGACCGACAAAGGCCATTTCGCCCCTCACCACATTCCAGAGCTGCGGGATCTCATCGAGCTTGGTCGCCCGCAGGAGTCGACCAATACGGGTTACGGAGGCCGCACTGATCTCGTGAGTGCCGGCCTGTTTCGTTCCCGACGCCATGGTTCGCAATTTCAGGCAGGTGAAAGGGGTTTTGCCGATACCGACCCGCTCCTGGCGGAAAAGAGCGGCCCCGGGGGAATCGAGACGGATCAGGATGACCGAGACGGCAAGGAAAGGTGAGGCCGCAAGCAGCCCGAGGAAAGCGACGAGACGTTCGAAAAAGAGGCGCATCGGAATCAGGCAAGGGAGGCCTCCATGGCCTCGAGAGTGGGAAGGGACGGTCTCCAGGTGAAGGCCGATTCGAAGGGGGTGGCGTCAAGAAGGAGGTCGCCGAAGAGTCCCTCGGACATGGCTTCCCGGCCGGCGAGACGCAGTCCGCTCTCGAGAAGGGCGGGAGGGAAGGGGATAAGGCCGGGGCGGCGCGAGAGACCCTTTCTCACAGCCTTGACGACCTCGGCGAGGGAGGGGGATTCGCGGTCGGCGATCTCGTAGGTGCCGCTCAATGCGGGCTGGTCCACTTTCGCGATCACGGCGAGGATGGCTTCGATGAGATGATCAAGGGCGAGATAGGAACGGCGGTTTTTGACCGAGGCAAAGGGCAGGGGAAGCGGAAGGCGCGCGAGCCTCACGAGCCGACCCCAGTTCCCCGGAGCTCCCGGACCGTAGATGAGGGGTGGGCGAAGATTCACCCCGAGCTTGCCTGCCTCGGAGAGGGAGATGACGGCAGGTTCCGCGGCCAGTTTCGATAGCCCGTAGCTCGCGGGACGTCGTCCCTCCGCGCTGGCCGCTTCTCGGGCGGCGATGCTGCTGAGGTGGATCATCACTCTCACTCCGGAGTTGGCGACTTCCGCGGCAAGACGAGTGGTCAGGTCACGATTGCCTTGGCTATAGTCTTCCTCCGTCGCGGCAGGACGGTGAGCGACTCCCGCCGTGTGGACGACGGCGTCGATGCCGTCGAGGAGCGGCGAAAAAGACGCTTCCTCCGCGAGGACGATACACCGGTTCGGATCCATCCCCTCGAAGGGATGCCGCACCGTCGCGACGACCTCGTGTCCGGCGATCGCAAGCCTCTCTACGAGCTTCGACCCGACAAAACCGTTTCCTCCCGTGACAAGTACCCTCATGGCTGATGAGAAGAATTACTCCGGGGCGAAGAGGCGCTTCCGGAATCCGTTGAGAGCATAGGAGGCGAAGCCGGCGAGTTGGGAGAAGAGCCCCACCTCGTCGATCTCGCGGTAGAGCGCGTAGACCTGGCGAGCCATCGCCAGTTTCGAACCGCTGATCTGGCCTTCTCGTACCCGGTAGTGGACGAGGGCTTCCGGCAGGCCCCGGGAAATGAAACCTCGGCGCAGAAGGACCAGCCAGAGGTGGGTGTCCTGGCAGAGCCGGATGTCGCGGAAGGCGATTTCACCGATCTGTTCGCGGTCAAGGAGCGAGGTCGACATGCCGATCTCGGTGTTTCGCATGTAAGTCCGGAGATCGACGCAGTCCGAAGCCCGCACGCCTCCGGGGCGGAAATCTCCCGCTTCGTCGATGAAACGGTAGGAGGTGTGCGTGATCGCCGCGCCGGTGTTCCGGATGAAGGCGACCTGTTTCTCGAGTTTTTCCGGCAACCAGTAATCGTCGGCGTCGAGGAAGGCGAGGTAGCGTCCCCTCACCGCGGCGAGCGCGGCATTGCGGGCGGCTGCGGCACCTCCGTTCTTCTCCTGAAAAACCGGACGGATCCTCGAATCCAGGGCCGCGTAGCGTGCGATGACATCGGCGCTGCCGTCGCGCGAGGCGTCGTCGACGACGATGCATTCCCAATCCGGGAAGGTCTGTGTGATAACCGCATCGAGGGTCGCGCCGATGAAGGTCTCCCCGTTGTAGCAGGGGACGACAATCGAAACGAGGGGAACAGGATCGCTCATGGCCGGTGTCCGAAGTCGCGGATCATGATTTCCTCAAGCCCTGGAGCTTGCGACCGCCGAAGGCGATTTCGAGGAAGATTTTGGCGAAATGGCTGAGAAGCCCGGGAAGAAAGGCCGCCGTCGGGTAAACGAGCCGCACGAAACGGAAGCGGTAGCGGAAATTGTAGGGGCACTTGATATCCCAGGCACGAGCGATGCGTGCCCGGAGGGTGGTGTGGCAAAGATAGGTGTCGAACCCGGTGTTTTCCTCATCGAGCGACGCGCTCGCTCCGGTAAAGAATAACGGATCGTAACCGCGGAGCCGAAGTCGGTTGGTGTACTCGTAATCCGCGCAGTAGTGGGGCAGCCGGGTTTCGTCGGGAAAGATTCCTTCATGGAGGGCCTTCACCGGGACGAGGAGGAACCGCGTCGGAAGATAGGTCGCGGGAAGGATCGCGTTTTCCGGCAGTTCCCCGATTGGTTGTCCTTCCCCTAGGTGGCGGTTCAGCGAAAGTGCCCACGAGCGCACCACCACGGCCGAGGACGTCACCCGTCCCGAGGCCCAGGCCACGGGAATGGCGACCTGGTGGCGTCTCCAGTCCGGCACAGCGGCAAAGATGGCGGCGAGAGGATCGCCCAGAGGGCGCACATCGATGTTGGTGAGAAGGAACACGTCCTCGCCACCGGCAATCTCCGAAACGTGTCGAAGACCGAGAGCAACCAGTCCCGTCCAGTAGAGTCCCGGATGCCCCGCGTGCTCGGTCACGTCCAGGCGAGTGGACCATTCGCGAATCAGTTCACTCGTCTCGTCACCGGGATTCCCGTTGACCATGTGCAAGCGAAGGGGCGTGGACTTGACGCTCGACCAGCGTTCGAGAAAAGGACCGACCAAGTGACTCTCGCGAAAGGTCGGGACCACGACATGAACGGTCATGGGAAAGGGGGGATCCGGACCACAGCGACGGACGCGGACCGGGAAGGGGAGGCTCAGGCCTGCCAGAGCTTGCGGAAACCCTCGAGCTCCTCCGGGGTGTAGAAATGCCGGCAAACGCGGCTCGAGTAGACCTCGTCGAGGACCCCGGCCGGCAGTTTCAGCGATTTGCGAACCTGATCGTAGAGAGAGGCTTCCCCGGTGGATTCGCGTGCCCGGCGGCGGGGAATGTCGAGCGGTGCGGAGAGTCCGAGGAAGTCGCCGAGATAGCGTCCCCCGTTGTTGGAAAGCAATTCGAGTTTTCCGGAAAGCAGATGGACTCGACCCTTCTTCAAGATCTGGAAACCGGACTCCCGGTCGAAGGGTTCGGAGAAGAATTCGAAGCCGAAGAGCTGGCTCAGTTCACGATCGAACCAGCCCTCTGTGTAGTCGATGCTGGAACGGAGTTGCTCGGCGGCAATTTCGACGACCTGTTCGACCGGCATCTTGCGAAGATCTCCCCCGCCTTCGCCGAGGAGCAGGACGGGGTTCTCGAACAGGTTTGAGACGGCCCGCGCCACGGGATCGCGCACGAGGGTGATGACTCTCACGACCTTGTCGGGATATTCCTCCATGGCCCGGCGCAAGGCTTCTCCCACCTTCAGGTGAATCGGATCACGGTCATGATCCTGGTGGATGGCGCGAGCGAGGTTCACCCCTTCCTCGGAGATGAAATGAGTCTGGAAAGAGCCGAAACCGGGCAGCTTGTTGATGACGGTCTGGATCGCCGTCGAACCGACTTTCCCATAGGTGTGGATAAGGACCGGCTGAAGTTCGCCGGCGAAGGTCCGGGCGACGCGACGGGTTTCGCGCTCGAGGCGGCGCTGGTAACCACGCGTACCTTCACGCTCGGTGAAACGCGCCTTCAGTCGGCGCAGGAAGCGCATCAGGGGGGAGCCGAACTGTCCGCTCATTTTTTTTAGGGAACCCGGGTTCCGGGGGAGTGCACTTCAGATCGGGGCCTTGTAGCCGAAGCGGTCCAGTTCGTAGGCGTAGAGATCCGAGATGATCTTCGCCGATTTGGCGGTGTAGATTTCGGAAAGGCCGACCTTGTCGTCGCGGATTCCCTTTTTGAATTCCGGGAGACGGTCAGGGTCCCAATCCACTCCGATGCGCAGGCAGACTTTCTCCATGTCGCCCTGGAGATTCTCGTAGCGGATCACCTCGTCGACGCAGAACTCGCCGTCGATCGTGTACTTGTCACGATCGACCACCATGCCGCCCGATTTCAGCCAGTGTTCGAACTCTTCCTGGATCGTGTCAAATTTTGCTTCCTTCTTGAAGAATCCGAGGACCCTTTGCTTCAGCGATTTGTATTCCGGTTTCACCCCGGCGCTCTCACGTGACTTGTAGAAATGATAGAAAGCGGAGACTGCCTTGTCGAAGGGATCGCGCACCACGCAGAACTTGAAGTAACTGTTCCATATTTCGTCTCCCACCTGTGCTTTGATCCTTTTGGCGGGCATGTGATTGAACCACTCCGTTTCCTTGGGACGGTTCGCTCCGCGAAAGCCGATGATCCCCGCGTCCGAAACATGGACTTCGCGGTTGTGTTCCGGCGTCCATTCCCCCTCCGGCATGCAGTATTGCTCGAAATAGGACTCCACCGAAGTGCCCGCGGTTTTCGCCGTCTTGGTGTAAATGAATTTTTTGCGATGACTTACTAACATGGTGCCTTGTTCTTTTGAGGTTATCTAATCCAGCATACCCGCCGGTTCGCTTCAAGAGTGAAGCCGCCCTCCCGGTTCTTGCGCCAGGAGACCACGAGCACCGACAGTTTGCTCGACCTTTGGAGAATGAAACGGGAAACGGGTTTCACGATGGGAATCTTCCGTATCACCCGCATCAGGAACGGAAGCGGGCGCAGGCGCCGGCGTATCCGTATCTCCTCTTTTGAAAACCGGGAGATAGCGGTGGCAACTTCCTCCATGTAAGACTTTTTCTCCACGATAGAGCGGTTCGTGTCGTGGTAAGAAAATGCAGCCGACGGGATTGTCATCCTGGTCAATTCCGTCGCTTTCGCAAACCGGGTCCATAATTCGAAATCGGCGGCAAGACGATAGCGAGTGTCCAGACCACCCGTTTCCGTCCACAGGGCACGATCCCAGAACATGCCCTCCTGTTGAAGGAACCCGGTTGCCCCCCCGCAGCAAAGTCCGTATCGGATCTCGAGGTTTGATACCACCACCTCGAAATTGCCCTGGCGTCGAAGCGCTCCCCCTTCGGCCACACAGGGTCTCCCTGCGAGCCATCTGACTTCCCTGTGTTTGGAAAACACCGAAACCGCGTTGGCGACGGCCCCGGGCAGAAAGAAGTCTCCCGAATTGATCCAGCAAAGGATATCACCCGTCGTGCGTGCCATTCCCTTGTTGATCGCGTCGTATTGGCCGTCGTCGGGTTCGCTCACGAATACCGAGACGAGGTCCCCGAAATCGGCGACGACCTTCGAAATATGGTCGGTGCTCCCGCCGTCCATCACGACGACCTCCACATCGTCGTGTCCACCCATCTGGATCGACCTCAAGGTCGTTACCAGAAGGTCGGCGCAATTGTAGGTAGGAATGACAATGGAAACCTTCATCTGCAAAACATTCTTCTTTGGATTATGCCATCCTCCGATCTTCCGCACCCGCCCGGGTCATCAGGGGGATCCCGGATTGATTTGGGGTCTTTTGCCCAAACATGAGGCCTTGTCGACTCATTTCATCTTCCTGGCGTCCAATTCCGCGGCGAGGGCAAGAAAGTTCTTCCCGCATTCAATGGCGCGCTTTTCCGCCATGGCACGTGCTTCAGCCTCTCTTTCCACGGAGAAAGGACGGGGCGTGTTCATGCAATCTTCGATTTGTTCCGCAAGCTCGCCCGGATTCATCGGATCGAAGAACCGAGTTCCCGGGACACCCTGTTCAACATGGACATCGAGGCGGCTGGCGACAACCTCCTGTCCGAGGGTGCGGCAATCCTCCAAAACGGTGCTCCAGCCTTCGAACAGCGACGGCTGGATGATCGCCCTAGCTCCCCTCAGGACCTGAATCTGCTCGATTCTCGGGAGCTGGCCGAGGATTCTGAACCTGTCCCAGAGGCCCGACTCGCAGATCTGTTGGAGGAATCCGTCGATGACCCCGGTACGGCGATTGTCGGAAACTCCTCCCGTGCAGACGACGAAGGGTTTGATCCCGCGGGAATCGAGGATCTTCAGCGCTTCGACGACGACCTTGTGATTCTTGTGAGCCCAGAACTGATTTGAAACGACGAAGTAGGTGTCCGGCAATCCGAATCGCCGTATCACGTCCCGGTGGTCGATCTCATACCAGCGCACCTCCGGGAGAGTGTAAAACCGGAGTATAGATAGCCGGGTCTTGTAATCGGAATACTTTTCATGGAAATCCCTTCTCGCGCTTTCGCTGCTGAGCACAATGGCGTCGGAGAGATGGGCAGCGGCCGAATATTTGCGGTCGCGTATGTCGATCTCCTGCTGGTCAAAGAACTCGGGAAGTCTGACATGTTGTAAATCGGGCACCCAGGAAACGACCGCACAGGGAAGCCGATGGTTTCCCGCGGGGAAATAGGGGAAGATCAAGTCACCATTGACCGACTCGATGATTCTCCCGTAGATGAATGTCCGGCGAAGATTGCGGCGTTCCGGTCCAGGAGGAACATCGTTCAAGGCGCTTCTCTCGTTCCGGTTCAATTCAATGTCTTCGAAATCCGAAACGAAGATCCGTTTCAAATCGGCAGGCAGGAGACGGTCGACGGAGGGAAGATGATTGCGATCCTCATACACGATCACGAGTTCGACCTGCCACCTCTCCACATCGGCCGCGAGTCGAATTGAGTTGATCAGGTTGCGGAAGTAGATGGCACCTCCGATCCATGAATCATCGGGGTTTGGTCGAATCAGCAGTGTCAGTCTTTTCAAGGGAACGGTTTTAAGGGGGTTATGCCGCCGGCAAACGACAGTCGCCGTAACCGAACATATCGATGTCCGCGGCAAAGGTCCGTTTGATCAGCTGGAAAGTTCTCTCGTCATAGCAGTCTTGCCATTGGCCTCGCCTGGATGCATTCAGGTGCGGGAGATCCACCCGGACATCGAGTTCGTCGCACAACTTCGCGAACTCCTCGCCGAGGTTCTCAAACTTCAGGATCCGGTCGACGAGGATGGATCCGGAGTCGTCCGTGACGAAGCTCTTCTGCAGTCTGACCTCCTCGCGACAACGCCAATCGATGTAGGTTTCAAAGTCGCCGAACCCCCGGATCATCTCATGCTGGTGATGATTCGGTTTTTCGAGAACGTATCGGTAGAGAGAAACCTGCCAATCCCAGGGGTTCCTCACCACCGCGAATGAAAGCCTTTGCCGGAACTCATCTTGACCGATGCCTGCGATGATTTCGGAGGCGGTGGCGTGATTCGGCAATCCAAAGTCACCGGACTGATCGGGAATTCCTGCACGCAACAGGGACCTTCGGATACTGGTGCCGGCATTCTTGTAAATGTGCACGAAGACAATGCCCGGATTCTTTGACAAAAACATGGCAGAACAGTTTGATTCGACACCAATGATTCCGGAAGCGCCCCGTCAGGCGCCCTTCCGGAGCGCCCAGTCCACCGTCCTCTCAATTCCTTCGAGAAAGGAACACTCCGGCCGAGAGCCGATCATGCAGAGCTTCGTGATATCGGCAATCATGGCCGGTGGAATTCCGGGCGATTCAATTCCCGAGAAACTCCAAGATCCATCCTTCACCCCCATCCTTTCGGCCACCATGGCGATGACCTCGGAGATGCGGTTTCCCTCGCCCGAGGCAACGTTGATCACGGAGTGTGAACTGCTCTCGAGTTCGGCCATTCGGAAGAGGGCCCGGACAAGGTCATCAATGTAGATGAAATCACGGGATTCCATTCCCGTTCCAAAGAATACGGGGGACTTCTCGCGACGGAACTTGCCGATGGCGTCCCAGATAATCTGGCGCTCGAGCCCGGGTCCGAAGGCCGAAAAAATCCGGGCGACCGATGTCTTGATCCCGTAGACGTCAGAATATTCGCGGCAAAGGATCTCTCCGAGCCATTTGTGAAAGCCGTAGGGAGATAGCGGGGCCGGTTCGAGACTCTCGGGAGTCGGGAGAATGTAAGGCTTCCCGTAGACAGCGGCGCTGGAAAGGTAGATGAGATGCGCATTCGGCGCATGGGTTCGCACCGCTTCGAGCAGATTGTGGAGGACCGGTACGGAACTTTGGAAATCGCGGCTTGGATCGTTCACGGACTGCGCGGGGAAGGCGCTCCCTGCACAGTGAAAGAGGACATCCGGACGCCACGCTGCCAAGAGGGGGGCGATCTCCGTGGAAGGAAGGCGAAGTGCCACGGTCTCGGCGGCTCCGTCGATCACGCAGGCGTTCCCGTCCGGCTCCGCACCGATCGCGAACACCGAGTGACCTCGCGAAACTCCCTCGACAGCGAGAGCTTCTCCGATGAATCCGGAAGCACCGGTAATGAGGATTCTCTTCATGAGCGGAGAGGCTTCTCGGCGAGAAAAGTGTAGAGGCGGCCCGGAACCTTCATTTTTTCCTCCCAGAGAAGAGCTTCCTCGACAAGCGCCTTTCGGCGCCATCCATTCAGGATCCCCCGAATCCGGCCGATCCGCTTTGACATGCGCAAACGCAATGCCGCACGGATGTTCTTGCTGGTTTCCGGAAAGAAATTGATGGGACTCGATTTGGGTCCGATGACCCGGACAGGGGAGAGTCCTCCCGATTCGAGCGCCCGGGTGTATCGATCCAGTGTGTAAGCGGCTTCTCCTCCATAGAGACGATGAAGGGGATGGGCGTTGAGAAACTGATCGAGATCTTCCTCCCGGGACAAAACATGCTCTCTTGTCATCAGCACTTTTCCTCCGGGCTTCAAGACTCGGCAGGCTTCGGTGCAGAAGGCATCGAGGTCGCGGGCATGGTGGAAAACCGCCCGGCCGTAGACGAGATCAAAGGATTCGTCCGGGAAGGGGAGCGATTCACCCCAGTCTTCGACGACCTCAATCGGGCGGCCGGACGACTCCGCGAGAGCGCGAATCGCTCCACCTCCGACGAGGTTGCCCGGATCCGGTTCCAGGGCGGTAACCATCCATCCCGAAGAAGAGAACGCCGCCGATGAAATGCCGCGCCCTGCCCCGATGTCGAGAACCCGCCCCGGCGGAGGCAATAACTCACGCACGGCAGCCCATTCTTCGCTTTCTTCGAAACGTCTCGCAGCTCCCGCGAGCGGGTCGTCATAGTAACAAGAGAGAACCAGTTCCCGTTGATCGGGATCCTGTCGCAACTTCTCGACGGCTTCTTCCCAGGTGATCATTTGCTCTCAGCGCTCGTCTTCGCCCAGTTCGCGAATCTTCCGAGCCGGATTGCCGGCCACAATCGTCCAAGCGGGAACATCCTTGGTAACGACACTTCCAGCACCGACGATGGCACCTTCGCCAATCGTCACCCCCTTCAGCACCATGCTCCCCGCTCCGAGCCAAGCTCCTTTGCCGATCACGACCTCTCCCGATTCGGTTGTGCTCCAATCGTGGCCGCTGTTGTCTTTCCAGTCGGCAAGATCCTTCTTTCTGACGGAGTATCTCACGCTGTGGCTGTCGCTGTCCATGACAATGACGCGATAGGAGATCAGGACGTCGTCCATGATTCGAATCGACTTCGCGGAACTGAGGGAGGATCCGCCGCCGAGGTAGACATTGTTCCCGATCTCGATTCTTCCCTCGGCGCTCTCGGTTTTCACGAGACCTTCGATCAGACAGTCTCGCCCGATGCGGACCACTCCTCCGGGCTTCTCCCGTTGGACCCGGCCGCGGATGAGGCTTCCCTCGCCCATCGCGTCGGGTTCCTCCGACCGCTCGCGTTTCGGCCCCGTTTTCCCTGCCCTTGCTTCGGGCCTCGGTGTGCCTCGACCGAGGATCTTTCTGATCAGTTGCCTCATGGTCAGTTCCCTTTTTGGCAGAGGATCCAAACTCCTACGGAAATCTTGTCTTCCCATCCCGAGGGGGAAAAGACGACGGTGTCGTAATATTTCTCGAACTTCGCTCGCCACCAGGACTCCGAGTTGTTGAAGAAACTCTGTACCGTTTTCATCCATCCCTCGTCCTCGCCGCTCCGTGAGATGGGGATCATGTGCGCGGAGAATCCAGTGGTTACGCGGTGGCTCTCCCTGACAAAGTCATCGATTCCGGACTCGGTGAAATGCTCGAGTGATCCGATCGAATAGCTGTGACGGAACTGTCCGGTTTCGTAGCACTCCAGGTTGGTTGCGTCCGCCACCTTGACCCGGTCGGGGGCGAGTCCCCGATCCGCTGCGCGCCTTATGAGCAGGTCGGAGATGTCGCATCCGTGGATCTCAAGAGCCGGGAAACGGCCCAGAATCTCCATCGTCTTTCCCGTTCCGCAGGCAATGTCGAGGACTTTTCCCTGTGCCTGCCAGAAGAGGAGTCTCACTTCCCTCCAGACATGCGCCTCCCCCCAGGTCTCGAGAAGATCGGCCATTTTCGGGTCCCAGTAGAGGTCCAGATCCTGTTCGCCGGGAGCCATCGTCTTCGCCTCCTGCTGGGCCTTGCGCCGTTTTGAGTTCTCCGGATTGCGTGTTTTCTTTTTTTTCGGCCACCACTTCATTTTCTGACTTGGGTAATCTGTTCTGTTCTGTTGTCTCAATTTGACGCGTCGACCGCGTTCAGCGTCGACGGATGCGCTTTTTGACTCGCTTGAGCATCCAGTTCGAGATCGCGGCCCGACGGGGAAGGCGAATGCTCGAATTTCTGGCAGGGCAGGGGCATTCTTCGTTCGCTTTGCGTTCACCGCAATGGGCGCCGCTGCCATCGAATCCGATATTCTGAATCAGGGAGGAGGGCGGATAAAGGACGATTCCCTTCTGCCAGAAAACGAAGGCCTGGAAGAAGACCGCCCATGAGCTGATCTCTCCCGCGAGGCTCCTTTGGAGCATCTTCGAGTAACGATAGGTTCCGCCTAGATCAAAAGCCTCGCACAGTCCGGGGTCGGCGAGGATTTTCAGGGCGATCTCCTCGTGATTTTCCAGATACTCCTCCCAACGGTCCCTCCAGGTCGCCCAACCCCAGGAACTTGCGAGAGGCAGGAAGTAGGCTCGATTTAGGCGTCTCTTTTCGTGAGCGAAGCCGCTGATCTGGATCACCCTTCTTTCTTCCCGATAGGCCTCGATCGCCCTTCCGCAGTAATCGAGCATCCCGTCTTCGGGGAGGCAGTCGTCTTCGAGGACGACGCCGCTCTCCACCACTCCGAAAAACCAGCTTACCCCGTCAATCATTCCTCGCCGGCATCCGAGATTGCTTTCGCGGAACCGGGTGTGAACTTCACAATCCCAATCGACTCGCGAGACGAGGGACCGGCAGGCTTCGACTCCAGCCAAGTCGCCCGGCACCCCTTCCCTCGGTCCGTCTACGGCAAGGAAGAGCCTCTTGGGTTTCCGCGCGGCGACCGCCTCCAGTACGCTCGCGGCGTGATCGGGACGGTTGAACATCGTGATCAGGACCGGGGGCGTCCCCGCACCGGATCTCGCATGTGAAACGCCTTTCATCGCATCAGGGCGGACTTTGAGGGTCCCACCAGTTGGTTGAAGACCCTGTTCAGCTCCCTTCGATCCGCCCTCATGAGCGGTTCGATATCGGTTCGAAAAGGAGGAGAGTCGATGAGTCCGCTCAGCGTGTCTGAATCTTCCGCGTAACCGAAGACCCCGGCGGCAATAGCTTCGCCCATGGCAGACTTTCCATTAGGGTGAATCAGTACGGTGGGCACCCCGAAGTGGATGGCTTCGTGGGCCGTGGTTGACCAACCCGTGAGATGGACGTCCACTTCGGCGAAGAGATCGTAGAGGTCGGAAGTGGAAGCCTGGTCGACCTCCCAGGAAACTTTCGTTCCAAAAGTCGTCTCGCATCGAGACCGGAACTTTTCGAGATCACCGAAGTGCCGGGGATGGAGTCGAAACCACCACTTTAAGTCCGTTCGTCGCTTGATCGTGTCGATCACGAACTCGTCCAGTTCGGAAGACTGCATCGAGATCATGCAGATCTTCCTTTCCCCGGCATCCCTTTGTCGGGCTCGCGACACCCGGGTGCTGGAATCGGCCCGATAGGCAATCCACGGATTCCCCCCGAGATACGTATCCATCACCTCGGGGCGCCACCATTTCCTCATCCT
>JAGRPC010000011.1:0-22042 GCA_020439925.1 Verrucomicrobiia bacterium | reverse complement strand
AGGCTGTAGTAACAAGTCAGGAAAACGGAGCGTGGCCTGATTGCCAGCAATTGTTGAAAGACTTCGACCAATCGGACGAGGATTTCGCAATCCTGCACGAGGCGTTCGACGTCGATCTGGAAGGAGGCGTTTTCCGCATTCCATTTTTCCGCCAGTTCCATTACCGCTTGGGCCGAAACGATGTCGGTCTCGTGTTCCATCCAATCGCGCGTCAGTCGACGCATCTTCCCGAAGAGGGGCGTGAAAGGAATCGAGGGGGACAGAAGGGACCGAGGATCGATCACTTCCCCTCCGTCGTTCCAGAAGACGAACCGCGCATTTTCACGTGACCCCGTGAGTTCGATGAGCGAATCGAAGAGCCGGTGGAATGGAGGCTTCCCTTCGTTTTCAACCACTTTTGAGGACTGAATCAGATAAAGATCGTTTCCCGATACCAGTTTCGAGGCTTCGGTTCGAACCCAATCCCCGATTTCGCGCTCCATTCGGATTCGCCTTTGTTCCTCTCGTCCGGGAACGGGTCGCTTTTCCACCCTTTCGGAAGTTTCTTCGGCATCGGGGTCCGCTTGTTCCCTCGCCATGGCCTGGAGAAAGCGAAGCCTCATGAGCGGCCAGACGGCCATGCCCCGATATCTCGTTTCGGACACGGGATGCGTCTCTTCGAATCGAAACAGAGCCTCGGTTCTCTCCCTGACGGTCATTCCTGATCAGCGCAACAGAGATCGGCATTCCGGATCACCTCGTAGGGTGCGAGGTCGCGCCTTGCGATTACTTTGCCCATGCCTGCGAAGTCGATCGCGGAGATTTCTCCATCCTCTTCGAGCCGCAGAAAGCGAACCGAATCGTCGTTTACCGCCTCGCCTTTCGAAATCGTCCGTGCAGCGACCGCGAACTTTTTCTGGAACCGGCGGTAGCGGCGGTCAGCCTCGGTCAGTTCCACCGGTGCGGAAGTCGACAAACCGCTGGCGGCGGTCCTGACCGTTTCGGCATACAACTTCCATTCGTCGGGATGGAGGGCGGCCTGGTGGTCCGGCTTTCCCTCGGAGCGATCCATCGTGATGTGCTTTTCCAGCACCTGCGCCCCGAGGCCGATGGCCATGAGGTCAATGATCCGCGAAATGGGGAGGGTGGCATCGGTGTGGTCGCCGTAGCCAACGGGAAGACCGAAGGTTTCACGCAGGAGACGGATCCGGTCAATTCTGGCATCGCTCAGGGCGGTAGGGAAATCCTGGACTCCGTGCATCAGAATCACCTTGCGACCGCCGTGCTCCGAGATGCATGACAGTGATTTCGCAATCTCCTCCAGGGTCGATGCACCGGTTCCGAGAAAGATCGGGAGACCGCTCTCCGCGCATGCGGAGAGGAGAGGGCGATTGAGGAGGTCCGCCGAGTTCAACTTGAGAGCCACCACGCCATTCGCGAGAGCGACGTCGAGGCTGGGAATGTCATAGACAAAGGCCATCACCTCTTTGCCTCCGCCCGCGGCATGTCGGAAGACTTTCGACCAGTCGTCATCCGACAGGGCGATCCGCTCCAGCAGTCCCCGCAGCTTGTGGCCCGGCGGCACCTGTTCGGCCGCCCTGAAGACCTGCAGTTGCACCATGTCTGCGCCCGCCGCCACGGAAGCATCGACAAGGCGCATCGCCTCGTCCGCCGATCCGTCGTGAGCGCAGGCCGTCTCGGCGATCAGGATGGGTGCCGCCCCCCGGTTGCCGAGGGTGAGACCGCCGATTTCAAATCGAGTTTCAAATGTGTTCATGGCTTCTTCCATCCGATGGATTCGATGATCCTTCGCAGATCCGCACTGGCCTCCGCGTCCACCCGCGTGAAGGGACGACGCTCGTGAGGAGGCATGAGACCGAGGATGTGAAGGGATTCTTTCAGCGATCGGTGCCAACCGTAGCGCACCGCGGTCTCGAAGAAGGGGTCCTCCTGTGTTTTCGCCAGATCTTCCGCTGCCTCGAGATCCCCCTTCATCATGGCATCGAAGTATCTTGTCCCCAGTTCCGGCATGAGAGATTCGATCCCGACCAGATAGTTCGTGGAGCCAAGAGGATGATCCTTCATGAAACGGCGCATCGCGCCTCCGGCACCGATCACGGCGATCTGGTCTTTAAGCGCGCCGAGAATCTCCTCGAACATGGCGCGGTCTCCATTCTCCTCCTTGACCCCGACGACGTTCTCGTGGGCGGCGACGCGGCTGACGGCTGGCAATTCGAACTTTTTCACGGCGTGGACTCCGCCGAATCCATCCCGCATCGGAACGACGTGGACCCACACCGGCAGGACCGACTCATCCGCAATGCGATGAAAGAAATCGACGAGTGGATCGTCTCCGTACCAACGTTCCGGATACACCGCGATGAAAGCGTCCGCGCCACTGTCGGCAGCGGCCTTGGCGAACTCGATATTCTCGAGGGTCGATCCGGTGTTGGGTCCCGGACCCGAGGCGATCACCTTTACCCGACCCCGACCCGCCGCAGCGACCGTGGCGTTCACCCGGCGCATCTCCTCGCGAGTCAGGAGATTGAAACGGCTTGTTCCCACGGTGACGAGCAGGTTCACCGCTCCTCCCTCGATGAGGTATTCACAGTAGGAGCGAAGCGAATCAAAGTCGACCGACTCGTCCTCGTTGAAGGGAATCGGAATAGGGTGAACGGGGCCGGTCAGGAAGGGTGTCATAACGATTCAGGAGTTGCGTTGTTTTATCAGGATCTCCGCCATCTCGAACTGATGCGGCCAGTCCAGATCGAGCGAATCTTCGGGGCGCATTTCGTATCCAGTCAGCGGATCGGAAAAGAAGGAAGCGGTTTCAAGGAACGCGTCGACCGAGCAGAAATACATGGCTCCGTTCGGATGCCAGAGAGGCTCGACGGATTGGCTTCGGGTGGTCGTGCGATAAACTTCCGGACTCACCATCTCCAGTCCGCGATTGGTGTCGTCGGTCCAGCGCAGGGCGAACTGGGGAGGGAACTCATACTTCGTGACCGAGACGAGGAAGCCGCCATCGTTCTCGCCTCGATACTTTTCGTAGGCTTCCCTCACGTGAGTTCCCGTGCGGAAAGGGCATGGTGGCAGAAGGACACCGATGACCTCCGGCCGGGCAGATTCCGGCAGATTGCAGAGAAAGGCATGGACGACTTCGGGTACCCTCGAAAAATCGTCGGCCAGCGCCGGATCCCTCCGGTGAAAGGTGACATCCGCCCAGCCTTCCACCAAGGAGGCGACGGAGGCGTCGTCCGAGGATACGATGACCTCGTCAAATACTCCCGAGTCGAGGGCGGCATCGACGGCGTATCTCAGGAGCGGCTTGCCCCCGAGGTCTTTGAGATTCTTGCCCGGGATACGTTTCGATCCACCCCGCGCGGGAATGAACGCGATTACCGCCGGCCGTTTCGTTTCTTTGTTCATTGGGAGAGAAATCTCATCGGGTCTTCTCACGCTTCCGGAAGTTTCGCGCGAGACAGGATGCTCGCCACGGCCTTGCATACTCTTTCGGCTTCCTCCAGTCCCATGTGGTTCGAAGTCGGGAGACTGATACCCCGGCTCGAGATTCGATCCGAGACCGGGCAATCGCCGGCTTCGAACTTCCGATAGGCCGGTTGGACATGCAGTGGATAGAAGACGGGGCGCGACTCGATCCCTTCCTTGAGCAGTTCCTGCATCAACTCATCCCTGGTGTATGCAACCTCCTCGCCGAGGACGACGGAGAAGAGCCAGAAGGAGCTCGTCCGATCCGGACCGATTTCCTGCAGGCGTATCCCCGGCAGTTTTCCCAGCCCCTCCCGGTAGATCGCTCCGAGCTTCTTCCGATGTTCGAGGAAATCGTCGAGGCGCTCCATCTGAGCGCAGCCGACGGCACTTTGCATGTTGGTGATACGATAGTTGTAACCGGCTTCCTCGTGCCAGTAGCGGCGTTCCTTACGCATCCCGTGATCCCTGAGGAGGCGGATCCTGTCCGCGAGGGCCTCGTCGGAGGTGAGGATCATTCCGCCTTCACCCGTCGTGATGGTCTTGTTGGCGAAAAAACTGAAGGCAGAGGCGAGGCCGAAAGTGCCGCTGAGGGCACCCTTGAATCTGGCCCCCAACGATTCCGCACAGTCTTCGAGAACGATGAGGCCGTGCTCGTCAGCAATGTCCACCAAGAGGTCCATCTGGGCGGGCACTCCGTAAAGATGGACGGGAAGGATCGCTTTTGTCCTGTTTGTGAGTTTCCCTCGGACATCTTCCGGATCGATCGTCCAATCCCCCTCCAGCACATCGGCGAAGACCGGGGTCGCCCCCGCGTGGATCACTGCATTCGCGGTCGCTCCGAAGGTCAGGCTCGGGACGATCACTTCGTCCCCCTCGCCGACTCCCATCGCCACGAGGGCGAGATGGAGCGCGGTCGTTCCGTTTGAAACGGCGATCGCTTCGGAAATCCCGTGATAGGCGGCAAATTCCGACTCGAAGCGATTCACGAAGGCGCCCTGGGAGGAAATCCAGTTCGTCTTGATGCACTCCGTCACATATTTCAGTTCGTTGCCTCCAAGCGAAGGCTCGACCAGGGGCAGCCTCCACAGTTGTGCCCAGGAGAGCATATCCACGGGACGCCCCCGTTCGTCGAGGACGGGAACGTGGCGGATACGTTCGTTCAGAAATTTGAGCCGATCCTCGTGAGGCATCGTCTCGGAGACCGAGGTAAAGGAGGTGTTCATGTAACCCGATGCCGGCTCTTCCAGGCTTTCCGAGGCGAGAACAGCCCTTCGTGCGTCTCCGTCGGTGAACATGCCCACCATGCGTCCCGATTCATCCACGATGAAGACCGATCCCGAAACGCCTTCGTTGAGTCGCTGAAGGACCTGTCTCAGAGTTGAACTGAGCGGGAGGGTTTGGCGGGAAAAATCACTCATGTTCGAGAAGTCAGACCGCGAAGGGAAGTTTCCGGGAGATCAGTTCCCGTTGGGCATGTATCAGGTCGGGCGCGATTCGGTAGGCCTCCAGGACCACCGCCGTCTCCCTGCTGCAGCAGCGGCTCAGCGGCTCCCAGAACCAGCTGTCGGATTCGCAGAGGCCGTTGCTGTCGCGGGTCCCGTCATTGTCGCTGAGATGGAGGGCCCCGATCCAGGGGGCCATCATTTCCAGAGCGGTGACGGGATCGAATCCCCGGCAAGTTGCCGAGACCTTGAGATGGGCCACGTCCAGAAGCAATCCCACCTCCGAAGGCGTGCCGCCGTCGAAGAAGCGGACCACATCCCCGCCCGAAACGAGGAGCAGATGACTGCATCCCTCGCGAGGCACCGCGTCCACGTTGTTTTCGAGGAGAAGCCGGATTCCGAGGCGGCGGGCCTCGACGGCGAGTTCGTTCACGGAATGGGAAAACCGATCCAGGGCTGAAACATGGTCCTCCTCGGAGATCCTGCCTCCCTGGCGCTCCGGTTTTCCAAGATCCTCCGGCCGCAGCGACGAGACAAATCCCGCGTGCACGCTGTAGAAGGGCATTCCCAGAGCCGCCGTCCCTTCCATGCAGTCGATGCAGAAGCGAACCGAGCGAATCCGGTTCTCCTCGTCGGCGTCTGCAAGGTTCAACACAAAAGGTTCATCGGGCGCGGGAAAGTAATTGTGGAGAAGAAAACGGAATTCATCCCCGAGCGGCGCAATCAGGGGAAGATAACCCGCCGGATCGACGACGCGGAGACCGCTGGCGAGCTCGACATCGAAGATGCCGTGCTCGCGGCAAACCGGCAGCAATTCCTCGACAGTTTGCACTCCTTGGAACGCGCCCGATGAGACAAAAACACCCATTCGATTCAACCCTCTACACCTTTCCACCCAACAGGGTCTTCCTTCCATCTGATCGACAGGATCTCGTGTCCGGTCGCCGGGCAGAGCGACTCGAATCTGAATCCGGCTCTCTCATAGATCTTTCGAGCCGACAGGTTTTCCCTGGCGACTTTCAGCATGCATGAGTCGGCCCCGGCCAGACGGCATTCCGCCATCGCTGCATGCAGGCAAAGGGTTCCGATTCCCCTGCCCGAGCGGGCTTCGTCGACCAGCAATCCGAAAGAGGGTCGATCAAATCCCGCGTCCCATCCGCGCAGCATGTAGAAGGCGACCCATTCATCCTCGAAGATTACGGCCCGGTAGCGGTCCTTCCGCGCAGAAGAAAGCAGCTCTGCCATGGCCTCTGCCCCCTCGTCCGGAAAGGGGTGAAAGTCGGCGCGGTAGTCCGGCGATTGTTTCTCCAACAATCGGCTCAGCTCGACTCCGTCCTCCCGATGCAGGGGTTTGATCTTCATTCCGAACCGATGTCCTCCCATCTCAGGAAGGCCCCCTCGGGGATGTCATTGCGGAGGGGGCGCCCGATGATTTCATCCACGAGACGGGGATTCAGTCCGGTGGCCGGGCGCCTGAGGGTGAGATCGCTCTCGGAAAGGATCTCGCCGCGCTTCAAATCGCGTCGCGCGACAAGGCTTCTCCGCATGCCGGTCATGTTCGCGCGTTCGGCCTCGGTGGGAGCCTTGATCGCCGAGCCGAGGCATCGTTCGGCTTCTCGGATCACCCGGACGAGAGAAGCGAACTCGCCGGGGTCGCAGGAACAGGCGTGGTCGGGACCTTCGGCCGTCCGGTCGAGAGTGAGGTGTTTCTCGATGACCTCGGCTCCGAGGGCCACCGCCGCGATACAGGCGGTGTCCGTCTCCGTATGATCCGAGTATCCCACCCGGATCCCGAGACCTTCCCTGATCGAAATCATCGCCCGGAGGTTGGTGTCATCGATCGAGGAGGGGTAGTTCGTGGTGCATTGCAGCATCACGAGATCGGTATTCCCGACGCTCCTTGCCGTCAGCACGGCTTCTTCGATCTCGCCCATCGTCGCCATTCCGGACGACATCACGAGGGGCAATCCCGTTTTCGCGGCGTGGCGGATGAAGTGCGGTTCCGCGATCGAGATCGAGGCCAGCTTCAGTCTCTTTACCCCGAGGGCGACGAGGAAATCCACGTCCTCCTCATTGTAGGGTGTCGAGAGAAATTCGATCCCCAGATCGTTGCAATAAGCGAGCAGTTCAGGATAGTCGGATTCGGGAAACTCGAGCTTCCTGAGCATGGCGAGCTGCGACTCTGCCGGATCGGTCGACTTGAGCTGGTAGGCTGCCTTCGGTGCATCGCGGCTGACGACCCGGTCGCTGCGAAACGTCTGGATCTTCACGGCATCGGCACCGGCGGCCCGGGCTGCCTTGGCAAGTTCCTTGGCCACGGCAAGGCTTCCGCCGTGATTGACCCCTGCTTCGGCAATGATGTTTGTCTTCATGATTCAGATGGCCTCATCGACGCAAAGTCAATCCCACGAGGAGAAGTCGAAGCCGGTCAGCTGTTCGATGCGACGGTTGTGTGGCCGGAAAAACTCCCGCATTTCGGATTCCAGCCCTGAGTCGATCTGGCAGCGCTTGCGCTTCGCCGCTCCTTTCTTGAGTATGAACTTCGTGAGCTTGTGACGGCGTCCGAAGCGGGAAAGCGAGAAGGCGTAGAAGGGAATCCACGCTGGTTTCAATTCCGGCGATTCGTTGCTGTGGGGAAGCTCTTGCGGGATGAAGCGGTCGACCTCCAGGAAATCGGCCAAGTCGCCAAGAACGGCTTCGGGGGTTGCGAGCATCTCGTCAAAACGGATGTAGTGCATCCGCTCCGCTGGAAAGTATTCGAGATAACGTTCCACCTGGTCGGCATAGATGCTCCGATCGAGATAGCGGAGCGCTTCCGGACGAGGTTTTCCGCCCATTTCATCTCGGATCACTCGGGGGAACCGCTGCTTTTCGACACCCGCCCTGACGGCATGAAGGTAGTGTGAATAAGTCCGATGAACAGGATCACGGAAAATCCAGACGATCTTCACGCCGGGCAGGTCGCGATGAATCCGCTCAGGCACCTCGGGAACGTAGGAATAAGACGGTGTTTTCTCCCCGACAAGGAGAGGCCTGGGAGACGCCGGGGGAAGGCTGGTCTGAAACTGCCTGCGATAATGCTCGATTCCCAGCCTGTATTGGTCGTCATGATTGAAAAAGTGCAGTTCCTTCTCCGGAACATGAATACTCTCGCACTGTCTCAAGAAGTCATAGAGTGCGGTTGTGCCCGCTTTCATGGCACCGACGATGAGAAAGCCCGGAAGTGGGAAATCGGAGGTGGGCGTTTCGCGGTTCATGGAAGTGAAACTCCTCCCTCCACGGTCAGATCCAGGATGCGGTAACCTGGCTCGGGAAACACGAGCGAAAACCTCACCTCTTCGGTTGCCTCGGTGAGTCGGAAGTCATAGGACACCGAATTTTCGGTTTTTGTAAGCAGGAGCTGCCCCGAATCCACCGATCCTTCGCAAAGGATCTGGCCGCGTTTTCCGTTCCCCTGGATCCTGCAACGAAGGCGGAGCCTGTCGACGGGTTGGTCAAAGGCGACCTCCATTCCCGTATCCGGGGTCCGGGTTTCATATCGGCGGCCCTTCACGCTCATTCCTGAGACCCGAATGTTCAAGGCCGGGAAGAGAGGTTCCTGATCTTCCGGTCGGAACGGATCCGGAAGGACGATCGGAAATCCGAGCCCTTGATTCGCGAGACCCTCGAGGAGATGATACTCGGGAATCTCCCAAACCGCGAAACGGTATGACTCCTTCTCAGGGGGCGTCTCGGCCAGAAAACGGGAAATCGCGAAAACCGACCCGTTTCCCGGCTCGACGATTGAATCCAGTTTTGCATCAAGATTCATCTCAAGATACTGGGGGAATCCATACTTGCCGAAACTGGATTCAAAGACAATTCCGGCCCCCGTTCCGTCGCCCCGGTCCAGCGTTTCCCATGACGGCGTGAATTCGACGACCCGTTGCTCACGCAGGAAGCGCGATTCGAGCGCGCCCTCTTTCCGGAACTTCAGAAGAGTCACGAGACTGCGTCGGGGGGAGCCTGCAACTGACTCCTCCTTCAGAGAAAAGTTCCTGGCCCGCGCCGCATCGTCCAAGTTGCACTCGCGCCGCAACATCGATACGACCTCGATTGCCGCCACCTCGCTCCCATGGTGGTTCCAGTGATGGTCTTCTGAGAAGAAGACCTCTCGACCTGCCGAGATCTCCTGACGAAACGCCTGCGACAGATTTGCCACCCTGATTCCTTCCGATGTGAGCAGTCTCTCGAATGAAGGGAGGAAAGCTTCGCGAACCGGAGGCGCGGGACGCTCACCATACACACGCTCCGGTGAAACCCGGCTGCGATTCGGGGTCAGAACGACAAAAAGCTTGATCCCCCGGGATGCCATCCTCTTTTCCACCTCCCGGATGAACAGAACATTTTCCTGCAGGCGATCGTCCCGTTCGCCAGGGGAGATCTCGGTGACGTTTGAGCGGAGGAAGAGCCAGTTATCCTTCCCGACGACGAGCCCGGGAAGCCGACCCGTCAATTGGTAGATCCACTCGTTGTAGAGAGCACCCGTGAGGTGGTAAACGAGGCTTCGCCCTTCGAAGTAGCTTTCCAGTTTGGAACCGGCGGTTCCCAGACCGAGGTCGGACCACTCCAGACCGAGGGCCGTTGGATTGAAGCGACGGCCCGGGAGGGCCGTTCCGGTCTCGGTGAAGATAAGATCGCCGACGGGTATCGACAGGACGAAAGCAAAGAAGGCGTAAACCAGCCAGTTTCCGCCGCCTGCCTCGGGTTGTGTCCTGTCCGAACTCAAAACTGAAAATAGAGGAAAGGATTGTAGCCCTGGCCACCGATCTCGTGCACCGCGGAGACGAAGGCCGCCAGCAACAAGAGTCGGCGTATCGACGTGGAAGGAATCCATCGAATCATCCTGCCCTCGAAGACCACAGCGAGAATCCCGATGGTCAGGACGATGAGGAACACCGCGTCGACTCGTGCAAAGAACAGGGAAAGACCATTGAAACCGTTGAGCCCGGCAAGGCCGCGATACATGTTCCACGATGCCTCGAGCGTGTCGCTGCGGAACAGTACCCATCCTGCCATCACCGAGAGCAGGGTCAGAAGCGTCGCGCCTGAGCGAATGAGAAGTCCCGGGTTTTGAACGGAAACGTGCCTGGATTTCTGCCACAGCCGATGAATCACCAGGAGCAGTCCGTGAAGCCCTCCCCAGGCGACAAAGGTCCAGCCGGCACCGTGCCATAGCCCGGCGAGAAGCATGGTGAGAACCAGGTTGCAAAGGGTTCGCAAGCGTCCGCCGCGATTGCCTCCCAGGGGGATGTAAAGGTAGTCTCGGAAAAACGAAGACATGGTCATGTGCCAACGCTGCCAGAACTCGGTGATGCTGGTTGAGCGATAGGGATTTCGGAAGTTTTCCGGAAACCTGAAGCCGAGCATCATTCCGATCCCAATGGCCATGTCGCTGTATCCCGAGAAATCGAAGTAGATCTGAAGCGTGTAGCAAACCAGACCGAGCCACGCGACGCTCATTGCCGGGTCGCTTTGTGCGAAGGCCCAGTCCGCCACGGGAGCGACGTTGTTTGCGATCCAGACCTTCTTGCAGAATCCCAGCATGAATCTTGAGATGCCCTCGCGAAGATCGTCGAATGAGACAACGGGTTTGTGAATCTCACCCGACACATCGCCATATCGCACGATTGGACCTGCGACGAGTTGCGGGAAGAGGGCGACATAGGCGGCGAAATCAAAAAAGGACCGGCAATACTCCCTGCCTCGGTAAACGTCGACGACGTAGGACAAGGTCTGGAAGGTGAAGAACGAAATGCCGATAGGGAGAAGGACCTCGGGGGCTTGAATCTGGAGGCCCGGCATGCCGAACCAGGATGCCAGGCCGTTCCAGCTCTCTCCGAAGAATCCTGCATACTTGAACCAGCCAAGCAGTGAAATGAGGAGGGTGACACTTGTGATGAGGGCTGTTCTCCGTCTCCCGCCCCCGCTGTGGATCCACAGGCCACCCAGGTAGCCGAGCAGAGTCACTGTGAAAAGCAGGAGGCAGTAGTCGAAGCGCCAGAATCCGTAGAACAGGTAGCTTCCGAACAAAAGCAGGTACACCCTCCACTGCCTTGGGGTGCCCAGATAGCAAATGAAGAAGAAAGGCAGAAAGAGGAACAGAAACGAATACGACGTAAAGAGCATGTGAGGTACGAAACGTCAGAATCGCATCGCGTTCTTCTCAAGATTGCCTATTCCCCTCGAGACGACGTCCGAAGGAAATCCCTGGTTTCTCGATGAGGCGGAAAGTGGCCCAGCTGGCGAGGCCGCAGGCAATCCACGCAAGAACGAAATAGAGAGTATCCGCTCCGGCAAACGACAGGCCCACCCTCTTCTTGATCTCCAGGATGAAGTAGAAAACGGGGAAGTGCAGGAGGTACCAGGAAAAGCCGAGGACCCCCATGAGTCGCAGGAGCCGATTGCGGAAAAACTTAGCGAGATATCCCTCCGGGTACTTCTCGACGACAAAAATCAGGGCCGCGAAGACAACTGCGAAGAGCGCGGACTGGAAGCGGAAGCGGTAGTTTGATCTTTCGTACCAGAAAAACTTTTCGCAGGTGATGGCACACAGATACCAAAGCAATGAAAACAAGGCCAGAGCAATGGCCACTTCCAGCAAGCGCCAGATCAGAGGCCTCCAGACGATCCGATCACGAAAAAACCAGGTGGCCCAGGCTCCGAGCACCCCGATGAGGAAAACCTCGAGAAACTGGGAAAGGTGGACAATGTCAACGATCTTCGGGAAGGGAGGACCACTCCATTTCCGGTAGTAGAGCTTCACTGTCCAGACGGAAAACCCGACAGCTGCGGCAAGGAGAAGGGAGACGGCAACCTTCGGCCATTTCGCGAGCGCGAGCGCGAGAAAGGGGAGAAGGAGGTAGAATGTCACCTCGCAGGGAATTGTCCAGAAGACCGTATCTCCCTTGTAGAGGACGAGATGCTTGAGCAGTCCTGCCACTCCCTCGCCAACGTGAAGATAATTCCGGCTTTCGGACCCGGTGGCTTGTTGATAGGCAAAGACAGCGATGACGACGCAGAAATAGAGAGGGATGATCCGGAAGGCACGACGAAGGAAGTAGGACTTCAAGCGGACGCTGCCTGTGGTCTCGATTTCGCGGAGAACGATGGTCGTCAGGAGCCAGCTCGAGAGGACGAAGAAGAGGTAGACCCCGATATGCCCGATTCCCTGCAAATGCAGGAAATCAGCGGGATAGAGCTCTCTCCCCGATGAATGCGAGAAGAATACGATCAGTACTGCCAATCCTCGAACGCCATCGAGGGCAAGCGATCTTTGCGGGGAATCCATGGATGGACAGCTTTGTCAGATCGACTCCCAAGCCGTGATCGGAAGCGACGCTTCTCCGGACAAGGGCTTGGTCGCCCTGATGAAAATGTTCGTTGGTGTGTTGGGCGAACTCTCCACCGTCGGCTTTTCTCCGACTCCGCCCATCAGGCGACTCCAAATCGACGTTTTTTTCGTGGGTGCGGGATTTGCGCCGGCCAGCTCTTCCAGGTCGACCTCGAACCCGGCATGATGGAGGGCGGTGTAGTACTCGCACTTTCGATAGAAGTGGTCGCTTCTCTCTTCGTTCCGGAATTCGATCCCTTCCTTGAATTTTTTAACCTGCTGGCTTTTCTGGCGGTAAAACTCGTTTGAAGTAGAGTCAGCCATGGCCGGCTCCTGGGAGAGCAGGGAGCCTCCGGGTTTCAAAGCGGACCAGAGGGACCTCAAGGTGACGAACAGGTTTTCGGAGTGATGGAGCGAGCCCATCGCGATGACAAAATCAAAGTAGTCGACGTAGGGGATCGAATTGAAGCTCCCCAACACCAGCGTGACATTCTTGTCGTCCACTTCAAAATTCCGCAGGGTTTCGGGAATGAGGGAATCGATGGCCGCTTCATCGATTTCCATGATGAAGGATTCCTCGATCTCGTAGTGACGCAGTACCGCCGCGCTGCACCAGCCATCGCCCGCCCCGACTTCCAGAATTCTTCCGCGGATCCCCCCGCATTTTTCGGACGCCCGCTGGAATGGCAGCCATCGTCGGTCCTTCTTCCCCAGAAGCTTTCTCCAGTCTACCGCCTCGTTGGTTCGGGTGGAATGGAGAAACTGGTGCAGTTCCCTTTCGCCGCTCTTGAGATAGCGGTCAGCCTCCGGATTCCAGTTCTCCTTTTTCATCGTTTGAACAATCGTTGCAGCCAACTCCTCTTCTTCCGCTTCGGCCGATCCGCTTTCCGCCCCTCTTCGGAGTTCTTCTTCTTCCTCGCTTTGCCCCCAATCGGAGTGCGAGTGTGTCCCCTCATGACGTGACGTTCGCCACTGCTGACGAGGCCGGCCCGGTGCCACACTTCCGTCGTGAAGACGATGAGGGTTCCTGCCGGTCCCTCGACCGGAACGATTTCCTCTTCCGAGAAGGGATGCTGCCTCGAGTATTCCCGGTTTTCGTAGGAGAGTTCGGAGCCGCTTTCCGCGCGCACCGCTCGGGTATGCCCGATACTTCCGGGAACACAGGAGAACGCGCCGTTTTCCCGGGTGACGTCATTGAGGTAGAGAAAGAACTTTAACGTTTCCTGCACATCGAAATGAAGGCTTTGGGCGAGGTGCTGGGTCCCCGGGATCTCCCGGGTGACGAAAATATTGTCATTCAGGATCCGGGGTTCGCCCCAGTAGAGGTCGCTTGCCTCCTGCATCCAGGGACGACTGAAGAATTCCATGGTCGCCGGGAAGCGACCTTCGGCGAGTTCGGCCCGGATGACGTTGCAGGCCTTTCCAACCTCCACTCCGAGGTCTTTCACTCCTGCCTCGTCCGTGGCGAGTATTTCGTCGTACTCGACGCGAAGGCGGGCAAGGGTGTCGGAATCGATCGCTCCGAAGACCTTGACGACGCCGCATGCGTTCACCGCCTCCATCAGCTGCGGGACGAATCCCGGGGTGTAGTTCAGTTCGGGTATTTGAGTGGGTGCTTTCATCTCTCTATTCAAAACTGGACGGCAACCCCGCCATAGCAGAAACCCGAGGTCTCGAAGGTGTCGACATTGGCGGCGTTGATCAGGTGGGTGAGTCGATCTTCCGACATCACGAAAAACGCGATTCGATAGAGTCCGTCGTGCAAACGAAGGTTCTTCACGGTGAACCGGTGATCGCTTTGCCCGACCGGCAGATCAAAGGTGATCCCGTGCAGCTCGGAATTCCATTCCCCGACCAGCTCCTCGTCCGCCTTGCGAATGAGAAGGCGCAGGAAACAGTTCGGATAAAGGTTTTCGGAACTGATGGTCAGGTTCAGGACCAGGTCTCCGCCGAAATTGAGATCCTTTTCCTCGAGGCCGACCGAATCGATCTGCGCGGTGCCGTCATACAGGACACGGAACTCTCCCGAGGGAGCGTTGCGACGATTGTACTCCAGAATCACTTTGGCGACATCGTCGTGGATGATTGGGCATCCGTTTTCCAGGAGGAGGCCTTTGCGGCAGATTCGCGTGACCTGCTGCGCCGAATGGCTCACGAAGAGGATCGTCGTGTCGGCCATCAGCTTGGCCAGGCGGCCATAGCATCGGGAACGGAAGTTAAAGTCTCCCACGGCGAGGACCTCGTCGATCAGGAGGATCTGCGGGTCCATGCAGGTGGCGATGGAGAATCCGAGGCGGACCTGCATCCCCGAGGAATAGGTCCGGACTGGCGCGTCGATGGCTCGCTCGATGTCGGCGAACTGAACGATCTCGTCGAATCGGGCATCGATATCCCTCTTCGAGAACCCGAGAACCGAGCCGTTCACGTAGACGTTCTCCCGGCCCGTCAGGATGGGGTTGAACCCGGCCCCCAGAGAGATCAAGGCCCCGACGCGCCCCTTGAGAGTGACGCTTCCCGTGTCCGGTTTCAGAAGTCCGTTGAGGACCTTGAGCATGGTCGTCTTTCCCGAACCATTGCTTCCCATGAGGGCGAGGGAATCTCCGCGCTTCAGTTCGAAGGAGACATTTCGCAATGCCCAGAATTCCGAATCACGCAATTCGGGATCACCCTTTCCGACAGAATTGAGTTTCAATTCGGCAAAGGTGTCCTGCAGCCCGTAAAAGAGGCTCTTCTTGAGGTTTCTCGAAAACCTCTTGGAAACATTGTCGCACCGGACCGTGATTTCGTCGCTCATCGCATCGAATTACATTCCCAGTCTTGCCACGAGGTGTGGCCTCGAGATTCGGAGGAAAATCAGGGCCAGGAAAATGAGGATCACCGAGATGCCTCCGTAGACCAGGCAGGGCACTGCCCATTCGTAGGAGCCCGTCGTGATGGTGTCGCGGCTCCAGGCAACTCCGGGTGTCAGGGGATTGTAGACCATGATCGCCTTGAACCAACCGGTCTTCCTCCCGATCGGGTAGATGACCGGCGAGAGGTACATGAATATCCTGACGAAATTCGTCAGAAAGTTTCCCACGTCCGAGAAGAGGCTCCCGAAGGGGATGGCCCACAATCCGATTGCAAGGGCGATCAGGAAAAAGCTCATGACCGCGACCGGAAAGAGGAAGGCTGTCCAGGGAGGAGTGAATTTGAAGTACACGAATACCGGAATCAGAATCCCGATTCGAATCAGGAAGTTCAGGATCGCCCTGAGCACCGCGCTCATCACAAATGCCTCCGGAGGCACATTGAGCTTCGTGTAGATCGCCTTCCCGTTGTTGAACCCCTGGAGTGGTGCGTTGATGAGGTTTACGAAGGAGATCCACACGGTCGTTCCCACGAGGATGAAGACCGGGTAGGGGATCTCCGTCTGCACGTTCAGGATCTTTTGCGATTGCAGGAACAACCAAACGGCGGCGGTCGCCACCGGGGGCAGGAGCAGCCAGAGATACCCGAGAACACTTTGACGAAACTGGGCGCGCATGTCACGGGTGAAGAGCGTCCAGATCAATTCCCGTGACCGGATGAAATCGCCGAACATGGCGGCAACGAGTTTGCCCGGATGCCTCAAGGGCGAGTCGCAGGAGTACTCAACGACCTCCAGCGGAGAATCCAGAGGATCAACGAGGGTTTGCGGACTTCCCATGGAAACGGCTTCTGTTGCGTCGACGACCGGGAAGCACTCCCGGTAACGGGTCATTTCCCGGACTTCGCGAGCTCCCAGTCGGCTTTGGCCATGATCTGGACGAGTTCCTTGAAGGTGACCTGCGGTTTCCATCCGAGGATCCGTTCGGCCTTGGCGGGATTCCCGAGGAGTTGCTCCACTTCCGCGGGACGAAAGTAGTCGGGAGAAACTTCGATGAGGGTGCGACCTGTCGAGACGCAGATCCCTTTCTCGTCGACGCCCTCGCCCTCGAAACGGACAGGTAGCCCGACTGCCTCGAAAGCGTGCTCGCAGAATTCCCGAACGGTGTGCATCTCGCCGGTGGCACAGACATAGTCATCCGGCTTTTCCTGCTGGAGGATGCGCCACATCATTTCGGTATACTCGGGGGCGTAACCCCAGTCGCGGAGGGCGCCAAGGTTTCCAAGAGTCAACTTTTTCTGTTGCCCCTCGGCGATACGTCCGGCGGCCCGGGTGATCTTGCGGGTCACGAACGTTTCTCCGCGGCGCGGTGACTCGTGGTTGAAGAGAATGCCGTTCGAGGCGTGGAGACCGTAGGATTCGCGATAGTTCACGACGATCCAGAATCCATAGAGTTTCGCGACACCGTAGGGCGAACGGGGATAGAAGGGGGTCGTTTCCGATTGGGGAACTTCCTGGACGAGGCCGTAGAGCTCGGAAGTGGAGGCTTGATAAAAGCGCGCCTGTTTTTCGAGGCCGACCTCCTTGATCGCGTCGAGGAAGCGCAGGGTCCCGATGGCGTCGACTTCGGCAGTGTATTCCGGCACGTCGAAGGAGACCTTCACGTGGCTTTGTGCGCCGAGATTGTAGATTTCCTGGGGGCCGATGCGCTCGAGGAGGCGGTTCAGGTTGGAGGAGTCGGTGAGATCCCCGTGGTGGAGGTGGAAACGGCCCTCCTCGCGCAGTTTCTCGTCGTTGTAGAGATGGTCGATCCGATCGGTGTTGAAGGAGCTGCTCCTCCGGATCATCCCGTGAACTTCGTAGCCCTTTTCGAGGAGTTGTTCGGCGAGGTAGGAACCGTCTTGACCGGTGATGCCGGTGATCAGTGCTTTTTTCATAGTCGTAGAAAGTGCTTGGTGCTTGGTGCGGTCTTCTGAAGCGGGGGGCGGCGACTTAAGATCTGAGGTGGCGGATGATCCCTCCGATGATCCGGTGAATTTCGTCCAAATGACTTCGCCATTCAGATGCCAGATCCGAATTCAGATGTTGGCGGTCTTCGGCCCGGTGGAGTTGGCTGATCGCTTCCGAGCAAGATCTCTGCGAGTAAGTGAGAAACTTTGCGAATTCCTTGTTGGATCCTCCATCGAAGCCCTCCGCTATATTGTCCATGATGGACCCGAGACTTCGGTTCAACTGATCAAACAAGGCGAAGTCCCGTCCAAAGCCGCTGGGGCCACAGTTCTCCCAAAAGAGGCGATTCAGCTTCCGTGCCGACTGCCATGCTTCGATCTCCGTGAAACTTTTCCAAGCCATTTTCGTGGTGGTTCAAAGTTCTCTCAAAAAACCAAGCACTAAGCACTAAGCACCTCTCAAAAAATCTTCGTAGGCCACGCGCAGTCCGTCTTCGAGTGCCGTGGTTGCCTTCCATCCGAGCGAGGCGATGAGGGACGAGTCCATCAGCTTGCGTGGGGTGCCGTCGGGCTTGCTCGTGTCGTTGAGGATCTCGCCCTCGTATTCGACGGTGCGTGCGACGAGTTCGGCCAGTTCGCTGATGGTGACATCGGACCCGGCTCCCACGTTCACGAGCGAGGGGGGATCGGTGAGAGTCAGGAGATGGAGGCAGGCTTCGGCCAGATCATCGGCGAAGAGAAACTCGCGACGTGGGGTGCCCGAGCCCCACATCGTCACGGAGGGAGCCCCGGCCAGTTTCGCCTCGTGGAAGCGACGGATGAGGGCGGGAATGACGTGGGAATTCTCGGGATGATAGTTGTCGCCGAGCCCGTAGAGATTGCAGGGCATCGCCGAGTGGAAAAGGCAACCGTGCTGGCGACGATAGTATTCGCAGAGTTTCAGGCCGGCGATCTTGGCGATGGCATAGGCCTCGTTGGTCGGCTCGAGGGCGCTCGTGAGGAGGGACTCCTCACGTATAGGCTGGGGGGCGAATTTCGGGTAGATGCACGAACTGCCCAGAAAAAGAACCCGCCCCACGCCGTTTTCGTAGGCCGCCTGAATCAGGTTCGAGGCGATCATGAGATTGTCGTAGAGAAAGTCGGCGGGGTAGGTGTTGTTCGCGTGGATACCGCCCACTTTCGCGGCTGCAATTAGCATGACGTCGGGTTTGTGCGTGGCGACGAACTCCGCCGTCGCTTTCTGGTCACGCAGGTCGAGTTCGCTACTCGTGGCGGTGAGCAGCCGGTCGCATCCCTCTTTCGCGAGCGCCCGGGAAAGGGCGCTCCCGACCATGCCTCGATGGCCGGCGATGTAGTACTGATGGTTGGTGTCGAGACCGTTCATGATGACTTTCCGATTCAACGCTTCAGCCAGCGCACCACCATGGGGATGAGGTTGCGCCCGCGCTTCTGCCACTTCTGCAGCGCCTGGATGCGAGTGAGGACGGAGGCCGCACCCTGGGTCCGGTCCGAGCGCTTGGCCAGGCGGGCCAGAGCGACCATTTCCTCGAGGCGGCGGTCGCCGTGTTCCAGCCGGGGCTCGAGGCGGTTTTCAAAGAAATGGGTCACGATTCTCGAGACATTCAGATCGGCCTCGAAATGTTCTCGCCGATCTGCGTGAATGGCGATCGACGAGACGGCTCCAAGGCTTTTTAGCAAGGAGAGGCCCTGGCTCGCACTGCCCTTGCTGATGCCGAGCTGGTTCACGATCTCATCCATGGGCAGAGGATCGGGAGAGACGAAGAGCAGTCCGTAGATCTGCCCTATCGATTTCGGCAGGCCGAAGACCTGGACGAAGGAGACGAAAAAGTCGACCGAGAGGCCGCGTAATTCTTCAGTCGATTCCTGGATGTCCGCGCTCATGGGAACTCCTTTCCTTCTTTCCGGCAAGCTGCCGCCCCTGGTCGCGGTTTTATCGTTCCACCGCACCACTGGCCCTGACCTGATACTGCCCATCCTGAAGCCATGAGGCTCGATCCCGGAACGGGACGGAACGGTGCCACAGGGAAGCTTTTGTTCAAATTGAAATGAACAAACGGAGCTGTTTCTTCCACTCGTAAGAATTCGAGTGAAAGCTGCGATTCGCTGAAAATCAGGCCTTCGAAGGTTCTTCCGGTGTCAGTTTCGACGCGAGAAGCAGGGCAAAAATGGCCAGGAGTCCCACTCCGGCGGCGATCTGCCACGCGGTCAGGCGGGATACCGGGGCGAATCCCAGTTCCAGGTTCAGGGGCGCGTTTTCCGCCACCTGAAGGGGGCGTTCGAAGCGGTAGACCATGCCTTCCGAGGGAAGCACCAGTCCCATCGGACGGGCGAGGGGCTCGGTGCCCTGCTGCTGGCGCACGATCTTTCCGGCGATCCGCTGGAGGCTGGCATTCTCGTCGCTGCTGTTGCCCTGTAGCAATTGCGGCAGTTCCTCGGGGCGGAAATTCACCTCTCCCTCGTTGAGAACCCGGTTCAGCGCCGCGCCCTGCTTGAGCTGTTCATTGACCACGGAATCGGCCTCGCCGTTCTCGTGATCGAGGACGAGGCGCTGGCGGCGGGTATTGAGTCCGACCACGGCCTGTTGGGTGCGCAGGTTCTCGAGCTGGACACGGGCGTCCTCGTTCGACGCCGCGTCGATGGCAAATCCATTGGCGACGATGCTGAGGGCCTGGCGGGCGCGGGTCTGGTCGCCGCTCTGGATGAGGGCGCTGGCCTGGTCAAGCAGGGCAGTGGCGCGGCGGTTCTGGTCCTCGCGTACCGCCTGGGACTCGGCGAGATAGCGGTTCCGGTCGAAGAGGCCGCGATTCTCGATCGCGCGGGGCTCAAGGTCGCCATCGTTGCGGGTCAATTCCATTCCGGGGGGCAGAATGACGTCCCAGACGAGGTTCTCCACCGGAACTCCGAGAGTCGGACTCGCAAGCGCGACACGGCCGGGTCTGGCTCCGGATATCGAGGCGGGCACGACATAGGCGAAGCGCACCTCGGCGGTGCGGTCGTCGGCGCCGTTCGCCGATCCGCCGGGAAGGATGAAAAATTGCCAGGCATTGCCCTCGCGGACGAAGTGGACGCTTTCGCCGTTCACGAAGAGGTGGAAAAGCTCGCCTCCCTTCGGCAGGACGACAGTGAGGCTGCCTCGCTGCACCACTTCGACGGTCAGATCCATCGAGGTGAGTTCGTCACCGGCCGGGGAGATCAGGGAGGTGACGCTGCCTCCGGCGACACGGAGTTTCAGGGCTTCGGCGAGGGCGTGTCGTTTCGCCTCGATCACCGCCGCTTCTTCCGGAGAGGAGGCGCGCAGGGTGAGCGCCGGTGCGGAACGTTCTCCGGCCGAATCCCTCAGGGAGGCGGGAACCGCGGTCCACTCCGTACTCTGCCAGCCGACGGGAAGAGTCTCTGCGGCGAGTTCGAGTCGTCCCGCCGAGCGGACGGCAAAGAAGTAGGAGGGCTGCCTCACTTCGGGAAAAGCGACCGGCATGAGCGACTCCTTGCCCCCTTCGCGGTCGCCGCGGCTTTCGTATTCGAGGGAAACGCGCGCTTCTCCAATGAGTCGGCGCTGGAATCGGATGTCCCATTCGTCGGATCCGGGGGCGACCCTGACGAGATCCCCAACCCCCGGTCCGCTCGCCCGGAGGGTTTTCGCCTCCTCTTCGTCGAGCCCGGGAATGTGGACGCGCAGATCGCGGATCGCGGCATTCTCGATCTTGAGAAGCGCATCGATCGCGGTCCGGGTCTGGCCCTCGCGAAGGGTCACGGAGTGCAGAATCTGTCCGGTGATCCAGGGGTCGAGCTTTTCCACTCCGAGGGTGAGGGTCCAGTCTTTCTGGAGAAGGCGGTAGGCGAGGGCGTCGCGGGCGGTGCCTCCGAGCTCTCGCGGGTCGACCTCGGAGAGGTTGGCGCGATTGGCAGTGCGCAGGCGGATGCCCTCGGCCGGGCGCACCACCAGTTCGCCCGATTGTCGCGAGGCTTCCTTCAGCGTGACGTTGGGCATGGACCAGTTGTCTTCCCCCGTTGGAGTTGTCGCGGCGAGGGTGAGGGAGAAGGTCTGTGATCCGAGGGTGCGTCCGTTGAGGTGCATCACGATTTCGCGCGCATTCTCTTCACCCGCCTCGGCCCAGTCGCGGAGTGCCGGACCGCTCAGTGATTCGACTTCGAAACCCGGGGGCAGGGGAAACCCGAGTTGGAAAAGGCCCGCCCGCGTGATGTCGACGGCGAGTTCGACGGAGAGGACGATGCGTTCCTCACCGAAGGACAAAACCTGGCGGCTCGTCACTCGCACCTCGGGCGCGACCGGGTTCACCCTCGCGGCGATGCTGCCATCTTCCGCCCCATAGCGGTAGACCCGGTGCAGGAGATATCCATCGCCCGGAAGCAGCGAGGCGTCGAAGTCTCCGGGATTCACCTCCGACATTCCCGTGGCCGTGGCGTTTTCCGGTTGAGCCTCCGACCCGAAGGCGAGTGCGGCGAGCCCGACTTCGCCGGCTGCACCGGCAACACGGATCGGAGCGACCTCCAACCCGGTCGGAAGTGCCTCGAGTCCGCGCTGGGTCGTCACGAGCACCTCGAACGGGACGGACTGCGGCGGCTCCACGTCGAGGGAGAGCCGGCCCGCCTCGGCGTCGAACTGCCAGGATCCGACCGGACCGGTCACCTCGCTCACGGTGAGTCTGGAGGGGACGAGCAGATCGAGCTTCGCGAGCCTGCCCTGGGCGGGGCGGAGGCGGAAACGGTGTTTTCCGTCAAGCACTCCCGGACCGGGGACAAACAGCTGGTCGCCCTCGACATAGAAGATGGTCTTCTCCGAGGCGAGGTCGCGGGCTTTTGGTTTTAATGTCAGAGTGGGTCGACCGCCCGGGGCAAGGAGAATTTCCACGGCGCTTTCCGTGGCTTTCGCCCCCGCGAGCGGACTCGTGCGCACGGCCCGGTCGCTCAGGAATTCCCA
>JAGRPC010000170.1:369-6223 GCA_020439925.1 Verrucomicrobiia bacterium | reverse complement strand
CACATGACCCGCAAGAAGCGCTGGAACGCGGCAATGCGCAGACTCGAGGCGCTTGCGGAGGAACTCAATCGCGAACAGGTGGGCAAGCGGCTCAGGGTCCTCGTCGATTCGCCGGGCCAGGCAAGGGGGGAGATGGATGCGCCCGAGGTCGATGGCACGATCTTTGTTCCCGACACCCTTCCCGTGGGCGAGTTCGTCGAGGTTACCGTGCGCGACTGGAGAGGTTACGATCTTGTCGCCAACTGAATCCCCGAATAGTCGGTAACTCCCGCGAACGGGCACAGCTTTGTATACACGAGCAGGAGCGAATCCGCCGATTGTCGCTTGTTGAATGCGGCTGCCGATCCAAGTTTGAGGCATCGTTTCATGCCTGCAAGGTCAACCAACTCCGGTCGTAACAAGGCCGTCCTTTTGCACCGGGAAAAGCTCCGTCGACTGCGCGAGATTCTCTTCGCCAATGTCGTCATGGCCGGCGAAATCCCGGCTCCAACCGGCTCGGAGAAGCTTCTCGCGCGATTCCTCAGCGATCGCTTCACGGAATGCGGTCTCGCCAACATCTCACTCGATCAGTCCGGCAACATTGCCGGTGAACTGCCGGGCCGAACAGGACAACGGAACCTGCTGGTCGCGGCGCACATCGACAAGATCTGGGCGGAGAACAACGACCACACCGTTTCCGTGGGCGTGGGCACGATGAGCGGGCGCGGCCTTGCCGACAACAGTCTCGGAGTGGCCGTTCTCGCCACCCTTCCCCTGATCCTCGAAGAACTGGAGATCGAACTCGCGTCGAATCTGGTTCTGCTCGGAACGACCCGCAGTTTCGGGCGTGGTGATCTGGCTGGAATGCGCTTTTTCCTGGAAAACACGGCTCGCTCCCCTGACGCGGCTCTCTGTCTCGAGGGAATCGAGCTGGGAAGGCTCAGCTATTCCAGTCTCGGCATGGCCCGGGGTGAGATTGTGGTTTCCCTTCCTCTGGAGGTCGAGGGTAACGAATCATCAGGCGCTGGTGTAGCCGCTTCCCTGGCGGGAGTGATCACGGTGCTCCGGGAGATCGATGCGAAGGAAGCCCCCGACGCGCGCATCCTCGTCGGATCGGTCGAAGCGGGGTCCGGATACAGCGTGCCCCCCCGGGAGGGATTGATCCGTTTCGAGGTGCGCAGCCACGAGGCATCACGGGTTGCGAGGATTTCCAAGAAGCTTGAATCCCTCGTCGCTTCCATCGCGGATCGTGAAGGGACGCGCGCCTCCCTCGAGATGATCGCGCATCGCAGCCCGGGCGATCTCGGGTCGGCCCATCCGCTCGTGCGCCGTGCCCGGGAGACGCTGGAGGTGCTGGGGATCGAAACCCACGTCGCTCCCAGCGTCTCGGAGCTGGCTCTCCTGCTTGATCGCGGGATTCCGTCATTGACCCTGGGGATCACAAACGGAGAAAATCGCCATTCCCCCGCCGAGACCATCGCTCTCGAACCCATTTTTGACGGCCTCGCCCAGATCGTCTCGGTAATCCAGCACATGGACGAGGGAGCCTTGTCCTGACAAACCTTCACTCATGTCCGAAATCGACCAACGCATCTCCCGCTGGCTGGAGACGAACACCTTCCATCACAGCGAGTTCTGGGACATGCAGGAGCTCGTGAGGGCCAAGCGCGAAGCCGGGCTGACGATCAGCCTCTGCATTCCCACCCTCAACGAAGAGAAGACTATCGGGAAGGAGATCATCGTTTTCAAAAGTGAGCTGATGGATCGCTACCCGCTTCTCGACGAGATCGCCGTGATCGACTCCGGCTCGAGCGACAGCACCCTCGAGGTCGCGGCCAGCTTCGGGGCCGACACCTACTTGTCCTCCGAAATCCTGCCCGAATACGGATCGAAACCCGGAAAGGGCGAGAATCTCTGGAAGGCCATCCACCAGCTCCGCGGAGACATCATCTGCTACGTCGACGCCGACATCAAAAACATCCACGCCAAGTTCGCCAGCGCGCTCGTCGCCCCGCTCATCTACCGCCCGGAGATCCAGTATGTGAAGGCGTTCTATGACCGGCCCCTCGCCGTTTCGGACGACCTGCGTCCCTCGGGGGGAGGCCGGGTCACCGAGATCCTCGTGCGCCCGCTCTTCTCGATGTTTTTCCCGGAACTGACCGCCATGATCCAACCGCTCTCGGGCGAGTATGCGGTGAGGCGCGAGGTGCTGGAGCGGCTCTCCTTTCCGATCGGCTACGGGGTCGAGACCTCCCATCTCATCGACCTGTATCAGACGGGCGGGCTCGAAGCGTTTGCCCAGACCGACCTGGACAACCGCATTCACCGGAATCATCCCACCAGCGACCTCGGGAAGATGGCCTTCGGCATTCTCCAGACCTTCGTGCGGAGGCTTCGCGACTACGGCATGGTCAAGGACGTGCCCGAGATCCACAGCCTCTTCCGCCAGTTCCAGGCCGAAGGGCGGCGCTACGAACAGACCTCCCGCGAGATTCTCGAAGAGGAGCGTCCCCCCATGATCACCCTTCCCGAGTACCGAGAGCGCCATGGCCGATAAGGAAAAGCGACGCATCGCGATGGTGCACTACCATCTCCGCCGGGGAGGTGTCACCCGGGTGATCGAGGCGGCCCGGGATGTTCTCGTGGCCTCGGGTCACCAGGTCGTGATTCTCTCCGGCGAAGCGCCCCTGCCGGGAGCACGCAGCGAGGGAGTCCGCGTGATTCCTGCTCTCAACTATCGTCGCACGGGCAGCACCGTCGTTGCCGAGAGCCTGGCCGAGGAGATGAAACGGGAGGCGACCGCCGCGCTCGGAGGCGCGCCCGAGCTCTGGCATTTTCACAATTCCACCCTCGCGAAGAACGTCCTCTTCCCGAGCGCGATCCGCGAACTCGCGATCCAGGGGGAACGGGTCCTCCTCCAGATCCATGATTTTTCGGAGGACGGACGCCCTGGAAACTACACGAGCCAGCGCTCGTTTTTCGATTCGCAATCGAGCTTCGAGGAGACGCTCTATCCGACCGCGAGGCAGATTCACTACGCGACGATCAATCGGCGCGACCACGATTTTCTCCGAGCGGCGGGAATCTCCGCTTCCAACCTCCACGTCATTCCCAACGCCATCCCCGATCTTGCGGTAAAGTCGCGTCCGGAGGACCGGCCGTTTTCCCGCGACAAGCTCTTCGCCTTCTACCCGACCCGGGGGATCCGCCGAAAGAACATCGGCGAACTCCTTCTCCTCGCTCTCATCTATGGCGAGCGCGTCGACTTTGCCACGAGCATGCGTCCCGAGAATCCCGAATGGCAGGAAGCCCACGACGAATGGGGCCGGCTCGCCGACGAGCTGGAGCTGCCCGTCACCCTCGGGCTTGCCGACGACGGACGTTATCCTTTTCTTGACTTGTTAGGCTGGTCCGACTTCGTGGTCACCACCAGCATTGCCGAGGGCTTCGGTCTCGCCTTTCTCGAGCCGTGGATCGCCGGAAAACCGGTGATGGGGCGGGATCTCCCCGAGATCACGCGGGACTTCAAGGCCAATGGAATCTCGATGGACAACCTCTATCAACGCATCGACGTCCCCTGTGAGTGGCTCGGCGAGGCGGATCTTTCCGCGGCGGTCGAGTCGATGTTGCGTCGCAGCTACCTCGCCTATGACAGCCCTATTCCCCGCGGGGCGGTGAAGCAGACGCTGAAAGCTTGGATTCACCGGGGTCGAATCGATTTCGGGGTTCTCAGCGAGCCCTTCCAGACCCGGATTCTCCGGAAACTGCGGGAGGATCCCGCCGCCCTCGACCAGATTTCGATTCCGCCCCTTTCGCTCTGCAGTGCCCGTGAGATCGCCGAGAAGCGGGAAAGGATACGGGAAGCCTACAGCCTCGAGCGGTATTCGGTGAGGCTGGCCGAGGTCTACGGGCGTGTCCTCCTCAGTTCCATCGGCAAGGTCGGTTTCCTTCCCACCCGGAAGGTTCTCGTGCAGTTCCTCAATCCCTCCCGGCTCAACCTTCTCCGCAACGGATGACCGGGCTCAGGGAGTTCGCGAAGGCAAACCTGCGCCCTTTGCAGGTTGAGGAGGCGGGAATGGATCCGAAGCTGGCAAGGATGCCCGGGATTCGCGCCGTGGTTTTTGATCTCTACGGCACCCTGCTCATCTCGGCGGCCGGTGGAATTTTCGGAAACGCTCCGGATCCGGAAGGGCTTCCGGGGTTCGAGGAGGTGTATTGGAACTTGGTCAGGGAACATCACGAACGCCGTCGCGCCGAGGGCGTCGCCCATCCCGAAGTCGAGGTGCGCGATCTCTGGGTGGAAAGCCTGAGGCGACTGGGCAAAGTCGTTCCAGCTTCCAGCGAACTGGAGTTTTCCATTCTCGCGCACGAATGCCGTGTCAACCCTGTCTGGCCGATGCCCCGTGCGGCGGAAACGCTCTCGCGACTCGCAGGGGCGGGGGTCTCTCTCGGCATCATCTCCAATGCGCAGTTTTACACGTTGCCGGTGATGGAGGGTCTGTTCGGCAGCTCCCTGGAGGAACTTGGCTTTCACCCCGGGCTGCAGGTCTTCTCCTTTGAAGTGGGCGAGGGGAAACCGTCGCCTCGCCTTTTCGAGATTCTCGGGGAAAGGGCTGCCGGCTTGGGATTGGATCCCTCCGAGGTGCTTTACGTCGGGAACGATTTCCGCAAGGACGTCCTGCCTGCCCGGGCCATCGGATTCCGGACCGCCTTGTTTGCCGGCGATGCAAGGAGCCTCCGTCTTGGCGGGTTGAGCGAGGATGAGGCGAGGGAAACCGCCGATGCCGTGATCACCGACCTTGCCCAGGTGGCCGAGCTTTTCTAGGGTGAGACGATGAAGACTTACCGTGTTCGATTCTCCGCCGCGCTCGATCCTGCAGAAGGGGATCCACTCGACGATTTCCAGTTTCCCTGGCTGGACCGTCCCTGTCCCCGCACGGTGTTTTCGGCCGTATCCGACGGAGAGACCTTCGCCTTCAGGTTCGAGGTGGAGGATCTCGATCTGGTTCTCGACGCCTCCGAAGACCCCGACGCCGCCGTGCTTGGATCGGACCGGGTTGAACTCTTCTTTGCGACTACGCCAGACCTCGGCACGCCCTACTACGGGGCGGAGATGGATCCGCGGGGAGGGGTTTACGATTACGAGGCCGTCTACCATCGTCGCTTCGACGATACCTGGCGCTTCCCCGGACTGGTATTTGCGGGTGAGTTTTTCGAAGGCGGTTACCGCCTCTCCGGTCGCATTCCGCTTGCGGTCTTGCGCGACCTGGGTTGCCTGAAAGAAGGGAAGATGACGGCAGGAGTCTACCGCGCGGAGTTTTCCCACGGACCCGATGGTGTGGTGCAGGACTGGATCAGCTGGATCCATCCGGGAACCGAAACGCCCGATTTTCACGTGCCGGGTTCGTTCGGCACCTTTGTCTTCGAGTAGGAAGGGGATGGACCGGCTTCCACCCTGTCCTTTTCTTCCCGAGGCGGATCCGGCGCTCTCGGCGGTTTCGATCCGTGCCGCCGGAACAGACCGGGGAGAACGCTTTTACCGCCTCGCCCTCGCTTGCGCGCAGGCTCTCTGGCAAAAGGGGTTGCCGGCCCAGTCGATTCTCCTTCTCAACCGGGCCTGGTCTGCCGATCTGCCGGGAAACGCCGCGGTGTTTGGGGAATGGCCTCCGCCCTACCGGGCACTCCGTTGGATTCTCGAAGCCCGCCGACCGGAGCACTTCATCGGCAATCCCCGACGCCATTTCCAGCATCTTGCCTCCCGCATGAGCGGTCCGCGATCCGAAGTCCGCTCCTGGAGGGCGTGGGCTTGCTGGGCGATTGCGAGAGTGGCCTGTCCGCATGATCCGGCCGATGAGCGACAACTTGCCGAGGAGGG
>JAGRPC010000170.1:0-250 GCA_020439925.1 Verrucomicrobiia bacterium | reverse complement strand
CGAGCCCGTTGGTTTGTCCTAACGAACCAGCAATTTGAGGCGCACTTTGTCCTTTCCTGGGGAGGACTCCGCTTCCGCAGCCGCGGCTATTATTGCCATGGTTCGGAATCCCGTTCCGGTGTGGCGGGAACGGAGTTCAAACTGGGATCGCGAAGGAGAAACCGGAGATTCGAGAACGAGACGACCGGTCATCAGCATCGCGGTGACGTTGCCGCTGCGGCGCCTAAAAAAAGCGAGCCTGATGCCGCTG
>JAGRPC010000169.1 GCA_020439925.1 Verrucomicrobiia bacterium | reverse complement strand
CGCTCGTTTCGAATCCCCGGAACTCTTCGGCCAGTTGCGCTCCGGTGACCGGCCGGAACGGCCAGATCCAACTGTGACCGTCGAAGGTTGCGATCGCCTTGCGTTGGTCCGAAGGAGCGAAGGCCTCCGCCAGTTCGGCCTCGGAGAGCGGCACGACCCTGACATAACACAGATTCGCCGGCAGTCCGTGGAGCGGAGCGATTTCAAGCGATTGTCCGTTCAGGTTCGCGGCGGTCAGGTAGCAGTCCTCGATGACGGCACGGCGATCGGCCAGCAGAGGCAGATGATTGGCGAGGCGTTTGAAAACGGGCTCGTCGCTCAGCTTCGCCTTCAATCCGTTTCCGCCGATCGTGAAACCGCCCGATGTGGTCGCCAGACCGAGGTAGATCGCGTGCGGTCCGCGCTCCGGCAGATCGAGGCTGACCGGTTCGGGATTCGTGGCGCTGTAGATGGAAAGTGCCGTCCCGGAGAACTCCGCCGTAGAGAATGGAATCGCCTTCCACTTTCCTTTTTGACGCTTTCCGGTGATCACCGCGGAGGCCGGTTCGACTTTCGCGAGGTCGGTGTGGAGGACCGCTTCGGAACTTCGTTCCCACCGGCGTGAATCGTGACGATGCAGGTTATCGGCCCTGATCGAGGTGGCCAAAAGCGTCAGGAGAAGAAGCGGGCGTATCATGATTCGCCACGAAGCGTAGAAAGTCGTTCCCAACTCGGAAATTCCCTATTTCAGCCATTCGAGGTTGAAGCGCGCGAGCCGCAGGGCCGAACCCGCAAAGCTCAGCTTGCTGCCCGCCCCGTAGAAGCAGAGGATCGTGCCCGAATGGGTCACTGCGAGGTCGGAGTAAGCGCTGGGCCCGTCTTCGAGGAGCTTGTTCACCGGCCAAGTTTGTCCTTCGTCGCGGCTCAACTTGATGCTGAGGTTCTTGCGGGCACGGCTTTTGCCGGGTTCCGGCTCGCCCTCGCGACCTCCCTCGAGATTGTGAGGGTTGGAGAAGATCAGCAGGCTCTCCCCGTCGTGTTCGTAGCGGACCAATCCCGCCATGCAGATGGGTTCGAGCAGGGCATCGTCGAAGCGCGGGGTCGACCAGTTGGTGGCGCCGTCGGGACTGGTGACGACGATGCGGCGGTGTGCCCTGGATTCGCTGCGCACGTTGAGCATCACGCTGCCATCCTTCAGTTCCACCGCGACCGTCTCATTGGGATTGATCCATTCCTCGGTGCAGGGAGCGGCGATCTGTCCGGCCTGCCAGGTCGATCCGCCATCGTCACTGTAGATCGTGGCCGTGACACTGGGGCGGTGGGCGTTGCCTCCGGTTCCGGTGGAGAGCCAGACCGGCACGAGGAGGCGTCCCTTCGCCAGCTGGATGCTGTGGTTCGGTCCCGTGGCGAGGACCTTCCAATCGTAGTCTTTCTTGAAGGCTTCGAAGGCGGCGGTGATCTCGACCGGCTTGCTCCAGGAGAGCCCATCGTCCTCGCTGCGCTGGTAGAAGGCGCGCTCGTATTCGAGGCAGAAAAGCATGTGGACGGTGCCGTCGCGGTCGGCGATGAGCACGGGGTTGTTGTAGGTGACGTGGGTGGGGTCGACGTTCTTGAGTCCGGAGGAGAATGGATTCTTTCGTTTCGGTCCGTCCACCGAGGCGATGCTCCGCGGGGCGCTCCAGGTCCGGCCATCGTCGGTGCTGCGCCGGAGGAGGATGCGGATGTCCGACCAGTCGCCGCCGCCCTTGCGGGCTTCGCACCAGGCGAGGACGGTGCCCTTCGCGGTCACGACCACTCCGGGGATGTGGTAGATGTTGTAGGCGGGATCCTCACCGACAGTGAACAGATCCTGCTTTTCGAGGAAGGGTTCGGCGCGGAGAAGGCCGGCAGAAAGGCCGAGAACGGCACAGGCAGCGAGGATTTGGCGGGGGGGCTTCATGGGTATTTGTCAGGATGGGCTTTGGAAGGTTTCACCATTCGCCCTCGCGACGGAACTTGCGGCGGACGTTGCGACCGAACTCGGCGCCCGCTTCGGCGAGATTGGCAAGAACCTGGTCTGTGGGAAGTCCGGCGCTGGAGCGTGCCGCAGGAATCACCGTTTCGCATTCGTTCGCGTCCATGAAGCGGGCTGCCTCGAGTAGGCTGGCCTCCTCGCCGGGCGACACGACAAGGAAACCGTGCTTGTCCGCATGGATGAGATCGCCGGGATTCACCTTCCTTCCGAAAACCTCGACCTCGCAGCCCCAGCGGATCGGATGGACGTGGGCGTGTCCGACGCAGAAACGGCGGGCGAGGGCCTTGAACCCGGCATTGGTCATCTCGTCGACATCGCGGATGGCTCCGTCGACGATGGTGCCGACACAGCCGAGAGCCCGGTGGGCGTTGCTGTTGACCTCGCCCCAGAAGGAGCCGATCACACGCGGTTTGTCGAGGTCCTGGACGCACACGATCTTTGGTCCGGGAACGGAGGCGACGTAGCGACGGTATTCGTTCCAGGCATCCGGATTCGCCTCGCGGTGCCGCTTGTTCGAGGGTTCGATCACGACGGTGACGGCATAGCCGACCATGGGTCCCATCTGCGGCATGTAATCGCGGGTTTCCTCGACGTTGAAGGCGTCCGCGGCGGGATCGCGTTCGGTGATCTGCTCCCAGCCGTTGTAAATCGTCGGGGTGTTCCAGCGTTTCAATTGGAGGAGGTCGGAATGTGAGAGCATGGAAAGGCGGTGCAAAGGCCCACTCTACCCTTCCGCCGCATCCGGAAGCGAGCAGGATTTACCTGTTCCTTTCGGGAATAGGTGGTGCGGCGAGGGTGGCCCCTTCCACGGCCCTCGGCATGACAAGGGAACTCGGTCCCGAACGGGAACGCGCGAGGTCCGGTCGGACCACGAGTGAGGCGAGGCGGGCCGCAAAAACCCGGGGGCTGTGCTGGTAGCGTGAAGGTTCGGGATGAAGAACCGCGAGGTAGGGCTCGTCCTCCCGGCACACGAGCGAGACCTGTCCGGGAATCCGCACTCCCTCGTGTTGGAGCAGGGTGAGGGCCGTGGCAAACGCTTCGGCGTGGAGGATGTAGAGCCCGGTGGGAAAATCGCCGCGTGCCATGGTCCGGTGCAGGGTCTCAACCACGCCGGTCGTGCCTCCCCGGAAACGCAGATCCGACACCGAGGCACCGCGGGCACCCTCTTGAAACGCGGCGAGGCACTCGGCATCGCCGGCGAAAGGGCCCTCCGGTCGGAGGACCGCGAGCGCTTGGTGCCCGCGCGCCACGAATCGCCCCGCCGCGTGGCGGGAGACGGCACGCAGGTCGACCTCGACCTGGGGCAGGTGAATTCCCTCGTGACGGGAACCGGCGAGAACTGTCGGGAGGTGCTGGTCCTGAAACCACTGCTGCATCAAAGGCGTGGAGCGATGAAGGATCCAGACGGTTCCAGAGAGTCCCGAGGTGAGCGATCGCAGCAGTCGGGACGGTTTCGATCGGTAGGCTCCCGGTTCGACGAGAATTCGGAGGGACCATCCGAGGTTTTCGAGGCGGGCACGCGTCTCGGTTATCCACGCCGAGGTCGAGGGGGGATACTCGTTTTCGGGGCGAGCGAGGAGCAGAATGGCACAACGACCCGTCGGTTTTCTGCCCGTAACCGTGATGATTTCACGCCGGACGCCGTTCCGGGTGCGCAGCCGGCCTTCCGTTTCGAGGAGACGGATGGCAGATCGCACCGTGTTCCGCCCCACTCGCAGGAGGGCGGCCAGTTCCATTTCACCGGGAAGGAAGGCGGTCCATTCGCCTTCTTCGAGGCGCTGCCTCAGCACGGCTGCGGTCTCCTCGACCAGGGAATGTCGTCGGGGGAGGGAAGGCATGGATGTTGGGAGGCGATGATGCCGTCACACGCGAACCCAGTCGAAGAAGCCCATCTCTTCGAGGTCCGCACGGAGAGAGGTGATTTGATCCTTGTCAGGATTCGCCTGCGGAAGTCGGGCCGGGCCGACGGGGACACCGAGGAATCCCATCACCGCCTTGGCCGCTCCCATGTAGCCGATCGAGGCGAGGCGGGCGACGAGATCGACGGAGCGTTTCTGCTCGAAGCGGCCCTTCTCGAAGTCGTTCGCGGCGAAGGCGGCCATGATTCGGTGGTAAAGGGGCGCGGCGAAATTGTAGGTGCTGCCCACCGCCCCCGTGGCGCCGAGGGCGAGTCCGGCAAGGAGACACTCGTCCGTTCCCCAGAGAATGGAAAAGGCGCCGTCCTGGTGATGCAGGCACTGCTGGAACATCATGCCGTCGGGATTCGTGAACTTGATGCCGGAAAGATTGGGAATGCGGTCGGCCACCGCATCGAGGAATTGCGGCATGGAGAGCGAGACTCCGGTGAATCCGGGGATGTCGTAGAAGAAAAAGGGAAGCTCCGGCGCGGCTCCGGCGATCTCCGCGCAACAGTCCACGAGCGAGGCGATGTCGCGTGGCTTGAAGTAGCTCGGTGCGAGGGCGCTGATGGCTTCGGCTCCAAATTCCTGAGCGTGGGCGGCGAGTTCGCAGACATCCCCGAGGCAGTTGGCGCCGACGTGGACGATCACTTTCAACTCGGTCCCTTCGGTGAACTTCATCCAGCGTTCCGTGAGGGCGCGGCGTTCGGCGAGGCTGAGGGAATGGCTTTCTCCCGTGGTGCCGGCGATGAAGGCACGTTTCACGCCGCTGGCAAGGAGATGGGCGGCCTGTGTTTCGACGACGGCGAGGTTGAGGCTACCGTCGGGGTGAAAGGGCGTATGGGTGGCGGCGACGAGTCCGGTGATGGGGTGAGGGAGCATGGTGGCGCCATCGTGGCGGAGGCGTCGTCGTCATGCAAGCGGTTCTCTTTGGGAACAGGTGCCCCGAGGGGCTTCCCGCTGGACGACCGGGAGGCGTCGACCTAGGGTGTGTTCGAACACCGGGGTGAGGCGCGGCGCGAGCCGCTTTTCCGTCTGGCGAGACGCGACGAGCGAGCGGGGCTGTCCCCGTGAGCGAGGAGCAACGCTGCCAGGCGGGAAAACGGCCGCGGTTTTCCAGCACCAGCCCCGCTAGCGGGGCCCGACTTTCCAACCAACCTTTTAAATTCCGCGTCCATCCCGGTTTTCGAACACACCCTAAGCTTCGCGATGAACCCTGACCCGAATCGACGCGAATTCCTGCAATCGGCCGGTGCCGGAGGGCTCGCTCTTCTGGCGAACACCGTGGTCCGGGCCGGCGGAGTTCCAACTTTGGCCCCCTCTGAGTCCTGGACGAAACACGGTGAGCTCTTTCGCCACGAAGGGGAACCGTCCGGAGGCTGGGTGCAGAACTTCACCAGCACCGTCGAAGCTCTCGAGGGAGGGAAATGGCGGCTCTGGACGAGTGTCTCGGTTCCTCAAAGTCCGTTCAAACAGATCGGCTACCACACCGGCACGGTCGGGGGAAAGTGGGCCTTCACCCCGGCGCTGTGTCGTCCAGGTGAGCCCGATCCGGATGTCCCGCTCTCGATCGGCGGCCTGCCGGAGGGCTGGTATCCGGTGCAGGTGGTGACTTTGCGCCTGCACGACGGGAGAACGAGGCTGTACTTCTGGGCTCATGGCGAAGGTGTGGTCCGCTATCTCGCGGCGGACAGTGCGGATGGACGTGCCTTCCGGGTCGTGAACGCGTTGTCTCCCTGTCTCTATCATCCCGCAGACCGGGCTGTCGGAGGAGAGGCCGCGGTGGAGGCCGGTCTGACGCGTTACGCGAAACGTAAGGCGGCTCCCGTGCCCGGGGAAGCCCTGGCTCCGGCTTCCCTCATCACGAACGATGCGACGAATGTCTACCAGTTGCCCGACGGCAGCTTCGAGCTTTACACCGTCGTTCTCGTCGAGGTGGAAAAGGACGATCCCCGCTACGCACCACAGGACAACATTCCCGGTCGCATCCGGGTGATCGACCGCTACACCAGCGAAGATGGCCTGCGCTGGGAGAACCGTCGTCGTGTCCTCGAACCGGATGCGGAAGATCCGACCGATCTTCAGTTCTATTTTCTTTCCGTCACCCACACCGAGCGGGGACGGGTCGGATTGCTCGGGCATTACCGGCTCGACGCCCAGACCATCGATCTCGAGCCCTGCTTTTCCGACGACGGAATCACCTGGACCCGACCCTCGCGGACCCCGTGGATCACCCGGGACAAGCCTGGAGAGACGGCGGGCAGCTACCTGCTCCATGCGCCGCACGCGATGGTCGAGAGGGACGGACTCTGGCACCTGTTCTACACCGGGGGAAACTTCTCCCACCATCACAAGGACTCGCACGGGACTCCGGATCGGGCGATCCTGCTCGCGACCTCCGAACGCTTGTTTGGGTGAAAGCAGCCTTCACTTGCCATCGCCCCATCCGAACACGAGGGCGGGAAGCTCGAACTCGTTCCGGTCGAGCAGGATCGTGACGCTGCGGCGTTCCTCGTTTTCCTTTCCCCATCGCAGCCAGGCGTCGATGCGAACGGTGACGGGGCCTCCGGATTCCGACCGGCGCACGAGGGAGGGTTGATAGGTGCCGGGAAGGGCGCGTCGGATCTGGTACTCGACGACGCGCGGATGATAGAGTTGCCAAGCTCCTTCGTCGGCGACACCGAACCCGTCTCCTCCGCGGAACTGAGGCCGTCCCGGCGTCGCCACCTCCAGGGCGGCACCTCCCCCTGCGCAAGAGACGACGATGCGGAGATCGGAGGGCATGGCCTGGGGAGGGAAGGTGCCGGCGAGGCCGCTCGCCCGTCCTTCGAGCGCAAAAAAGTCGGTGAGGAGCACGGGGACCAGACCGCTCCGATCCTCGGAGCCGAGGTCGTCGTTCGCAGCCTCGAGAAACTGCTCGCGCTTCCCGGTGATCCGCGCGAGATCGTGGCCGACGAGGGAGCGGGTGGACTGGTCGGGGACGGCGTCGAGGAGGGACTCGAGCAGTTCGATCGCCTTTTCCCGCTCGCCGAACTCGACCAGCCAGAAGGCGAGGGCACGGGTGGCCTCGATGGGATTCGCCTCGAGCTCACCGAGGGTCGTGAGGACCCTCCAGGCCAGCGCGGTTTCGCCCTTGAAATAGAGAAAACGCGCCGACTCCAGGACGGTGGTGGCGGCCACGGGATCCTTGCCAAAGGGACCGGCGAGAGCCTGCCGGTAGTGGGCGGCCGGGTCGGCGGCGGCCCGCAGGTCCGCGAGGAACGCCACGTCGCTCCCGTTGGCCGCGGGAGGCGGAGCAGGAGCCTCGAGGAAGCTCGACTCGCCGGTTTCGCGGCGGGCATTGGCGGGTCGTGGCAAGTTCGCTCCCAAGGGGAGGGAAGGTCGCGCCTGTCCCGGAGCTTCGAAGACGGGAGCTCCGGCGCTGGCGGCCGGGCGTTCCTCCATGAAGGAATCGGCAAAGGGATCGGCGAATCCGTCGGAGGAGAGGTAGCTGGCCCAGGGGCGGGACTCGACCACGATCATGTCGCAGGGACGCAGGTGGACCGGGTCGGCCTGAACGCTCTCGAGATTGTAGCCGGTGCGCTGTCCGTCGCGGTAGAGGAAGACTCGCGAAAGGCTGCCGTAGCCGCTCGCACCTCCGCTTTTGCCGATGGCGTCTAGGAGAGCGAAGGGCGACTCTCCTTCCACGATCCCTCGCTGATTGACAAAGCCTCGCACCGAGACCGGGAAGACTCCCTCGGGAGTTTGCAGTTCGTTCTCATTGCGGATCTTGGCGAGGTCCTCGAAGCGCGCCTTTGTCTCCGCCTGCCAGGTCAGGTAGTTGTCCTCGGTCCTGATCTTTCCGGCACCCGCGACGGTGGCTCCCGCCTCGAGGATCCAGGCTTCGAGCTTGGGAATACTCGACGTTTTGAGGGCGGCCTCGGGAAAGACCTCGCGCGCCGCCTTTGTGAAGATGGCGACGGTGGCGATTTCCTCGCGCAGTTCCGTGTCGATCCAGGGAAAATCGGTCTGATACCAGCGACGTTTGCCGTTCCAGGTAGCCATTGCGTTTCCGACCAAGATTCCCGAGCTTGGGAGCTGTTGCCGGTATTCGGTCAGCAAATCCGGCTCCGGAGGCGGAATGCGGTAGCGGAGGTGGTCTTCCATGCGCTCGAGCACGATGAGCGAGGTGAACTCGCTGGCGAGCCGTTCGGCCATGGCGTGCTCCTCGATGCGTTTGCGATCACGTTGCCACTCGAGTTCGTTGAGGCGGTCCTGAGCCCAGAGACGGCGGGTGAAATTCCATTCCTCCTGTTTATGCGTGGTCGCGGTGGAAAATTCACGCTCCTCGATGCCGCCGCCGCGGAGGCGCAGAACCGCCGGGGTCTTCGGCGGCAGGATCCCGGTGATGCGGTAGCGGTTCCCCTCCCTGACAGAAAGCCAATCCGACCGTTCCAGTCCCTCGATCACAAGGGGATCGCGGTGGGCTTCCAACTCGGCCGCGAGATCCTTGGCGTTGATGTTGATGACGGCGTCGACGGCGGCGAGCAGCCACGGGGAAGCAAGGCCGGCGCCGCCCTTCAGGAGAAGGACAGGACCACCGGTCGGCTTCGGGGGCGCCCACAGCGGTGAGGAAACCCGGCCGTCCGAGACGATGAGGGTGACGCCGTCGAAGGCATCGAGCTTCGAGAAATCGGCAGCCCCGTCGTAGCGGACCTTTGCGAGGGAATCACGGAGGGCCCGGCCATCACCCCCGGTCAGGGCAAACTCGAAGGGCGGGGACAAGTCCGTGTCGAGGACCCGGGCACTCACCTTGGCTTCGCCAAGCCAGTTCCAGATGTGGTCGAGGGCGGCAAACTCGGCCTCGTGATCGCGGAAACGTCCGGAGTAGGAGGCGTCCCAGATCACCCTGACCTTTTGCCAAGCGGCCGGGATTTTTGCTGCGGGAGGACCCAATTCGCCTTGGGCGACAAAGTGCCGCACTCCGCCGGGAGCACCTTCGACACGGAAGGACGGGGACGATCCCGGCAAACGGGAAGGAGGAAGCACGAGAGTCCCCCTGAGTTCGGTTTCCCCGGTCACCCAGGCCATGGTGCGCGAGTCGAGTCTCTTCCTTTCCGGGGGAGTGAAATTCCTGAACTCGGGAAACTGGCGCATGCTCTTCAGGATCAGTTCGAAGCGGCCGACCTTCCCCTCGCAATCGAGAGGCAGTTCCAGCGTCTCGTCGAGCCCGACCTCGCGCAGGTATCCGATGCGGACCCGCTTCACGCTGCGGGGTTCGATCGGGAAGACACGGGTGCGGTAGGTGTTGTCGGCCTCGCGTTCGACGATGCCGGGATCGACCATGCGTCGCTTGATCGATTCGTAGGCGTTGCGGGCGCGTTCCTTTTCGACCGAAACAGCGGGGCGCATCTCCCCGCGCACGTCGATGGCGTAGGTCGAGACCGTCGCGCCCGGCGGCAGTTGCAGCACGAACTCGCCCTCGTGACGCTGGTCCGTGTCGTTCTGATAGGCGATCTCGTAGATGACCTCCGCGATCTCGCCCTCGAATTCGACGGAGAGGGAGGCCTCGGCCACGGGAAGGCTCTTCGTGAAATCGCGGCCCTTGATCACCA
>JAGRPC010000168.1:577-4867 GCA_020439925.1 Verrucomicrobiia bacterium | reverse complement strand
CCACCGTGGAACCCTTCCTCGTGCTCGAAGACCAGGAAGACGAGCTGTCGGGGATGAAGGACAAGTTGGAAGGGTCCAAAACCCAGTTCCTGAAGTTGCGCGCCGAAGCCCCTCCCGAGGCCCGCGATCTCGTCGGGGCTGCGGAGGACCTCGTCGCCGCGGCCGAAGCTTATCTCCTCACCACCAACAAGACGACCTCGATGGGCGCGCAAAAGCTGCGCGAGACCCGCACCACCATCGCCGCTTACAAGGCCGAGCGGGCCAAGTTCGCACCGGCACCGGCAGCTTCGTCATCGCCGACGCTCAACTCGGGATTCTGATCCACCGGCTCTTTTGCCGCTGGCGGGCCTGTTCGAGGAAACGCCGCTGCATGCAGGCGGGCCATTCTCCGAAGTTGGCGGGCAGCGGGACCTTCACGGTTCCGCCGGGATTGGTTTCTGCGGGAGCACACATCGCCGGAAGTGGTGAGGGGTTCCTTCAGGAGGCGAAACGCCGCAGCAACTCGTCGCGGCGCAGGCGCGCTTCGCCGAGGTCGCGGGTCTTGAGCGAGACCCTGACACGCTCCGCCGTGTAGTCGGGCCGGTGCAGGGTGAAATGGCACCACCAGGTTCCCCGGTTGTTCCAGAGATGATGGTCGGGATTCGCTCCGTCACGGGATTCCCCTGAGGAACGGGTCGCAAGGATGCCGGTCAGAACGGGAGCGCTGGTGCCTCCGTGAGCTTCGAGCAGGTCGAGGTAGGTCATGATTGATGCAGTTTCTGTGGGATTCAGTTACCGCATCAGGTCTGGGGTTCCCGCTTCGTGCGGGATTTCCCCGGAGAACTTCTGTTCGGACCCGAGGGTCCGCACATCGGAGACTGCAGGTTTCCCCACAGCATCCAAGGCACCTTGGCTTCTCCAAGCCCGGTTGCCGGACCCGACTTTCGCTGGGCCACTCCTGATGCTGGGGGAAGTGTGAACCATTCCCGGTTCCTCCGCAAGATCCGCTTCTGTCATACGGGAAGAATTTGCGAAAAACTGATTGCACGACTTCCACCGCCCGATTACCTCATATCTATGAATCGCGATTTATTGATTTGTATTCTTTCCTTTCCTTCGATCTTTTCCCTGCTGGAGGCACAGGAACCCGTCGTCTCCACCCTCGTCGATCCGGTCGCGACTCTCGACGTCACCACCGTTGAAGCAAACGGCCCCGATCGATCCGTCATCCTGCGGGAAGAGATCGTGCAGGAGGCCTACACGCCCCTCATCGCCACGAAGACTGCCGATCCGGAAAGTGGAAAATCGCGCCTGCTTCCCTCCGTCGACACGATCTCCGGCGCCGAGATCCGTACCCTGCAGCGCCGGGACCTCGTCGACTTGCTTGATCACACGGCGGGAGTCCACCTCGTCCAAGCCGGTCAGACCGGAGCCCAGAGCTCCCTCTTCATCCGCGGCATGGAGAGCAACCACGCCGTCGTCCTCCTCAACGGACGCCGCCTTCCCCCCGGTCTTGCCGGTCTCTACCAACTCGAATACCTCGACGCCTCCACCCTCGAATCGGTCCAGATCCTTCGCGGGGCGAGCAGCTCCCTCTACGGGTCCGACGCCCTCGCCGGAGCCATCGACCTGCGCTCCACCGACGCCCGCTACATCGGCGAGGACACCCTCAACTCCTTCGTCGAGGCCGGATCCTTCTCGACGGTTCGCTCCGGACACCGCCTCGCCCTCCGCGACGGCCGACTCGGCCTCGCCCTCGACACCAGCCTCGTCGAAACGGACAACGACCGCCCCCGCTCCTCCTTCGAAAACGGTGTCGTCCGCGGGAACCTCGCCTACGAGATCGCCGACGGCGTTCACTTCGACGTGCTCGGCTATATCCAGGACTCCTTCCTCGAAGTTCCGGGCTCCTCCCTCAGCCCCGCCTTCCCCGAGACGCAGCTCAACGACAATCAGTCCTCCCTCTTTTCGCCCCGCTTCAGCATCGCGCGCGACGAGTGGGATTTTTCGGCCTTCTACAGCCACACGCGCAACGAACTCGCCGCGACGCGCGACGTCTTCGCCCTCGACAGCCTCCTCGAACAGACCGGCGACGAGTTCGAGGCCGTCTTCCACTGGCACCCTGACAAACACGCCACCTGGACCTTGGGGGCTGGGCACTACACCTACGAGTTCGATCGCACCCCGCTCATTCCCGGCCCCTTCAACACCCCTTCCTCCTTCGATTACGGCTACGGCAGCGTCTTCGCCCAGGCCGACCTCGACCTCCCCGCGAACTTTCACCTCCTCGCCTCGGGCCGCTATGACGACCACGATTCCTTCGAGAGCAAGGCCACCTGGACCGTGCAGCTCGACCATGAGATCGAGGCCACCGGCACCCTGCTGTTCGCCAAGGCCGCGACCGGCTACAAGGCCCCTTCGGGGCAGGACTTCATCTTCCTCGCGCCGACGATCGATCCCTCGACCCTCACTCCCGAGGAAAGCCTCACCCGCGAGTTCGGCTTCCGCCAGCCTGTCTTCAACGAGCGCAGCTCCGTCGCCCTGACCTATTTCGAGGCGGACGTCGACAACCTCATCGACGTCGATCCCTTCACCTTCGTCGATCCCGCCATCGTCGACACCGAGACCTCCGGCTTCGAGCTCGAGCTCGTCCTTTCGCCCTGCGAGACGGTGAGCTTCTACACGAACGCCACCTGGATCGATGCGACCATCGTCGACGGCCAGTACCTGGGCGGTTTCGGAGGCGCTCCCGGCGACCGGCTGCCCCGCCGTCCCGAGTTCGCCCTCTCGGGAGGAATCGTCGTCAGCGGCGACTGCTGGAAACTCGGAGCCGAGGTTACTGGCGCCTACGACCGTCTCGACAGCCCCGGCGTGATCCTCGACGACTACACCGTGGCGAGGCTTTTCGGCAGCTGGGAACTCAACGACAGTGTCGAAGTCTACGGCCGCCTCGAGAATGTCTTCGACCTCGACTACGAAACAACCCAAGGCTTCGAGTCCGCAGGGCTCGGCGCCTACGGAGGCGTCAGAATCGTGTGGGGACGGTAAGAAGGCCGAGCCAGCCATTTAGCCATTAGCTTTTTAGCGGTTTAGCCAGAAAGGTAATGCCCCGCCAAGGACTCTCTGAGAATCCAAAAATGCTAAATTGCTAAACAGCTTTCCCAAAATGTCTAAATCGCTAATTTCTAAAGAGCTGGAGAGCGAGCTCGCCAAACGCATCCTCGTCCTCGACGGCGCAATGGGCACGACGATCCGTCAGTACCAGCTGACCGAGGCCCAGGCCCGCGGGGAACGTTTCGCGGACAACACCAAGGACCTCCTCAACAACGGCGACATCCTCTCGATCACCCGGCCCGATGTCATCGGCGACATCCACAAGCGTTTCCTCGAGGCTGGCTCGGACATCATCGAGACGAACACCTTCTCCGGCACGACCCTCGCCCAGAGCGAGTTCTTCGTCGAGGACCCGCGCGAGTCAGGCAAGGGGCGCAAGGATCCCGAGTTCTTCGCCCGCGAGGTCTGCGACAATGCCTTCCTCAAGGACCTCGCCTGGGAGATCAACTATGAGTCCGCGAAGCTCGCCCGCGAATGGTGCGACCGCATCGGCAACGATACGGGACGGAAACGCTACGTCGCCGGAGCGATCGGTCCCATGACCGTCTCCCTGACCAACTCGCCCGACGCCGACGATCCCGGCTTCCGTGTCGTCACCTTCGACCAGGTCCTCGAGGCCTACAAACACCAGGTCCGCGCCCTCATCGCGGGCGGGTCCGAGATCATGATGGTCGAGACCATCTTCGACTCGCTCAATGCCAAGGCCGCCCTCGTCGCCCTGCGCGAGGTCTATGACGAGGACGGGGTGGAGTTCCCCATCATCGTCTCCGCCGCCGTCGGCCGCGGGGGCGAAACCATGATCTCGGCGCAGAAGACCGAGGCACTCTGGAATGCCGTGGCCCACGCCAAACCCCTCGCCGTCGGGCTGAACTGCTCCCTTGGTCCTGACCTGATGGAGCCGCACCTCGCCGAGCTCTCCCGCGTCACCGAGACCTTCGTGTCCGCTTACCCGAACGCCGGACTCCCCAATCCCCTCGCCCCGACCGGATTTGACCTGCTCCCTGACGACATGGAGCGCGAGATCGGGCGCTTCGCCGCGGCCGGGCTCGTCAATCTCATCGGCGGTTGCTGCGGCAACACCCCCGAGCACGTCGCCGCCATCGCGAAGGTCGCGGAACGTTTCGCCCCGCGCGTCGTTCCCCATCCCGCGCCCGCGATGCGCCTCAGCGGATCCGAGGCTTTCAACCAGACGGAGGA
>JAGRPC010000168.1:0-480 GCA_020439925.1 Verrucomicrobiia bacterium | reverse complement strand
GTCGCCATCGCCCGCCAGCAGGTCGAGAACGGCGCGCCCGTCATCGACGTCTGCATGGACGAAGGCATGATCGACGGCGTCGAGATGATGACCCGTTTCCTTAATCTCCTTGCCGGAGAACCCGACGTCGCCGCCGTGCCCATCATGGTCGACTCGTCGAAGTGGTCCGTCATCGAGGCCGGTCTCAAGTGTCTCCAGGGCAAGGGCATCGTGAACTCCATCTCGCTGAAGGAAGGCGAGGAGGTCTTCAAGGCGAACGCGCGCACCGTCATGAAATACGGCGCCGCCGTCGTCGTCATGGCCTTCGACGAGCAGGGCCAGGCCGCCAGTTACGAGGACAAGATCCGCATCTGCGAGCGGGCCTACCGCATTCTTGTGGACGAGGTCGGCTTCAACCCCGAGGACATCATCTTTGACCCGAACATCCTCACCGTGGCCACGGGGATGGAGGAGCACAACAACTACGCCGTCGATTTCATC
>JAGRPC010000167.1:4242-7217 GCA_020439925.1 Verrucomicrobiia bacterium | reverse complement strand
GGCCCTGGAAACGTCTTGAGGATCGTCTGCCAGAAGGTCCCTTCCGAGAAGGGAGCTGCGCTGATCAGCCCTTCCGCTTTCTACACTCTCCACGCTCGGTAGTTTCCGGATCAACTTCCCGCCCCCCTCCCTCTCAGGAGGGAATTTTCGCACCGGCAACGGTGAGTCTCTTGATGATTTCGGCATGGAGCCACCGGTTCATCTCGGCCGATCCCTTGATATCGATAAGATCCTGAGTGTATCCCAATTCGATGGCGAGGCGCTTTCTCGCACCGTAGCTGCAATCAAGTCCGGCCGTCTTCAAAAGATCAACGACCGAATGCCTCCACTCGGGCGTGTCCGGATGGGCCGAGGCCAGTTCATCAAGGCGCGGAGCCACGTCCACGCCGAGAACTGGAGTTCCCTCAGGCCGGTCGCACAGGCAGGCGACAAGTTTCGAAAAAGCGCTCATCGACTAGAAATGGAGGTTCGAAATCCTCACGTCATCGACTCTAGGCACACGTGCTTCCCTGACAAGCGCGAATTCGATCCCGCTCTCACTCGGTCCGTTCCCTATTTTTCCCTCGCCCCCCGCGGGTCGTCACCGTGTGCGAGCGCCCCGATGTAGTGGACGAACATTTCGATCTCGTCATCCGTGAGCTGTTTCATGTTTTCCACCATCTTCGCCCCGTAGAGATCCCCCTCGGTCGCGCCGCGTCGACCGGCCCGGAAGTTTCGCAGTTGCCTGAGCAGATAGTTCTGGTTCAGGGAAATGAGCTGGGCGCTGTGGAAGACGACCTCCCCCTTGCCGTTGTAGCGGTGGCACTCCATGCATTCGTTGGCATAACGATATCGGGCTGTCTCCAGATCGAAATCCGCGGGCGGTGGCTCGGTGATCCCTGGAGGCATGGTGGTAACCGCCTTCGCCGCCTCGCTGATCTGCAATTCCGTCAGGATCAGGGAAATCGCCCGCATCTGCTGGCCAGGGAGATCCTCGGGATGGAATCCCCTCGCCCCGGAACGGAACTTTCGGATCTGTTCCTCGACATACCACGCTGGAAGCCCGGCAATGGAGGGGGTGTGAAGTTCTTCCTTTCCTTCCCCCTTCTCACCATGACAGGCCGCGCAAACCTGTCCATAGATGCCGGAAGCCGTGGCGGAGATGGGAGTCTCAATCGCCGGAACAGTCTCGGACTCTTTCTCTCCGGAACAGGAGAATAGAAAGAGAACCGCCAGGATCGAAAAAAAGGACAAGCTTGCAAATCTCATGGGACAGGGACTCTGGCCGTCGTGACGTCGCGGATCAGGTCACCGTAAGTATCCCGGTCGATCAGGAAGACATCGGGCGACCCTTCGGCGAATTCCGAGACGACCTCCAATTGGCCGTAATAGAGATTGGTAGTCGCCGGAGCAAAGCGGATGCGCCGAGTTGTTTCGACAGGTTCGTTCTTGGCCCGGTCCAGCTCGACGGTCACGATCGTGAAAGTGACCCCGGGTTCCTGCAGGGCCTCAATCGCAGGCCCGAGAGTGAGATACCAATCGGTCGCGGTCAGCGATCCGAGACGATCGCGAAGTCGTCTCGCCGAAACAATGTCGAGGCTCGGACTCACATCCAGCCCGCTTCGCGATGCGGACCAGGCGTCAGTACGGTAGTTGTAATCGAGTTTCAGGTTCTCCTTGTCCGCCTTCTCTCTCGTGATCGACTTGAGGTGCATGGGATTGAAGGTGAGGACATTCAACGACTTCCACTTCACGGGGTGGGTGGGTATGAGATTGAGAAAGGTCGGATCGAGTTCGTAGACATAGGGTTCCCCTTCGAAGTTGGCATACAGCCGCCCTTCTTCGCCTTCCTTCCAGCCGAGGTCGAGCACTCTCGTGAGTTCCCTCGCTTCCCCCTCCGTTCCGTCGGATTGGACCTGTCCCGGAAACTTCAGATTGAAGACGAGACGACGCTGGGGAGGAACCAGACCGAAGGAAGCGAGGTCGGTGGCGGAATCGGAGACGAAACGCTGAATCGCCGCCTCGTTCACCGCACTGACCAGATCGTTGACCTCGCTCGCATTGGCCGGGACAAGCTTGTTTCCAAGGACAACTTTCCAGGAAACGCTGGGGCCGTTCCGCTCGGCGCGAAGGTCGACGAGCGGATCAATCCGGCTCTGAATCTGAACGGCCTCAAGGAATCCATGGGGGATGCGGGCGAGGGTCCTGTCACGCAAAGCATTGGGGGAATCCGGAAGACTCTTGAGAAAGTTGCTCGTCAACCGGTAGGCGTAGGGCCTGTCGGAGGCACGCGCTTCCAGTACGGGCAGCCCGTTTTCAGCCTCCCCGATTGTTTGGAGGAACAAGGTGAGAGGCTGCTCAATTCCATAGATCTGAAACTGTAGCACCGCCGCTTCCGGGGGCAGCGGATTCGGAATCGCTCCGCCCGGTTTCCCGTCCTTGATCACCTCTTCGATCTGGAGCGAGGCGATTGCCGTGAGAAGCGCGTCCATCGCCTCCCGATCCGCCCAGCTCACAAGGGGGGAAGCGAGAGCCCACTCCTGGACCGGCGGAGTGATGCGGCGCTGCAGGGCAATTTCTCCCGACGACTGCCTCAGGACGATCTGCACCACCGCGTTGGCAGGAGCCGCGAGCAGCTTGCGGTCACGCATGACCTCGAGAGGGCTTTCCAACCAGGGGCGAGGGTTGCCATCGACCACAAAAAGGCCCGGGTCAGCTCCCTCACGGCGGGCGTAGACGGATCCCGATCGCGGGGCGTCAATCCCGAGGACAATGGTTTCCTTCACCGGCTTGCTGCCCTCTCCACCGGCTCCGGAAAGACTCACGCGGATCGCCCGATCTCCTTCGACCCCAAGGGGCACCGGATCCGGCTTTTGCCCGCCAGCCCCGAGGTCTTCCACGATCCCCAGGTGGTTGAGGCGATCGAGAAGGGCAAGGGCAAGCGTTGCGTCGACCCGGTCCTGCTCGGGCTCGGCAAAATACCAGGCTCCCTGCCG
>JAGRPC010000167.1:2171-4190 GCA_020439925.1 Verrucomicrobiia bacterium | reverse complement strand
TCGAAGCGAATCAGAACGTTTGCCTGGGCCGCAGCCCTTCGTCCGGCTGCGGGCTTCTCGTCGACCCGACGGATCAATCCCCCGAGCACAATGGCGATCAAAGCCAGGGCTGCTGTGGTGGTGAGTCTCATCGGTGGAAAGAATGAAGCACGGAAAACATCAGGCGCGGCGGAGGAACCAGACCAGCCCCCCCGCGATGAGGGAAAGCCCAGGCAGGACAAGGATGACCAGCGTTTGCAGCCACGCAATCTTCTCGGGAGCGACGCCAAGGGTGAACACCGTGGGTCGGCGTGGCGAAATGCCGACGAGGGCCTCCCGATTCATCACCCAGTTCAACGAGGCCATGGTAAAATCGGCGGCGACTTGCGAGGTCTGTCCCTTCGGCGAGATGAGATCCGCGTTACCCACCACCACGAGGCGGGAGGATCCCTGTTCGAGGGCGGCGTCTCCAGGCAGCCCTTTCTCCACCGCGGCGGCGGTGAAAACCGGATCGGGCTGGCCGTGGTCGAGTGCCGGATTGAAGGAAACCTCTTCCTCCTGAAACTCCGTTTCCCCCCAGAACCCCGAAGCTGCGATCATCAGCGGCATCGGACGGATGTTTTCCGAGAGGAGCAGGTCATCATCGGTCAACACTTCGATCGATTGGGTCTGCCCGGGAAGCGTCAGGGAAAGGGCGGCACGTTCCCGGTTCGGACCGGGGCCTGGCATCAGCGAAACCGGAACCTCGTAGCTCTTGCGCGCGGCAACCCCGGGAATCGCCACGACACTGAGAACCCGGTCGGGTCGGGGCGCGACTCCGTGCTCCCGAAGCAGGGAGTTCAGATTTGGTGTCTCCGCTACAGGGTCAAGAAAGATGACGAGTCCACCATGACGATTCTCCCAGAAATCGCGAACGAGGGCCAGTTCCCGCAGGGTGAGGTCTTCCCCGTTCCCGGCAAAGAAAAGCACATCGGCGTCCTCCGGGATCGAATCGCGCCCCTCGAGGACCAATCCCTCGAGCCTGGCGTTCTGTGCGTTGGCCAGAGGCTGAAGCTGCTCGGCAATGCGCACGAGATCCTCTGCACGGCGATCACCGGTGAGCAGGTAGATCTTCCGCTGTCGCTGCTCGGTGACCTCGAGGATCGCGGCGGTAAGGACTTCCTCTCCCTTGAAGGTGAGAACGGCTCCGCTGGACGGGTCCCGGTTCACGAAATCTTCGGCCGGAAGCGTGCGAACCCGCCCGTTTTCCCCGATCACCACGACCTGGTCCCCGGTAAACTCAATCCCATGGCGGTCGCGCAACTCGCCAAGCCTCTCCCGGCTCCTGCTGAGGTCGAGGTATTCCGCCACAAGCCTGTCGCCCCCGAGACGATCGTATTCGGCGATCAAACCTTTCACCTCCGAATGGAGATCCGAACTGCCGAGAAAGGCCATGACCACGCGTACCTCCGTGGCGAGATCCCCGACCACCTGCTGCGTGGTTTCCGAGACGCTGAAACGGCCGTTGCGCGTCAGGTCCCACGCCGTATGCCGCCGACAACTCAGGTAATTGAGCTGAAAAAAGACCAGCAGAATCAACACCACCTGCACCGCGACCAGAAGGGCGGTCCGACCCCGCTCGAGACGGCGTTTCGCCCCGAACCAGCCGGACCGGGCCTTGACGGGCGATTTGGATACTGGAGCGGATTTCGCCATTCCTGGGCAAGATTAACCGAACACCCTCGTTTCACTCGCGCCACTTGCGCGACTCGAGGACATGGTGGGTCAAGGAAAGCAACAAAGCGGTGAAACTCAGGTAGTAGACCACGGGACGACTGTCGAGGAGCCCTTCGGTGAGAAAATTCATGTGCTCGCTAGTCGAAAAGTAGGCCATGGCATCGGACCAGACCGATCCGGGCACCATTCCGAAGTTCTGAAGAAACCCGAGGAAGTAATGAAGCATCACAAAAACGAAGGTCAGCATCGCCGCGATGAGCGGGTTGGAGGTCAGGGCGGAGGACAGAGTACCGATGGAAACATGGAAGGCCCCGAGAAGGAACA
>JAGRPC010000167.1:0-2114 GCA_020439925.1 Verrucomicrobiia bacterium | reverse complement strand
AGGCGAAAGATCGGAAAGAAAAGGAAAACGGGGAGGATGATCACGAGATAGGCTCCCAGCGCTGCCGCGAACTTGGCCATCACCACCTCCGAAGTTCGAACCGGTGCGGTTAGCAAGCCCTCGATCGTCCCCATTTTGCGCTCCTCAGCAAAGAGCCGCATGGTCACGAGAGGAAAGAGAATGAGGTATCCCATCCAGAACCAGCCCGAGGCGAAGAGGTTGTGAATGAGGCTGCGAGGACTCGCCTGGAGTTGCATGGCCCTCACCATGCTCACGAAGAGCCACCCGTTCAGGAAGGTGAACAGGGCCATCACCACATACGCCATCGGAGAGAGGAAAAACGATCGCAACTCCTTGGAGAAGAGGATGAAAAACGGACGCATGGGGGTGAAAACGACGACAATCGCGAAACGGGGGTCTCGCGAGCACCGTTCTGTTTCCGGTGCGACGGGTCCTCAACAAACACCATTCAGCCCCGTCCGATCAAGCAGGAAAAGCTCAAGAGTTCACTTCACGTGCATTTCCCCCTTCATCAGGATCCAATGTCCGGGGAAGGTGCAGAGATAGGGGTAGGTGCCGGGTTCCTTCGGAGCGGTGAACCGCAGAGTCTCGCTTGAGCCAGGATCGACTAGCTTGGTATGATGAAGGATTTTGTCCGACTCGGGAATGAAGTTCCTGGAGAGTCCTGAGGGATCCTTGGCCATCTCGTTTCCTGCAAGACCGAGTTCCTCGACCGATCCGGGTTTTCCGATCACCAGATTATGCTGGGTCGCGTCCGGGTTGGAAAGAACCAGTTTCACCGGTTGCCCTGGGGAAACGGTGAAGGAAGTCGTGTCGTAGAGCATCCGTTCGGGCAGGCAACCGATCCGGACCGTTTTCAAGTCGGGCTGTGCGTCGAAGGCGGCATCCTTGGCGTTCGCCTTCGAGACGAGCGGTTTGTCCTTTTTCTTGTCCCAGCTTTTGAAAAAAGCGGAAAGGATGGGGCTGGATTCCTTTGCGTTCACCGCAGGTCGCAACGCCTCCGAATTCAACGCACATCGTGCCGCATAGCGGAGATGGTCTCCCATCGGCATCTCGAAGACCGGCAGTATGGCCTCAAGAGCCCCGTCGGTGCCCAGATAACTCGCCACGATCACCGCCTCCATTCGAACGTGTGCATCGGGGTCGGTGGCAGCGTCAGCCAAGGCACCGAGAATCGCCTTATCCGGATTCTCATGCCGCATCTGCCTTACCGCCGCCGCCCGGGCTTCCGGCACCTCGCATTTCAGCAACCCGTCAGTCAGGCTGGATTGCAATTCTCCGTTCCATCGAGCCACCCACATCGCCTCGACTTGATGATGCCGGAAGCGAGGATCGGATGGATCGAGTCCGGCCACCCAGACATCGAGCGCCTTCGAAACCTCCGCCGGATCCCGCCAGGAAAGCTCGCGACGCGTCCACGCCCGGATCTTCGACTCGGAACGTTTCAGATTCTCAAGCAGTTCCGGTATCGTCGCCTCGGCGATCTTTGGTGACTCCTGTAGGGTCGCGCCCTTCGGAACGATGCGCCAGATGCGTCCCGAGGTCCGGTCGCGGCGCGGGTCGCGCAGGGAGTATTGCATGTGCCCCTTCACCGGATTGTACCAGTCGCAGACGTAGAAATCCCCGCGCGGCCCGAAGCCGACATCAACCGGGATGAAGCTGAGGTTCGTCGAGAAGATCAGGTCGAAGACGAACTCCTCCTCGTAGTGATCCTCCTTGCGCAGCCATTTGTGAAACTCGATCTTGTTGGTCGGCTTGTAGCGCGCCTTGATGAATCCACCACGCATCTCCTCCGGCCAGAAGGGAAAATCGACGAAGTCATGCCCGCAGGTGCCGGAGTAGGCAGGCAGTCCTGTCGCCGCAGGATGCTGCTCGGGATAGGGCGGATTCGTGGCGTGGAAGGCATTCGCGAAGATGGGATGACTGGCGACGTGGTTTCCCCAGTCGTCGAACGCAACACCCCAGGGATTGGTGTTGGGGTAACTGCCGAAGACAATGAGGCGCTTTTCCCGCGGCGTGTAGCGAAACCAGGAGGAGTTCTGGGTCCGCACCGGCCCGTGGATCGTCTCGACCTGCGAGTGGTGGAAAATCGA
>JAGRPC010000166.1 GCA_020439925.1 Verrucomicrobiia bacterium | reverse complement strand
GCGAACACGGCTGGTTCGACAAACGGTGGATCTACGAGGAATCGCTCACCACCCCGCTCCTCGCCCGGTGGCCCGAAAAGATCAAGCCGGGCACCCGCGGGGAGGGCATCGTCTCCATTCTCGATCTGCCCGAGACGTTCCTTGACGCCGCCGGCTTGCCCATACCCGGAGACATGCAGGGGCACAGCCTCCTTCCGTTCTTCGAGTCCGGTGGCAAAGCCCCGAAAGACTGGCGCACCAGCTTCTACTACCAGTATTACGAGTATCCAGGCCCCCACAGTGTCCGCAAGCACTACGGCGTCGTCACAGACCGCTTCAAGCTGTTTCATTTCTATGAGCCGGATGTGAACTACTGGACTCTGATCGACCGCGAAAAGGATCCTGACGAGATGACCAACGTGTATGGCGACGCGGATTACGCCGCCACGCAGGAAGAACTCCACGCCGAACTGCGACGGCTCCGCAACGAGCTGAACGTGCCGGAACAGGACGCACCCGAGTCCTATTCCCGTGCCGGCAAAGCCAAGGGCAACGGTGGCCCAGCTCAGGGCAACGGAGCGAAAGGCAAAGGCAAGGCCAAGTCGGAAAAGTGACTCGGCCCGTCGTACTTACAGGACCCCCGGCCTCCTCAATTCGCCAGCCGCAGTGCCAACTCTTCCAGCACTGGAAGATCCGCGGGTGCCCATTCAAGAGTTCCCGTCTGTTCGAGACGGAGCCAGTGATGATCGGCGTGCTCGAGGAGGATCAGGGAGGGGCGTTCGCCGCACCTCAGGAGGAATGGCAGAAGGCGGATGGTGGCAAACGGATAACGGTGGATGACAGGCGTGAGCGCCAGGAATTCCTCACCTTCCCGCGGAACGAAAGCCAGCTCCTCCTCCAGCTCCCGCGTCAGAGCCGACTCGGGACTCTCTCCCGGTTCGACCTTGCCGCCGGGAAACTCCCACAAGCCAGGGAGCAAACGTCCGGCGGGACGCTGGACCGCCAGAAGAAATCCTTCGTTGTCGACAAGCACGGCGCAGACGACCGGCAGGGCGGGTTGCGACGTTTCCCTCTCAGGCATGAACCATCTTCTCAACGGGTTCAGGCGCCGGCCATGAGGGCCTCGATCTCGTCGGCGTCGATGGGAATGTGCGCCATCAGATCGATGTTGCCGCCACTCTTAACGACGATGTCATTCTCGAGCCGGATACCGAATCCCTCATCCGGCAGATAGATCCCCGGTTCCACGGTGACGATCATGTCCTCGATGAACTCGTTTTCCGCCGGAGTCACGTCGTGGACGTCGAGCCCGAGACTGTGAGAGACACCGTGCATGAAGTATTTCCGATAAGCGCGCTTCTCCTCGGGCAGATCATCCTCCGCACGCTCCCTCTCGACGACATCGGCGTCGAGCAGCCCGAGAGCGATCAACTCGTCCTCCGTGGCCCGGGCAACTTCCTTGTGGTAAACCTCGCGCATGGGTTTGCCCGGAACAATGAGCTCGTCGATGCAAAGGCGGAGGATCCGATGGACGGCGTCGTAGACCGCGCGCTGTCGGGGGGTGTACTTCCCGTTGACCGGGATGGTGCGGGTGAGGTCCGAATTGTAGTTGGCGTACTCCGCCGCCACGTCGAGGAGGAGAAGATCGCCGTCCTTGCAGGGCTGATCGTTGATGACGTAGTGGAGAATGCAGGCGTTGCCGCCGGAAGCGATGATCGGCTGGTAGGCAAAACCGCGGGAACCGTGACGCACAAACTCGTGGATCAGCTCGGCCTCGATCTCATACTCCATCACCCCGGGCTTCACGAAGCGGAGGAGGCGATCAAATCCCTGTGCGGTGATGTCACAGGCACGCTGCACGAGGGCGATCTCGATCTCCGATTTTTCGGCGCGAAGGCGTTGCAGGACCGGGGCAAGGCGCTCGTACCGATAACCGGCGTATCGCTCCTGGCAAAGCCGCCGGAATCGATCATCGAGCGAGAAATTGACCGGGGCACCGGAGCGGGCGTGTTCGTTGTGATTCAGCCAGACCGTCTCCGCCTCGCGGATGAGCTTGCGGAAAAGGGAGTCAAACTCACTCGTCCACTTCACCGTCCGGATCCCGGAAATGGCCATCGCTTCCTCGAGAGTGACCTTGTGGCCCTCCCAGATGGTGATGAGCTCGGACGTTTCCCGAACAAAAAGAACTTCGCGCATCGACGGATCGGGGTGCCCGGGGAAAAGGAGCAACACCGTCTCCTCCTGGTCGATCCCGCTCAGATAGAACAGGTCGGAATTCTGGATGAAGGGCATGGTCCCGTCAGCGCATCGCCACGGCAGGTCTGCGGAATGGACCACGGAGAGCGCTCCTTCAGGTAGTCTGGAGGCGAGTCGGACGCGATTATTGATAAAGAGATCCGAAGGAATTTCGTCGTACTTCATCGGCTAAAAAATCGGTGAAATGGCGGGATTGTGCTATCGTCTGGCCCCCCGCCCCCGAAACGGCGCGCAAGCGGTAACCGGTCCGAGGGTGCTCAACCCTATATGGAAGATTCCCAAAAACAAACGGTCGTTATCGCGGACAATGATCCCGATTTCCTCGAGTGGGCCGCCCGCCATCTCGAGGCGGAAACCGTCGAGGTAGAGACGACCCGGAGCGCCGAGGAGGCTCTCAAGCTTTTCAACGACAGGCAGGCCGACCTCCTCGTCGCGGAATTTCAGCTGCGACCTTTCGACGGGGTGGAACTCCTCAAGCGGGTCCGCATGGCCAACCCCAATGCGATGGTCATCCTGAACGGACGCGTCCACTCGACCAACGCGGTGATCGAGGCGATGCGCCTGGGGGCATTCGACGTGCTCAGGCGCGAAGCGGTGAACTTCGAACTCCGGGCCATCGCCGAACGCGCCCTCGCGGCCGCCGAGCAGATGCGCGCGGCGGAAGACCGCTCCAAGTCCGACCCCATCATCCCCCCGCAGCCCACCGATGACCTCATTATCGGACGCTCGCCGGCCATGCAGGACGTCTACAAACTCATCGGTCGTGTCGCCCGAGCCGACGCTCCGGTTCTCATCACGGGGGAGAGCGGCGTCGGCAAGGAGGTCGTTTCCAACGCGATCCACAAGTTTTCCCGTCGTGCCAAGTCTGAATACGTCGCGATCAACTGCGCCGCCATTCCCAGCAACCTTCTTGAAAGCGAACTGTTCGGCCATGAGAAAGGCGCGTTCACCGGTGCGGTGAACCAGCGCATCGGCCGATTCGAGCAATGCCACGGCGGCACACTCTTCCTCGACGAGATCGGCGACATGCCCCTGGAGGTCCAGAGCAAGTTGCTGCGGGTCCTGCAGAGCGGCGAGTTCTCGCGCGTCGGCGGCAATCAGACGCTGCAAACGGACGTTCGCATCCTCGCTGCGACCAACAAGCGTCTCGAGGAGGAAGTCGAACACGGCACCTTCCGCGAGGATCTCTTCTACCGGCTCAATGTCGTTCGCATCCACATTCCCCCGCTGCGCCAGCGCCTCGAGGACATTCGCCTCCTCGCCGAGCACTTCCTCGCCAAACGCACGGAAGGCGGGCGCGGGCGCCCGATGCAGTTTTCCCGGGAAGCCATCGAGATGCTCGAAGGCTACCACTGGCCGGGTAACGTGCGCGAACTCGAGAATCTGATCCAGCGCGCCTGCGTTCTTGCGACCGGTAACGTCATCCTCGCCAACGACCTGCCCTTCGATCAGGCCAGCCGCAATGAAAGCGAACCCGCCGTGCTTGAGCGGGCCGCCAGGCGTTTCCTGCAGGCCGCCGAAGCCGGAGGTCTATCTCCCGTCGCACTTGCCCACAAACTTCTCGCGGAAACGGCCCTGAGCGAAACGGGCAACGACGAAAAGGCGGCGGCCCTTCTCGGGGTCTCCAAGGAAGAGTTGCTCGGATACCTGGGCATCGCTTCGGAGACGGAAAGTTCGCCACGGAAGGGAAAAGGCACCTCCAGGGCCGCAGCCAAGGCGATCTGAAAGGGGAACCAGGGGCACCCGGGTTCCAAAGGGAATTCCCGGTCAGGCAGCCAGTTTCAAGTCTTCCTGCCCGGCTTCGACGACGGACACGATCTCGTCACGAAGGACATTGCGAAGCTGGATGCTCCCCCGGCAACGGACAAACTCGACCGCTTCACCCGTATCCCACCAGGTCACATCGTGTCTGCGGGCCGGATCGACCAGATACCATTGACTGCCGTCTTCGAGATGAATGAGTCCATCCCACATGAAACTGAAGTTTCTTCCAACAAGACGCTTTCTGTTCATGGGGAAAACTGGACCGGGGAAAGAATAAAGTCAACTTTTGAACAGTGTTTTTTTGAGTTACCCCCGAAAGGGAGAGCCTCTTCGGCCACCGCTTCCTTTTTCCCACGAAAAGGGCTTCGAATTCTCTCCAAAAACCATCACATTGACCCACTATGAGTCAGCGCAACCCGCTTGAACTGCACGGCGAAAACCAGATCCCCTCCGGCGGAATTCTGGTCATCCCGAACCGGCTTGCCTTTCAGGACCTTCTTCATCTCGAAAAGCTGCTGGTGGGGCGCAAGATCGTCTACCTCATCGACCGTCGCCTCGACTACGACCCGCTCCTGCAGGCCCATCTGGAAAAGGAGGACACTCACGGGCTGGAGTTTTCCTCGGACGAGAACTCCCTCGCGGTTTTCAAGAAGGAGATTCACGAAGCGCTCGCCGAAGGCAGCGTGATCCTGTTCATCCCGGGCCTCTCCCATACCCGGCCGGGACAGGTGATGTCCATTCCCTCGGAGATCCTGAAGTTTCTCACCAGTGCGGGAGCTCCCATTCTGCCCCTATTTGTCGACCATCCCGAGGACTCCGCACTCGGAACGGAAGCGCGTGCGGAAGTCGAGCGCATCGTGCTTTCTTTTGGAGAACCCCTCCAGCGCGAAGCGGCCAATCTCGCGAACTACACCGAGCATCTCCTCATCGCCGCGGAGACAGCGTATTCGGCCCGCCCCGTGCTCAAGAGCCATCTGGGCTGGGAGATTCTCAAAGGGCTGAAGAAAAACGGCCGCTCCGCCGAGATCATCGACGGTAACGATGGAGGGCGACTCCGCTTCGACAAGCTCCTCGCCGCCGCGATCGTCCTCGCCAGGGTGATCCGGCAGGAAACCCGGCAGAAACGCGTCGGCATTCTTCTGCCCCCCGGCAAGGGTGGACTCCTCGCGAACCTGGCTGTGCTGCTCGCGGGAAAAGTGCCGGTGAATCTGAATTTCACCGCCGGCGAGAAGGCGATCCAGTCGTGCATCGCGCAGGCGGAACTGGACAAGTTCATCACCGCCGATCCCTTCGTACGGAAAATGAGCTCCTTTGCGTGGCCGCCGAACCGCCAGCTTCTCTTCCTCGACCGCATCCTTCCGCCCCTCAAGGTCCGTATCGGCCTCTGGCTGGTCATCTCGAAGATCCTCTCCCCGTCGCTTCTGGCCTGGATCCTCGGTTTGCCGAAGAAAGGCGGATCGCAGGAAGCGGTCCTCCTCTTCACGAGCGGGAGTTCCGGGGACCCCAAGGGAGTGGTCCTTTCCCACCGGAACCTGCTCGCCAACGTCAACCAGTTCGGATCGCGCATCGATCTGCACGCCAATGACAAGATCCTCGGCTGCCTGCCGCTGTTCCACAGTTTCGGCTGCACCGTGACGATGTGGTACCCGATGATCGAGGGCGTCACCGTCGTCACCTATCCAAGCCCCCTCGAGGTCGCGAAGCTCGCGGAACTGATCGAGGAGCACTCCATCAATCTCCTCCTCGCCACCCCGACTTTCCTCCGCGGATATCTCCGCAAGGCCACGAAAGAGCAGTTCGCCTCCCTCAAGCTCGTCATCACCGGCGCCGAAAAGCTGCCGAAGAAGGTCGCTGAGGCCTTCGAGGAGCGTTTCGGCAAACCGGTCCTCGAAGGCTACGGACTTACCGAAACCTCTCCGGTGACCAACGTGAACCTCCCCGACGTGATCCCCCCTGCCGGATCGCGCGGACCGGTGCTGCCGAACCACCGCTTTGGTTCGGTCGGGCTTTTCATCCCCGGCGTGGCGGTTCGCATCACCGACCCGGAAACCAACGAACCGCTCCCCCTTCACCAGTCGGGCATGATCTGGCTGCGTGGTCCGAACATCTTCGAAGGGTATCTCGACCAGCCGGAGAAAACCGCCTCCGTCATGAAGAACGGCTGGTTCAAAACCGGCGATCTCGGGCGGGTCGACGAGGATGGGTTCCTCTACATCGAGGGGCGCCTTTCCCGATTCTCGAAAATCGGCGGTGAAATGGTGCCGCACGAAACCGTCGAGGATCTTATCAACCGGGCTCTCGGCCAGACCGACGACGCGCGTCACATTGCCATCGTCGGGGTCCCCGACGAAGCCAAGGGGGAAGTCCTCGTCCTCCTCAGTTCAAACCCCGACATCGACCTCCAGACCCTCCGGGCCAAACTCTCCGAGGAAGGCATCCCGGCCCTCTGGATTCCCAAGAAGATCATCGACGTTCCCGAGATCCCGATCCTCGCCTCGGGCAAACTCGACATCAAGGGATGCGAGACCGTGGCGCGGGCTTCGGATTGAGTGGGGGACAGGCCACAGATAGGAATTGCCTTTTTCATCCCCTCGGCTTTGACGCTTCGCTCCTGCCCTATGGGCAGGCTACCTCCGTTTCACTCCGGTTCTACCCGCCGAAGGCCCGGGGTCGGTGGGGGTTCGGTTCCCCACCACAGGACCGGGCGATCGTGGACGAAGTCCAAGGTCAAGACATGCGCTCGATGCATCGCTTTTATTGGCAGTTCCGTGCTAATTCCCTTTCGCCGCCGGGGGGTCTGACTGAGAAGGCGAGTTTCGTCCGGCAAATCAAAACGCTGAAAGAGTAGATCAAGAAGTAGCAAGAAGCCCTGCTCAAGCGAAACAGAGTATTTTGAGGGAATGCGCAATCGGCAAATTTCCTCTTTTCGTATCTCATTCTGATTTCGAACGCTGAGTCGAACCAGAGCGGCAGATGCGCATCATCGCGTCGCCGAATCTCGGCCGGACCCGGAACCGCACGACGCCCCGGCGCAAGCTTGATGAGAGTTGAACCTTACAGTTGAATTCTCCCGGATAGGCTTTTGCCCCGTTACTCTCCCGCACCATCCCCAACCAGATGTGATACGCAGAGACGGAGCGCCGGGGTTGAGGGAGGAGGGAGTTAGGTCCTCAACCCTCTTCGTTTTCCGAGCGACTAATCCGGTTGCTGCTGGATGTGCGAACCGTGCGGGGTGCCGATAGCTCGGTGGTTCATGACGCCCCTGCCGGTGAGGATGCCGATGTCGTAGCCCGTATTGCTGGTGACCTTGACTATGGCCCGCCGGGTGCCGGCCTTCTTCGGTCGGAACGTGGCGCGCATCGTGGTGGTTGCTCCGGGAATGAGCGTTCGTATGGATGGCTGGGTGACTCTGAAGTCCCGTCGCCCGGGACCAACCACGATTCGGGTAAGCCTGGAGGTGGATTCATTGCCGACGTTGCGCAGGGTGAGCAATTGGATGCGGCTCCTCCTTCCGATCTCCGAGACGGGGAAACTTCTGGGTCGTTCCAACTCAAGCAGGCTTGCTGCGAGAACGGTGACGATAAAATCGGCATGGTTTTCGACGCCGTAGGAGTCGGTGGAGGTGTAGCGCAGGGTGTAATCGCCGGGGGAGAGGTTGGTTGGATCGAAGATTCCCTTGCTGACTCCGGGCCCGCTGAACTCCCCGCCGGGAGGAGTGGCACCTGTGGCGTCGGCCAGGCGGAGGGGAGGACCGCTAACGCCAATGCGAGGGTTCTTATTGGTGAACTCCGGCGTCATGAACAGCTCGAAGGCGCCGAGGTCGACGGTCGGCGCGGCCGAGGCGAGCAGGCTCTGGACGATCCGATCAAATCCGGTGCCCCGCTGGTCGGTGGCGAGCGGAACGTTGTTCGCATCGAGGGCGAGGGCGTTGTCGCCTGAATCAACCGCAGGCCCGCCCGCTTTCAACGCGATGGTTAGGGTCGGTCCTCCATGATCGGACAGTGTACCAGAGGGAACGCTGGTGTCGGGATTGTTGGTGATCACGGCGAAGACGTCTTCGAGGGCGGCCGCGTTGATGACCTGATCGGAAGGATCGGTGTCCACCCCGATCCCGACGAGATTCAGGCCGGTGTAGGTCGGACTTCCAAATACCTCGGGCCCGTTCGGCGCGTCGTTGCCGAGCACGATGCTGTTGGTGATCCGGGCGGTTCCGGCAACTTCCACCCCGCCTCCGGAGCGTCCGCCGCCGGGGCTGGTGACCAGGTTTCCGGATATCGTGCATTGGTTCAAGGTCAGGGTCCCACCGCCGTGGATGCCTCCGCCGGTGGCGGATCCGCTGCCGTTGCCGGTGACGGCATTGCCCGACACGGTGCACTGGTTCAGGGTCAGGGTCCCCGCATTGTAGATGCCGCCGCCCCGGGCGGTGTCGCCACCAGTGACGGAGTTTCCAGAGATCGTGCAGCGGCTCAAGGTCAGGGTTCCGTCATTGCGGATGCCGCCTCCGAAGTCGTATTCACCGCTGGCCGAATTGCCCGAGAGGGTGCTGTCCTCGATGGTCACGGTGCCGGCATTGAAGAGCCCTCCGCCCTGTGCGTTTTCAAAGCCGGCTCCGATCGCGGTGTTGTTCGTGATGACACAGTTGCGGATCTGCAGATCCCCGCTGTTGGAAATGCCGCCACCGCTGTTGTTGGGATTCCCGGAGACCCTTCCCTCGGTGATGGTCATTCCCTCGAGCGTCACGGCAACGGCCCCGATGTTGAAGACCCGGCTGGTTCCGTTTCCGGAAATCGTCAGCAGATCGGCTCCGGGTGTGGGGATGTCGAGCGACTCGGTGATGGTCAGTTCCCCGCTGGTCAGCAGGATGAGGTCGGGCACGGCGTCGGCCATGACTTCGTGGAAAGTGACAGTGTCGGCTCCGGTGATCGCGTTGGCGTTTTCGATGGCCTGGCGCAGGGTGCCCTCGCCGCTGTCACCGTTGTTGGTCACCCCGAAGTCGTTGGCCGCGATGGTGATGTCGTTGTCCACTTGGCTGCCTACGAGGTAGAGAGCGGAGCTGGTAAGGTTTAGGATGACGATTTCATCCGCTTCGGCGGCGAGGTCGTCGGTCGGGGTCAGCACGATGTCGATGAAGTTCAAGCCGTCGGGGATGGTGGTGGTGCCGATGCCGTTCGGTCCGGTGGAGGCGAAGGTCGCGTCGGTGGTGGTCCAATCCGTAGCGCTGGTCGTGCTGCCTCCATCGACCTGAAGGTTGATCACGAGGTCGCCGACGGTGCCATTGCGCGAAACGCGCCAGGTGCCGGTGTCGGGAGTGTTTTCCTCCGCATCGTGATCGGTGGCGGTGAGGGTGACCACAGTGGCGATGGTGTCGATGTCCGTGGCGCTGTTGTCGATGCCGTCAATTTCGGTAACACTGCCGGGGGTGGAAACCGTGGCGGTGTTGCTGAGAATGCCGGAGGCCGCACCGGCGAGGGTGCCGCTGACGGTGTAGGTGACCGAACCGCCGGCGGGCAGGGAGACGGTGTCACTGAGGTTCCCTGAACCGGAGGCCGTTCCGCTGCCGCCGCCCGTTCCGGCGGAGTTCCAGGTGACACCGCTCAGGCTCGCGGGCAAGGTGTCGACCACGCTGGCACCGGGGGCATTGCTGGGACCGGCGTTGGTCGCGGTGATGGTGTAGGTGACGGTTCCACCCGGAGTCACGTTGGCGACGCCGTCGGTCTTGGTGATGGAAAGGTCGGCCTGCGGGGTGAGGGTGTCGCTGTCGGTGTCGCTGTTGTTGGCTCCATCGGGATCGCTCACGGCGCTGGAGATCGAAGCGGTGTTGGTCAGGGTGCCGGTGGCCGCAGGATCGATCGTGCCGGTCACAGTGTAGGTCATCGAGCCACCGACCGGCAGGTTCACGCTTTCGCCGAGGTTCCCGGTGCCGTTGGTGTTGCCGCTGGCCCCGCCCGATCCGCTGGCCGTCCAACTCACTCCGCTGATCGAGGCGGGAAGGGTATCGGTGACCGTGGCGGTCGCCGGATCCGGTCCCGCGTTGCTGGCGGTGATCGTGTAGGTGATCGACGCGCCGGGGATCGCGCTCGTTGCTCCGTCGGTCTTGGTGATCGAGAGATCGGCGCTGGCGTCGTCGTTGCTGATGGTGCCGCGGCCTTGTCCATCTCCGACCGTCGCCCCCGTCACGTTGGTCACGTTCACTAGGAACGTTTCGTCCGGCTCCACCGAGATATCGCCGTTCACGGCTACGGAGAAGGTGTACCGGTTGCCGCCCTCCGCGATGGTCTGGGCCGAAAGCGATCGCGGCGCGTAGTCGCCCGGCTGGGTCGCGGTGCCGTTCGCCGTGGCGATGTCGAAGCTCACGCCACCGGACAAGGCGGGGGAGGAGAGCGAAACGGTGAAAGTGAAGTTCGTCGTCCCCACGTCCCCTTCGTCAAGGGTCACGTCGTCGATGGTCAGACTCGGCGGAGTCAGGTAGCTGAAAAGACCGGTGCCACCCGTGCTCGCTCCGTTGGGAGAACCGGTCACCGCCACGTTCAACAGGCCCGGCGCGTGGGCACCCGTCGTGCCGGTGATGGTCGTGTCGTTGACCACGCTGAATCCGCTCAAAGGCACCCCGCCGACCGTCGCTCCCGTCGCTCCGGTGAAGCCCGTGCCACTGATCGTCACCGCCGTGCCGCCCAGGGTGCTGCCGCTGCCCGGGTTGATCCCGGTGACGTCCGGTGCGGGAATGCCCGTGCCCTGGATCGAGAAGTCGAAGGGGTTTTCGTCGCCGTCGTTGCTGGCGATGTTCACCGTGGCGGTGCGGAGACCGGCAACGCTGGGATCGAAAGTGACGGTGAAAGTCGTGCTGCCCGCCACCGGGATGCTCGCCGGCAGAGTGATCCCACCCACCGTGAAATCTCCCCCCGCCGTGATCGTGGAAACGTCGAGCACTGCGGTTCCAACGTTCCCGATGGTGAAGGTCCGCACGATGCTCCCACTCGCAACCGGCGTGCTGCCGAAGTCGCTGTGATCCGTCGCGCTCGGCGTTGCGTCACCGTCGGTGAGGTTCGTGCCGTTCCCGGTCAAGGTGATCTCCGGTCCGGCCGCGACGGTGATGGTGATGGTCTGCACCGGACTGGTCAGCGCGGCGTTGCCGTTGATCGTGTTGTCATCCGTGAGCGACACGCTCACCGTGGCGGAGCCTGCGGTGCCATTCGGCGTGTAAGTCAGCGTGCCATTGCTGGCGATGGAGGGCTGCACGCTGAAGAGCGCATTATTGTTGTTCGAGACATTGAAGGTGAGCACCTGCGTCACCGTACTGTCGCCATCGTCAACGTTGGTGGCCCAGCCGGTGAACAATTGCGCCGTGTTCGTCAGTGCGGGATGGGACTTGTCGCCGCCCTTCGTGAAGCTCGGAGTTTCATTGACGTTGGTGATCGAGATGGTGAAAGCCTTGCTGAAAGTCCCTCCGTTGCCGTCGTCGGTTTGGATGCGGACGCTGTAGCTGTTTTTCGTTTCGAAGTCCGCGGTCGCCGTCAGTCTCAAAGTCGACCCGCTGAGATTGAATGCCGCATTGTCCGTGCTGCCGGTTCCGGTGACGAGCGTGTAGCTGTGCAGGTCCGATCCATCCGCGTCGGTCGTGCTCAGCGTGCCGACGGTGGCGTTGGCTCCCGCGTTTTCGGGGAGGCTGTTCGCGGAAAGCGAGAGG
>JAGRPC010000165.1 GCA_020439925.1 Verrucomicrobiia bacterium | reverse complement strand
AACGCCCCGAAGCTCGACAAGGAGTTCGTCCACTGGATTGCGGCGTGCCGATTTGATCCCGAGGCGTCACTGATGTTGGTACCGCCACCGCCGAGGTCCTGAATTTCGATACTTCCACTGTCGGTCACCACAAGGACATTCGCACCCGACTGCAGGGTGTCGTTGATTGCGGAAATGTTGATGAGGGAATCCAGCACCGGCGATCCCAAAGGAGGAGTCAGACCTCCCGCGGATCCGATGACAACATCACCCGGATCGAACAAGACCGTGCCTGACTTGCCGTTGGCGGCGTTGACGCCAACGGTGCCGTCAAAATAGAGATTCTGCTTTCCGGAGACTTCGACCAGGCCGCCATTTCCAACCGCTCCCTTGGCTCTCGCCGAGACGTCACCAAGGAAAATGGTGTCTCCATTCGACCAGACGATCACGGTTCCCGCGTCACCGGAGGACGCGTCAGCGGAAAGCTTCGCACCATCTTCGACACGAACCGTTTCCGCCTCACGCAACCCGGTGTCACGGCCCTGGTAATCTCCACCAATCCGCAAGGTTCCTCCGAGGGCATCCCCATTCGCGGACACCACTGCCGAATCGTTGATGAGGATCGAACGAGCCGTAAGATCAACTTGCCCCCCTGCTCCGAAGGTCCCTTCGGACCGCACCGCCCCCGAAAGACTCATGGTGTCGGCCGCATCCACTTTGACCTTTCCGCCAAGGGTGCCACCGGACGCGACCACTGCGGATCCCGCCGCCTGAACGATCTCATTGCCGACGACCGATACTTCACCGCCATTCTCAGCCCCACCAGCATCGACCACACCCGCGAGGTTGACACGCCCGTTTCCGGCATCCACTTCGACAGAGCCTCCATCACCGCCCGAACGGGCGACAATCATCGAATTGCTTCCAAGGTTGATGTTTGAGCTGCTCCCGGAGGCCGTGAGACGAACCCGACCGTTACTCCGATCCGCTCCGGTGGCCCGAATCGCTCCACTGTTGTTGATCGCGAGCGCATAAACATTGCCATGAGCTTTCAACTCGGCTGAAGCTCCCCGAATGGTTCCGCTGTTGTTCACCCCGGTTCCCGTGTAATCGGAAGATCCCCGGACAGTGATCTTCGAGCCCGCTCCCTCTTGAAGAAGGATCTCGCCTCCCGATCCAATGGCAACGGTCCCGTTGAGAGCTCCGATCTGCCCCTGGTTGTCAACAAAGCCACCCATCAGAACGACATCACCACCCGAGGACGAAATGGTGCCGAAGTTGGTCACTCCCGTCGTCGAATTCCCGTAGAAGCGGCTGGTTCCCCCGTCGAGAAAATCATCATCGTCGATATCGAGCGTTGAAAGAACGGCGTTTCCTCCCACATCGATGACACCGTTTGCCCCGATCACGATTCCGTTGGGATTGATCACGTAGACATTGGAGTTCCCTTTCAACTGACCGTGGATCTCTGAAATGTTTCCACTCACCACTCGGTTGAGGGCCGTACCGTTTTTGGGCTGCACGAAACGGGTCAATTCACCCTGGTTGATCGAGAAATCCTGCCAGTTGATGACCACGTTGCGTGTTGTCTGGTGGATCCGCAATTGACTCGCCGAAAGGTTGGCGATGTCCGCTGCGCCGTGAATCACCACGCCTCCGCGCGGATTCGCTTGCACCGGACCGCCGGTCATTGCGAAGGCCGGCAGGAGGATCGAGAGGATCCCCTTCTGGAGGCGGTTTTTGAGAGGCATTCCTTTCATGTTGGCAAGGGAGGAAAGTGAGTTTGGTCTGAGAATTCCCGTCTGTTCAAGGTTGTCGTGTCAGGTCACTGCGTGACCGAAAGGCGGGATTGTTCCACCCCAAAGACTCGGTAGCTGGAGTAACGATTGGTTCCGGGGTCAAACACGTAATAGGTGAGTGCTCCCTTCCCGACCTGTTGAGAGGCGCGGCGCTTGCGGCGCTCCAGTTCCTCGTCGTCCTCACGGCCGAGAACGTCGCTACCTGGACCGATCTCGCTGAAACGACGATCCCCGAAGCTTCCGTCGAGCACTTCCTCGAGGAAGGTGGCACCAGTCGCCGGCGGAGAGTCGTCTTCCATGGCATCGCTCAGAGCCACCGAGGCGAGCACTTCGTCGTATCCGTCATACAGGAAGAGATCCTCATACCGGAAGAAGGCATCATAGGTGTCACCGAAGACAAAAGGCATGAAATCGAATCCTGGAATCGGAGGCAGAGGCGGAACCGGCGGCGTCGGGGGACCGGGAGGAGTGATGGGTGCCGCTCCACCGTAGTAGATGTTGTAAAGGCCGAAGGCATGGAAGGGGTAATCACCCTCAGGGGTGAAGACGGCATCGGACTCCGTGATTGCTCCGACGGGAAACTCATGCTCAACAGCGATCTGCTCATCCGCCCGGTTCGTTCCTGGAGCCGGGGTGCGGTTGTAATCAACGTTGTTCAGGTAGGTTCCTTGGGCAATCTTGTTTGCATTCGCATCCGGGATGTAGAGCCTCAGTTCTCCCGAGGTGCCTCCACCCGCACTGGTGATGACAGACGAGGAGGTCGTGATGATACTTCCGGTTCCGCCCACATGAGGATTCCGGCGTCCGACGGCGATGTAGGTATTCCCGTCCGTCAGGCCAGCGAAGTAACCCGGAGTCAGTCGGAAATCGACGTGGCCGAGAACGGCTTGCCCCATACGAAGGGTGTTCCCGACACTGACGTGGATGTTCCCATCGCGAACTCCGGATCCCCCGTTACGGACGTCACCGTGACCGATCTTGCCCCAGTTTTCGGCAAAGATGCCGGCACCGCTGTTGAGGTAGAGATTGTTTCCCGCGATAACGCTCAGGTCTCCCAGGTTGCTCCCACTGCTGCCCTGACCTCCATTGCCGATCTGGGCGCTGTTTCTGCGAGCCTCCCCGCCAATGACCACCACATTGCCGGTGGCACCCAATGCGTGGACCTTGATCGTCTCATCCGCATGTCCGACATTGCCGGGGGCATTGTTGGATCCGTGTCCGATCTGGGCGTAATTGAACTTCTCGGCACTGTTGTCGTTGGTCGACATCCCCCCAACTACGTGAACTGACCCGTTTTCAGCGGAAACCGTAATATTTCCATAATGATCACCTCCGGTCGCGTAGCCACCGTGACCAAGTTGCGCAAAGTGGAATCGGCCGTTGCCGCCACCAAAACTGGTCAGAAAACCATTTGGATCGGCGGGAAGACCTAACGAATTGCCATCGATATCCACACGTGTATCAATGGCACTGTTGTTACCAGCCATGAAACTGATGTCACCATCAGTCGACACCAAGGTGATATCTCCGAAATGTCCCCAATTGCCCTCTCCTGCACCATCCGTTCCGATGGGAAGGGCGGGATTCGTTCGAGACTGTCCGTAATTGGTGTTGTTGTTAGCAGAAGGGTCGGCATCCCATCCTCCGTGGCCCAGAATGGCATAAATACGACCATCTTCAGTCCACGCATCATTCTTCCTTGAGAAAGTTCCCGCTACAAAAGCCACATCCCCTCCTACTTGGATGTCGATGTCGCCATTCAAGCCAAACGAATTTGCACCATCTCCGGTGCCCGACCTCGCGTTGCGCCCGCCGAGCCCCAACTGGGCCGTCGAATCGAGGTGATCGCCGGCCTTGAAGAAGAGTCCCATTCCATCAGAATCCTCCGTTCCGCGAACGAAAATATTTCCGTAATGATTGCCGTCGGCCTCTGAGCCACCATGGCCAAGTTGGACGTAACTTTGATAGTCGAAATGGCGATGACCTCCGTAACCGGCGATAAAGCGGATTCCCCCGACCTGATGGGTCGCGTCGACGTGATCGATGGTGATATCGCCTGCATTGATCCCCTTCACATCAAGCCCTCCGTGACCAAGTTGGGCGTAGTTCCGGTGTGCGGCACCACCCTCGAAACGGATGTCACCACCCGCCTTGATGGTGATATCTCCAAGGTTACTCAAGAGGTTATTTGCCTTATTGTTGGGGCCATCCGCATCGTATCCCCCGTGCCCCAGCTGAACATACGAACGTTCCTTGAGTCCCTGTGCGGTTTCATAAGTAACTCGATCGACAGTTGCCCCCGAACCGGGCACCGGCCCCGCCGCACCTCCGACCTGAAATCTGACAAGCCCCCAGTCGTAGTGAATATCCCCGATCTTCGTCCCGTTGCGGAAGAGCCCCGCCGCGGTGGAACTCGTACTGTCCCGGTCGTCGGAACTGGCCTCGACGACATCGGTGATGGTGGATCCATCGCTTAGCTCGATCACGAGGGTTCCGGGAACGATGTTCGAATACTGTTCCGGAACTTGGAATACACCAGCACCACCGACGGGTGCGGCCGTGTCTCGCAGGTTGGCGAGGGGAATCCAGACGTTGGTCCCCGCAGTCATACCCGCAGCTAGGGTTGTAGCCATCCCGTTGGTCGAGAGAATCTCCCGCCCTACCGTCGGCGCGGCAGGCGCCGCGAGGAAGGAAAGTCCTCCCCAAGCATTCACAACGATATCTCCAACATTGATTCCGCGTGTTCCATAGCCTCCATGACCAAGTTGCGAATATGCTTCGTAACCCCCGCCGTACCCTTGGACAACCGTCTGAACCGCCACACCATCGAGCGAACGGTTCGTGTCGCGACGGGCGGCTTGGGCTCCGAGGATGGAACTGTCGAAGCGGATTCCTCCACCGAGGGCATTCACATTGATATCACCGGTGAAGCCGTCGGTGTTGTTGGCACCGGACTGGTGCCCACCATGCCCCAACTGCGCATAGTCGCGCTCCATGTCACCCGCGATGAAAGTGACCCCACCCGTCGTGGCATCACCGTCGGCATTGTTGACATCGCCCGTTCCGGAGGTCACCGAAATATCCTGCCGATTCGGCATCACCATGGTATTGGCACGGCCCCCATGCCCCAATTGGACAAACCGATCTTCCGTTTGCCAGAAACCGGGTTGCCCCGTCTGCCCGTTGAACCACCAGCTGGCGTAATCGGTGTTAAGCCCCAGCGCATCCTTGTCACCGCTCGGAGGCGAAACGAAACTCACGTCTCCGTAGGCAGTCACTACGATCTCCGCCGTATTGTCGGCGCCAAGAATGTTGCCGTCAGAATCAAAGCCACCGTGCCCGAGCATGGCATGGTCCCGGAACATGCGGCCCGCCTGGAAATTGATGTCCCCAGCGGTCGCACCGGCGCCCTGACCAGCGAGAACAGTGATGGTACCACCCTTATTCCCACGCACGGTATCACCACCGTGACCGATCTGGACAAAGTTGAGACCGTAACCCCAGACCCGGTCCGCCCGGAAGTTGTCCCCGCCCGTGGCAATCACGCTGCCCTGGTCGGCTTCAACCCGGATATTCCCGTTGTAGCCCGTCGAAGCAGCAAGCGTCGGCGTACCGAAGGGAGCCGATCCACCACCAAAATTGGGAGTGAGATCAGTGGCATTGGTCGAAAAATGGTTGGTTCCACCGTGACCGATCAAAGCGTGCTGCCAGCGACGGTTACCGGCGCGAAGGAGGATACCAATCGGAGTATCGGAGTTGTTGGGGTCTTCGTAGGTGCCCGCCGCCAACACGGTGATATCACCGGTCATGGAGTTATCCGGAAGGATGTTGTTCACGTTGGTTCCTCCCGGCATCTGGAAAATCCCTCCGGTCGTCGGGGCGCTCGAGGCCTGCCCTCCATGCCCGATCTGCACAAAACTTCCGAGGTTGGAGTTGTCCGAGGAGTTCCCCGTGGGCACGGGAGTCGAACCATCGATAATGCCGCCGAAGTTGATGTCTCCGTCTCGAAGCGCCTGATTATGCGCCTGAATCCGGATGGCGCCGGTCGTGGCTTCGACGTAGATGTTGCCGCTGCGGGTCTGATCCCAGATCGTGCGACGGTTGCCTTCATAACCGGAGCCGTGGCCGATCATGGCGAATCCACGCGTACCACGACCGCTGAGCATCTGGATACCGAGCCCGGCCGGTCCGATGTAGTCCAAGCCCCCGGCAAGAGCCGTCTGGCCGTGGGCAATGACGGTGATGTCGCCATGATAGCTACCCTGGTTTTCCGAGCCACCGTGACCGATGAGAGCATAGTTGCCGTCGTTGATCGCGACGTTCAAATTGTCGTTCGCGTCAAACCCGCGATGCGCCAGGAAGAGAATGTCTCCATCGGCCGTAAGTGAAATGTTTGCGTCGATCCGGGCTGCATCTCCCGCGTAGTTGGTGCGCCAGGTGCTGGAGAAGTAGGAGCGACGTCCATCTCCCGGATCGATAACAATCCCGTCCCTGGTGATCTGCTGGGTTTCGTTGCCCGCCACACCGTCACTATTCTGATCTCTCTTCCATTGGGTGCCATCGCGGAGAGGGCCCCCATGGCCAATTTGGACAAAACTCGAGGTGGTGCCACCTCGGGCATCGGCCCGTCCACTCAAGCCCACAGAAATATCCCCAGTGGCCCCCCAACCAGCTCCGCGGAAAGCGTTGTCTCCGAGCGTCAGCGTATCACCGGTGCCAAACTCGGTTCCCCCAAGCAGGGCAATGTAGTTCTTTCCAAGAACATTACCCGCCGCGTTACCCCACCATTCGTTAATTTTGTTAACAAAACCAGTACTACTGTTGTGGTCGCGGCTGATCTCATATTCAACACCACTGTCATTGAAACCCAGTTGCGCCCACCCGTGCCCGATCACCGTGCTCCCACGCATGATCAGGTCGTGTGCCGCCAGCTTCGTGTCCCCCCAGCGGGAACCGACATCCACACCAATCCGTGCACCGATGGACCCCAGGAAAACGGATCCGCTGCTCAAGCCGGCCGCGTCATTGACGGCATTCCCGTCGTTCATCGTCGCCAGGACGGCATCCATATCGAAGCCTCCCATGGTCAGGCCGGTGGTCCCATCCCATCCTGCGACCACATTGATCGCTCCTTCGCCGGCACTGTGAACCGGGGCGTTGAAGGTGATGTCCCCCATGGCCAGGAGGGTCAGTGAACCTCCGGGAGTGCCGACCGAGTCCTGATACCATTCAACCTTGTCTCCGAAGGCCTCTAGAGTGGTGGTAATGCGCCCGACGGTGATGTTCCCGCGTTCCGTTCCTCCGATATTGGTAGAAATGATGATGTTGTTGCCGGCATCCAGCTGATTGGAGAGCCAGACATTACTGATGGTGCTGCCTCCGAGCCCTGCGGCACCGGATGAAGAGATCGTGATGTCGGTTGGATCCAGCAGAAGCGTTCCACTTGCTCCGAGAGAGGCCGAGAGGTCCACATCTCCGGTGACGTCCAAGGTGCTTTTCCCAGAGATCTCGGCAAATCCTCCCTGAGTCACGCCACGGGCGGAGAGTTCGGCCGCGAAGCGGGTGTCCCCGTCGGACCAGAGAATGATATTACCACCCTTACCCGCTGCCAAGGCATTGGCGGAGATCGAAGCTCCATCATCGACCCGTAAGGTCTGCGCGTTGCGAACGCTTGCATCACGACCCTGGAATCCCCCGCCAATCATGGCAGTTCCACCTCCAGTCGCACCAGAGACATCGACCGAGGCCTGACTACCGACAGAAATATTGGCTCCTTCGACAACAACTCGTCCACCGGCGCCGGAGGCACCCACCGCATCAAGACGCCCCGATACCGTTGCATCGTCTGCGGCAGCGATGGAAACCGAACCTCCCACACTTCCTCCTGCGAGCACAGCTGCCGAGGCACCGACTTCGACAGAACTTCCCTCTACACGCACCGAACCGCCGGCCATCCCGGCCTCACCGGAAGCATCGACCCTGCCCTGTCCGGGGGCGCTCGAACCAAGCTCTACCCGTCCACCGCTGACGTTGATTTGCCCACCCGAACCGTCGCTGTTCCGAGCGACAAGGTTGCCGGTATTGACAATACGGCCCTGCGGACCCGCACTCAGGGTCAATCGACCACCCTTGAAATTGTATCCGCTCGCACGGACAAGACCGTCGTTCTTGATCGCCAGCGCATAGACATTTCCGTGCGCCTTCAATTCGGCGGCGGCGGCATCCACGGTCCCGGTATTCTCGATACCCACTCCCCTGCCCCCTCCGCCGGACTTCACCGAAATCGTGGCACCTCCCGCCTGGTCGACGATGATGTCCCCACCGGCCCCGAAGGCCACGGTTCCCGTCGGTGCAGACACCGAACCGGCATTCTGGAGGAAATTCCCAAGAAGAACCACATCACCTCCCGAGCTGGAAATTGCCCCGTAGTTCACGACTCCGGCATTGGTGTTGCCCCGGTAGCGGTCACGACCGCCGTTGAGGAAATCCTTGTCGTCGATATCGAGTGTGGACATGGTAAGCATACCGGCCACATCCACGGCCCCGCCTTGGCCAACCACGATGCCGTTCGGGTTGATCACGGCAACACCGCCCTGTGCCGCTTTGAGCAAACCGTAGATCTCGGTCGGGTTGCCGGAAACGACCCGGTTCATGGTGAATCCGCCGGCCCCCTGATGAATGTAGGTGGCCTCTCCCCGATCGATCGAGAAGGACTGCCAGTTGATGATCGCCCGACCGTTCCCTTTGTTCGTGAGGTTGTTGATATCCAAGCGACCGGTTCCAAGTCCATTGAAATTGACCTGACCGGCCACCACATTCGGATTGCGTGGGTTAGCCAGCACAGAGACGGGCTGCAACACAAGTCCGGGCAGAAGCGTCACCAAGACCAGAGCCTGAGAAAAAAGGTTCCGGCGAAGGGATGGAGCAATGGCTTTCATGATTTCAATGTAGGAAGAAGGCGGGAGAAGAAATCCGTTCCCACGTCATCATCCTGAATGGTCTAAACCATATGGGATGACAGCATCGTGGGCGCTTGTAAATTCAAATTTCACGATTTTTAAGGCAAAATCCATCTACCCTTGTCGCTTCAAAAATTCCCGTGACACGATTCTCTTCCGGTCAATGGGGCCTCTTCTGAAGTTTTTTACTTCAGATAACTTAGATAGTTCACATTTCTTTAGAATTTATAGTATCTAAAGAAACGCTTCGGCACCCATCCTTCTTCTTGGGGATTGAGCGACTCAGCAGGGTTTCCTCGCAACATAGAGGCTGCTGATTCCGCCCGACTGAGGCTCCCAGACCGCGTCCGTCAGACCCACCTTTGAAATCAGTTCCAGCATGGTCGGTCCAGCGGGAAATCGTTCGATCGAATCACCCAGATAAGCATAAGCCTCCCGATTCCCCGTGAGCAAACCTCCCAGGCAGGGAAGGATCCGATGGAGGTAGAACCGATAGGCCTTCCGCAGCAGGGAATTCTCCGGAAGGGAAAAATCGAGAATGAGCAGGCTTCCTCCCGGCTTCAGGACCCGGTGAAACTCGGCCAAGGCGCCCTCCCAGTCTGACATGTTGCGGAGTCCGTAAGCGATGGTGACCGCGTCGAAGACATTCGCCGGGAATGGGAGATGCAATCCGTCTCCCACAATCAGTTCTCCCACTCCCCGTTTCCTCGCCTCCGCCAGCATCGGCTGACAAAAATCGAGTCCGACCAGTCGAACTCCGGTCAATTCCCTTTTGAGGGTGAGGGCGAGGTCCCCGCTGCCGGTCGCGACATCCAGGATGAAAGTGGCCCCCGCGTCACGAAGGCGCCCGGCCACCCGCTTCCGCCAGACGAGGTCGATTCCCAGACTCAGGACATGATTGGTAAAGACATAACGCTTCGCTATCGAGGAAAACGCGCGATGAACGAAGTCTGGATTCTGATCTTGAGTCGCCTCAACCATGGGCAGGAGCCGAACGCTTCCGAAAAACTCGAGAAAGCGGAGAGAACGGAAGCACCTACGAGGTGAATTGAGCTCCGGACTGTTACTTCCTCACCACAGGCGAGAAAGTGCTCACGAGAGGACTCGAACCTCCACGGGTCGCCCCACTAGATCCTGAATCTAGCGCGTCTACCAATTCCGCCACGTGAGCAGCGGGCCGAAGCGAGCGCTAAGAAACACGTCTCTGCCTCGATGACAACCGCTTTTATTTGCTCTCCCCTCCTTTGGACAGCAATATCGATGCGCATGCCTCCAGACGGAATCCGATTGCCGAAACTCAACCGCTTGCGGACTTGGCAGGACGAAGAATTCCGTTCCGCCGCCTGGAACATGGCGATCGATGAAGCCTGCTTGGAAATCTCCCTGCGAGAGGGAGTGTCAGTGGTCCGCTTTTATCACTGGGACCACGCGGCTACCACGATAGGCTATTTCGATCCGTATCCGGCAACGGGGTCGGCGATCTCAGCGAAGAACGAAGTAGTCCGTCGTTTCACCGGAGGAGGAAGGGTTGATCACGGCGAGGACGCCACCTTCGCGCTTTGCCTTTCCCCTGGCCTGCCAGCAAGCCTTGCCGCCAGCGGAATACGCTATCGTTGGATTCACGAAGCGCTCGCCTTTTCCCTTTCGGAGGCCGCAAGCGGGAGGGTCACCCTCGTGCCGGCAACCACTCCGTTTCGGGAGGGCCCCTGTTTTTCCGCTCCTGTCGCCTGGGATCTGATCGACCGCCTCGACGGACAGAAGATTGCGGGGGGGGCTCAGCGGAGGACCCGGGGCGCCGTGCTCCACCAAGGGAGCATCCGATTACCGGAACTTCATCGGGCGCCTCGCTCCCGCTGGGTCCAAGTCTTTTTCGAGCAACTTGCCGAAACCAACGCGCCACTGGAGACCGAAGAAATCGAGGCCCTCCTCTTTCAGGCGGACAGGCTGGTCTCTGAACGCTACGGGACCTTCGGCTGGAACCAACGCGTCTGACCACAGTTACTCGCATCTTGGCAGCCTGCTTCTTTCGTTTTCCATGGACTTCCCGGCACCGACCTGGTCCGCCGAGACGTAAACTGCGATGAATGTCGATTCTCACGTTCACCCGCTCATCCATCATTGACGCGCCTGCCGATCTTCTGCGTGATTGGCATTTCGAACCCGGAACCTTCGAAAAACTTTGTCCTCCATGGGAACCGGTCCGGATCGTCGAATTCCCCGGACAAATTCAAGACGGAGCCATGGCTGTCTTTGAGGTCCGATTGGGACCCTTGCGGAGGAAGTGGGTTGCCCTTCATCAATTGACCGACTTCGGCTTCATCGACCGCCAGATCGAGGGACCGTTCGCCCACTGGGAGCATTCGCATCGATTTGAAACCATCGGTGAACGCCGCAGCCGCTTGACGGACACCATTCACTACGAACTTCCCCTCGGAATCGTGGGGCAAGTTTTCGGCAATCCCTTCGTCGTCCGCAAACTCGACCGTCTCTTCCGTTATCGTCACCGGATTACCGCGGAATGCCTCGACGGGAAGGATTCTGCGTCATCCACCCGCTCAACAGGCCAGCAATCCCCCTCGCTACGTGACGCATTTCCTCATGAAGGTTGACACTCTCATCATTGGCGCCGGACTCTCCGGGCTTGCCGCCGCCGCCAGGCTCCACGAATCCGGTCAATCGTTTCTCATCCTCGAGGCATCCGATGCCGTCGGAGGACGCGTAGGCACCGAGACCGTTGACGGATTCCTGATCGACCGGGGATTTCAGGTTTTTCTGGATGCCTACCCGGAAAGCAGCGCCCTCCTCAACCTCGAGCAGCTCGATCTGCGGGCCTTCGAACCGGGAGCTTTGGTCTGGAAAGGGGGCAAGCTGCATTGCCTCATGGATGTATTTCGGCGTCCGGACGCCTTCCTTTCCAGCCTCGCAGCTCCCATCGGCACACTCTCCGACAAATGGCGGGTGGTGCGATTGCGTGAACGATTCCGAAAGATGCCGGTTGAGCAGATCTGGACCCTGCCGGAACAAAGCACTCTGGAATTCCTCAAAGGCGAAGGCTTCTCACGGGAAATGATTGATCTCTTCTTCAGGGGTTTTTATGGAGGAATTTTCCTTGAGGACGAGTTGACCACCTCTGCCCGGATGTTCGCCTTCACCTTCGGCATGTTTGCGCGCGGGAGGGCTACCCTCCCGGCATCGGGGATGAAAGCGATTCCCGAGCAACTCGCCTCCCGCCTGCCTCCCGGTTCAATCCGCCTGTCCTGCCCGGTCAGAAAGATCGAAGGGAAAAGCGTTCGGACCGATGAGGAAGAGTTCACTGCGAAGCAGATCCTTCTCGCCACCGACGCCACCCAGGCATCGATTCTCCTGAAGAAGTCGTCGACACCAGCGTGGCGGCGCACCGCCAGTCTTTCTTTTTCCGCGGATGAATCCCCTTATTCAGATCGGCTCATTGCACTGAGGGGCGATCGAAAGGGAATCATCCATCACCTCACGGTTCCGTCCAACGTCGCCCCCACATACTCGCCAGACACAAAGTCACTGGTTTCCGTAACGCTGGTAGGCAATTCCTGCGAGGGCGCAGGTCTCGAAAGTCAGGTGCGGCGCGAACTGTTGGACTGGTTCGGCCCCGCGACGGCAACCTGGCGACTTCTTCGAATTGACTCCATCAACGAAGCCCTTCCCGCGAACATTCCGTTTGATCGATTCCCACCCAAGGTTTCCGACGGAATTTACATCGCGGGGGATCACGTTCGGAATGCCTCCATCGAGGGGGCCATCGGATCGGGCATCAGAGCCGCAGAGAACATACTTGGGGATTGTATTCAAAAGATTTAGATAAAGTGGAAATCATTCTT
>JAGRPC010000164.1 GCA_020439925.1 Verrucomicrobiia bacterium | reverse complement strand
TCCGCGAATACTGCCGGCTTTTCTATGGTCCGGCCGAACGAGGCATGATCGCCTTCTTCGAACACTGCGAAAAGAACTGGTCCTCCATGGAGCAGGACAAAGCGCTCGCCGAGGAGGCTCTCGCCCTCTTCGAGAAAGCCAAGGGGATGGCTTCGGCGGGTTCCGTCTATGCACAACGTATCAACCTCGTCGACGAATACCTCGACGGCCTGCGCCGCAAGAGCGTCCAGCTCGGACAAAAGCGTGGCCGGGTGCCCTCGCTCCGACTGGTCGGCGACGCGGAGGGCATCACCATCGACGGCGAAATCGACGACACCTACTGGCAGAAGGCACCTGTCGCCGCGACGGGCACCTTCCGGGAACTCCAGACCGGCCGCATACCCACCTATGCAACCTCCTTCAAGGCCGGCTGGCAGGCAGGCAGCATCTGCCTTGCAATCCGGTGCGAAGAGCCCGACCCGCAACCGAACATCGCGTCGACCAAGGACGATGACTCCGCCCTTTGGTATGGCGACTGTGTCGAGATTCTCCTCGAGACCGAGTCACGGTCCTATTACCAGATCGCCGTCGGCCCGACCGGCGCGGTGGCAGACCTCGACCGCTCCGCCTCGAAGGAGGCCTGGTTCGGATGGGACTCCCAGGCGGAGGTCTCGACAAAAACCGGCGACGGTTTCTGGACAGTGGAGATCCGCATTCCCGTGACTCAGGACGAGAACGACCCGCTCCACCAGGTTATCGGGCGCAAGCCGACCCAGAGCCTGCCCTGGCACATCAATCTCTGCCGTCAGCGCGTGCGCGACGACGGAACGGAATACAGTGCCTTCTCTCCAACGGGAGCGGCCAGCTTTCATATGCCCCTGAAGTTCGGGCACTTCTACGACGGCAGGTCCCACACCTTCGAGGCGGCCGACCTTGAAGACGATTTTCTCACCGAGTTCCGAAAGGCCTCCGATCTGGCCCGGGCAAGAAAACACGATGAGGCACTGACCGCCTTCCTCGCCCTCGCGGAAAACCGTTCCATACGACCGGCCCTGACCGAAGAACAACGGGCCGCCGCGCTCGAGCAGGCCGCCGCCTCCGCGAGGTCCCTCGGAGACTTCGCCCGCGCGGGGGAAATCGCCGCTACCATTCCGATCCCGGCCGTTTCGAAAACCGCGAGGCTTCAACTGCTCCTCTCGGAAGGCAAGGCGACGGAAGCGGTCGCGGAATTCGCCGCCGAGGATTTCTCCAAGTGGCCGTTCTGGAAACGCGGCGAGGGACTCCTGCTTCGTGGACGGACCCGGGCCGCGGCACGGGACGGAGAGGGTGCCGTCGCGGACTTGACCCTCTCGCTCCCCCTTCTCGGAGACCCTCAAGTGAGAAAGAGCGCAAGCCTTGCCCTTGGAAGCGCCCACGAGAATCTTCGCAAGGACGACTCCTCCGCCTTGCCCGCCTATCGGGCTGTCTTCGAGGGATCGACAAACGTGCGGAGCAGACCAGTTCGGCGCCGTCCAGGCAGTCGCCCGCATACTCGTCCGGCAAGGCAAAGGCGAGGAGGCACTTACCGAACTCGAACGGATCGACACGAACAAGGTCTCGGGAACGTGGCTCCATTCCACCCTCCTGGCACGGGCGGATGCCTTGTCCGCAACCGGCAAACAAGACGAGGCGGACACGCTCTGCCGGACCGTGCTCGCGGATCCCGCTGCCGAAAAACGTCATCGCGATGCCGCCGAAGAGCGGCTCCAAAAGCGTCAATAAACGCGAGCAAGCCGCCGCAGGTTTCGTTTTCTCGCTCGCTCCGGGAACCGAAGCGTGTAGAATCCACGCCGCATGCCCCGCCTTGCTGCCGCTTTGTTGTTTTCTCTCCTGTTCCACTGTGGATGGGAGCTTGCGGCCCAGGAGGCAGCTTCTTCGGTTTCTCCCCACACGTCGGTTTCCACGATTCGCGCTCTGAACGAGGACCGCCTCGAAGCGGGTGAGTCGGTGAAACTCCAAGGCACCGTGATCTACGCGGACGCGGACGGATTCTCCCTCCACGATGGTCACTTTGCGATTCATGTCTCGCTTCCCCCGGACGTCGCAAGTCCTCCCGTAGGCGCCCTTCTTGAGGTCGACGGAACCACCGGTAGCAATCGACCCGCCGGCCACCTGTATCCCCTCGTCTTGGCCCGAAGCCTGCGGCAGGTGAATCTCTCTCCGCCTCCCGCGCCCCTTCCCTGCTCACTGCGGGATCTCTCTTCCTTTCTTCACTGGGATCAGTTCGTGGTTGTCGAGGGTTTTGTGATCGATCACTCCTGGAGCGAGGGGGTGCACCGGATTCTCCTGGCCGCTCACGACGACTGGGCGGTGATCCAGGTCCAGGGAACTGCGGAAGACCGTTTCCGTCCCGACCTTCTCGGAGCGCGAATTCGGGCGCGCGGGATCAACCAAGGACCCGATCACAGCCCGATGCTGGCGATGAAAGTCGCCGCTCCCGAACATTGGCAGGTTCTTGTGCCGGGAAGGGAGGATCCTTTCACCTTTCCCGAGCTTTCCGTCGCACAGATCGCCTCATCGGAGGCTTCGTCCCTGCCCTTTGTGAAAGTCCACGGATTTGTTCTCCACTCCTCGCCCCAGAATCATGTCTTCGCCCGAGAGAGAGGAGGAGACGCCTTCCGCATCGCCATATTCAACCCTCTCGAGAAACCTGCCCCCGGAGCAGGCCTTGCGTCTCCGGTTCTTCCCTTCCCCGGAGTCTCCCCCGGCGATGAGATCGAAGCCATCGGCGTAGCTGCAGACACGGGAAAGGATGTCGGGCTTCGCTTTTGCCAGGTTCGCATTGTCGCCACAAAGGCCACCCACCCGGTAGCGGTCCCCACGACGATTCCCATGGTCTACGAGGGCAGGGTGACCAACCAGATCGTGACTCTCAGCGGACGGCTCGTCGAACGCCAGCAGATCGGTCTGGGAGGAAACCAGTTTCGGTCCGTCCTCGTCCTCGAGGAAAACTCCCGCCTTCTGCGCTGTCAGTTGGATTCGGATGATCCCGATCCCTACGAGGGCTTCCGGAAGAACGATCTCATCGAGGCGACCGGCCTGATCCCGGGTAATCCCTCGAACCAGCCACTCTACCTCCTTCTCAAAAACAAGGAGGATGCCGTTTCCCGTGGCCTTTCTCCCGCAGCCCTCTTCCGGAGAGTCTGGCTCTGGGGTGGGCTCGTCGTCGCGGGCCTCGTCCTCCTCCTTCTCTGGGTCCAATCTCTCCGCCGCTCGCTGGCAAGAGCCGAGCGAGCCGAGAATGCCGAGCGGGTGTTGAACGCCACCCTCGAGGACAGGGTCCACGCCCGCACTCTCGAACTTGAGTCTGCGCGGACGGACCTTGACCGGGCCCTCGACCAGGAACGCGAGCTCGGAGCCCTCAAAGACCGCTTCGTTGCCATGGTCTCGCATGAGTTTCGCACCCCCCTCGGCGTGACCATGAGCGCCCTTGAACTGTTGCGTCACCATCGCGCCCGACTGGATCAGGAGAAACAGGGAGAGCTTCTCGACGACATCTTTTCCGCGACGCTGCGCATGTCCGGACTGATGGAACAGATCCTCCTCCTCGGACGCGCCGAATCCGGGAAGATGAAGAGGAATCCTAGTCCCCTCGACTTGCCCGTGCTGGTCAGGCGAGTGATCTCGGAAACACTTGCCTCAGTGGGTACGGACCACCCCGTCGACTCCGATTTCGAGGGTGACCTCAATCCCGTCAGTCTCGATGAGAATCTCTTCCGCCTCATGCTGGGCAATCTCGTTTCCAATGCCGTCAAATACTCGCCCGAGGGAGGGCCGGTCCATGTCTCCGTTTCGAGGGAAGAAGACCGGATTGAACTGAAGATCTCCGACCAGGGCATCGGCATCCCCGAAGCAGACCAGCCACGACTCTTCGAAGCCTTTCACCGGGCCACCAACGTCGGGGAAATCTCCGGCACCGGTCTCGGTCTCCTTCTGGTGAAACGATGTGTGGAAATGCACGGAGGCTCGATCACCTTCACCTCGCGTCCCGGGAACGGAACCACCTTCCGAATCGTTCTTCCGCTCGAGGCTGAATGAAAGACCCGAAGCTTCACCCTTTTCCCTTCCCCGGAACACCCGTCGCCGGGGATTCGGAAGCGGCCGAATCGATCCTCGCCGCAGCGGCACCCTCGATCATCTTGCGGGAGATCAGGGCGTAAAACTCTGTCCACGCCGCCTTCGTCGCGGGGGTGAAACCATCTCCGAGAACCTCGGAGAGCATGTCGAGGAGCGCCGTGCCGACCACGGCATAGTGCGCGTCCAAGGTTCCGTAGTCCAGGTGTCTGGCTCCGAGTTCGCGCAATTCCGACTCGAGACTGCCGGGACGATCCGTGAGACTGACCGCCAGGCCGATCATGTCCATCAACTTGGCAGACTGGGACTCGATATCCGACTTGAAGAGATGACGAACCTGCGGAGCCAACTCGAAAAGTCGCCGGTAGAACACCAATGCCGCGAGAGAAGCCTTTGGCTCGATTTTTGCAAATGAGCGGCGCAGCAAATGGATCTGGTCAGGAGTCATCTTTTTATGATACGAAGCCGCCCGTCATCCCACCATACGCCTTTAGTCCTAGACCTTTCGGAATCTTGCGCCATTCGTGCATCGATTGCTCCTAAACGCGTCCTTCCAAGCACCATGTCCACCGCGAAAAAAATCCTCATCATCGAAGATCAGGGCACCATGAGACGCAATCTCGCGCTGCTTCTGGAAATGGAAGGTTTCCAGGTCGTCACCGCAGAAAACGGCCGCATCGGACTCGAAACGGCCCGGCGCGAGAGACCCGATGTGATCCTTTGCGATGTCATGATGCCCGAGATGGATGGTTATGCCGTCGTCCAGGCGCTGCGCGGCGAGCCCGATTTCGCCACGACCCCGTTTCTTTTCCTCACCGCCAAAGGGGAGAAGTCGGACATACGGGTCGGAATGAATTTCGGAGCCGACGACTACCTCACCAAGCCGGTCGTCCGCGACGACCTCCTCGCCGCCATCGAGGCCCGGCTGGCGCGAGCGGAAGCGCAGGACGAGAGAGTGCGCGAGCTTGCGGGGAACCATCCCGGCGGGCACCTGCCTGACTTTTCCTCACCCGCCCCGCTACAGACCCACCTTGGACTCACCGGCAGGGAAGCCGAAGTTCTGCTCTGGGTCGCCCAGGGAAAAAGCAACGGTGACGTCTCCTCCATCCTTGGCTGCAGCGAAAAAACCGTGAAACAGCATCTCGGCAGCATTTTCGAGAAGCTTGGCGTGGAGAACCGTACTTCCGCCTCGCTCGTCGCCGTCGAGACCCTTGCCAAACATTCCCGTGGATAATCACGACGATACCGCATCCGACCTTTGTCCCATGGTCAAAACCCGGTTTCGGGGATAACCGGTAAATCATGACATCCGACCTTGCCGCCCCCGAGGAACCTGCCCGTTCCCCCGCTTCGATCCGTCTGGCGGGCGTCTTCGCAGTCATTTTCCTGCTCGGCTGCGCCGGGCTGGTCCCCGTTGTATGGCAGGCGATCCGCGACTATCGCGTTGCCAAGGTCTACGTGGAAAGCGAAGCCGAGATCATCGAGTTCATTCCCATCACCACCGGATACGACACCCGCCCAGGAAAGCGTATCGAACGTTCCACCCGCCCATCCTACGTGTTCCGTTTCGCGACAAAGGAAGGCCAGACCATCTCCACCCGTGGCTACGACGCCTACGGAGGGCGCGAAGCCCCTCCCTCGGAATGGAATCATCTCAGCGCCGGGGATCGTGTTCCCTGCTGGTACGACCCGGCGGCTCCGCGAAAAGCCGTTCTCTCGCGTCGTTTCAATCCGCATTTCTACTGGCTCCTCGCCTGGCCGCTCGGGGTCATGGGATTCAGCGGACTCCTTCTCCGCGAATGTTTCCGGCGGGCCATTCCTCCCTCACTCAAGGGCATAGAAAAGGGACGCCGCCTCGCCTGGAGACTTCCCGTGGCCGCCTCGCAACGCGCCATGACCGGATGTCTCGGGGGATTCATGGTCGTGTGCGCTCTCCTCACCACCGGATTCACTCTCGCCGCGCTCGATTACAAGGATGTGGTTGAGAAGTACCGTTGGATCAGCAGCGTTCTCGGATTCAACATGAACGGATGGTACTGGGTCGCCTTTTTCGCGGCGCTGACCACCCTCGTCTTCATCTGGGCATTTCTCGTCAACCTTCGCTGGATCGCCCTTCCCGAACCGGTGGTGGAAGTGAACGCGACGAAACTACGCCCCGGCGACAGCACTGAACTCTACGTGCGCCAGGAAGGCCCCCTCAAGGCGCTCTCCTACACCGTTTCGCTGATTTGTGAGATCAATGGCATTCCGGGCAAACCGCCCGCAAGGAAGGTCGTTTTGTCGGAGCGGCCGAACCTCCGCGTCGGGAACGGGCGCGACGGAGAAGCGGCGGAATTCTCCATCGAGATGAAGATGCCCAAGGATGCCCGACGAACCTGCAAATCCGTCCCCATGAAGAAGTCCGGGCAGACCATCGGCAACTCCGCCGACCTTGTTTCCTGGTTCATCCGTATCGAAAGGCAGGTCACTTCGAAGACGGTCCTGCAAAGCGACTACGAGATCCTCGTGGGCTCGGAAGCCGCCTGACTTTCCCTCCCTCCCGCATGAAAAGGAAAAAGCGGTTCCTCATCCTGCTCGTGGCCGGCACCATCGTCGTCGGCCTTGTCGTCATCCTCGTCTCCCTCGTCGCAAACGGGAAGCGATGGGATCGGGAAACTGCTCTTTCCGTCGCCCAGCACGATGGGCAATCCCTGCTCTCCAAGCTCTCCGGCTCACCCTTCGAGGCCATCGATTACCCCCAGATGGAGAGCGGACCGCTCGCACCCGATCTATCCAACGCCGACGAGGCGTGGATCGTCTGGAAGCAGGACTTTTCCGCCGGATCCGAATTCCCCTCCGTGATTGCATGGTACCGCGAACGACTCCCTGCGGGAGAATGGAATGAATCCGGGGAAAGTCCTGACAAAACCAGTTTCCGAAACGGGGAATGGACCGTCACCCTCGAGTCGATTCCCCAGAGTGCCCCCTCACGTTTCTCCCGAGAGATCAAATGGACCCGCAATCCCGAAATCCTCTGAGTCAGGTCTCATGAAAAAACGAATTCCTCTCCGGGCCTTCACCGGTCTCATCCTGATCGCGGTCATCGGCATCGGACTCCTCATCTACCAGCGGCAACACATCCAAAAACATCTTCCGCTGATCGCTGCCGAATTTGCCGCCGCCGATTCAATGGGGCCGGAAATTCTTGCCGAAATCGGGCAGCCGGAAGGTGCTGCTCCCTACGACGACGGGCTGAAAACCTTCCCCGGTGAATCACGCCGGAGCATGTGGCGCGGCGCGAAGCTGCGCATTCGCTGGGAGCGGACCTGGGTGCTCCCGGGCACTCACGAGGATACCGACGCCTGGTTCGACCGAAGGCTCTCGGACCTGGGTTGGCAGCCATTCACCATCGGCACCCCCAGCAACGTCGAGAAAGCCTACTGGAAGGACAAGTGGCTGGTGACCATCCAGCACGGCGCCGATTTTTCCACCGACCGCAATCCCACCGTGCGAAAAACCGTGATTCTCGATTGGGACTACTGGCACGATCTCGGTCGCTGAAGACACCATCGAAGCGTTCTCGTTGAGACGGACGATTTCCATCAACCGCCGCCGACTCTACAAAAAAGCACCCCGGAGTGCCTTGCCTCCGGGGTGCTGTGAAGGGTTTCCCGCCTGTGCCGTCTCCCTATCGAGAGGCTCACGTTCCCGTAACTCTACAGGGAGGGAGCCGCCTGTCGACTTTTGCCTTCCAGCGAAGGCCTGACAGCCGACGACCGGCTAAGCCCCCATTAACGTATCAACGGTCCGGGCCTGTTAAGTGATGGGCAAAGGACGAACACTGCAGGAAAATTCTCAAAAAGGGTTAAGGGTGATCTCTCGTTATC
>JAGRPC010000163.1 GCA_020439925.1 Verrucomicrobiia bacterium | reverse complement strand
GCTCGCATCGCTCCGCTGGCACCGGCGACCAATGCGGAAATGATCTCCACGCTGACGTTTTCCTCCGCTGAGATCCCGGAAACCAGAGCCCCGCTTCGATCCACGATCAAGGCCGTTTCAAGACCCGCGTCCTCGGCAAATTCTCTCAGAATGTCGTCGGCACGGGCAGCCGTTTCTTCATCGATCTCCAACGGGATCGCCGTGCTCACATCCTCGGAAGACGATTCGCTGTAGCCAAGGGTCATGTGTGAATGATACAAAGATAAGCCGGGTCAAACCAGCGGGAATCACAAGACAGTCACTTCGACGTTCTTGCCTGGATTTCGCGAGGGAGGGACCTCCTCCCTGGAATCGATCGAGGGGTTTCCTCGCTTCTGAGCGGCAATCGAGGCATGAAATGCCCGCAACACCCTGCCCGTGATCCAGTCAAGGGTGGCGAACACCTGGTATCCGGAGACAGCACAGGAAAGAAACGAAGGAACCCTCACCCCGAATAGCTCATCGAATTCCTCGGGAGGAATACCACCGGGCAGGTCTGTCTTGTTGTACTGATACACGAAGGGAATTCTTTCAGGATCCACACGGTTCGCAATCAGATCCTCACGAGTTCCCTGCCAGGCCTCCAGATTTGACTCAAGCCGTCCCGGATTCGAGTCGGCAACAAATACAATCCCGTCGGCCCCGGCAAGAACGCTACGCCTCGTCTCGGAAAGGAGCCTTTGCCCAGGCACCGCATACAGTTGGAAACGAGTTCGATAGCCTCCGACAACCGTTTCGTGAACAGGGAGGAAATCAAAGCAGATCGTCCTGTCGCGCTCCGTCGCAATAGAGACCAGATCCCCCCTCAAGGAAGGGTCGAGCCGCCGGTGAATATACTGGAGATTCGTGGTCTTCCCGCCTCCGGGAGGTCCACAGTAGACGATCTTGAACTGGACTTCGGAGCGCTCGTGTCGGACCAGGGCCATGACGAATCGGGGATGACAGTCTAGTCACGCAGACGGTGAATACAGCGGGCAATCAGGATCAGCTTTTCCCGAACTCCCGCTTCGAAGGCGGGGCCTTCCTGATTGACGCAAACGCAGTGATCTCCCTCCAGGAAAAGGCTCACGATTCCGCGGTCGGTCTGCAGAGTGAAGGTCTTCGCTTCGGGAAGCCCCGTCAGTTTGGCAAGGCTCCGCAACGTCTCGACCATTTCCCGTGCCTGGTTGCCAAGCCGGTTTTCCTCGCGTCGCGAGGCCTGCACCAGTTTGCCCGGCGTCGAAAGCGAACAACTGGCTATGCCGGGCAGGCTGACAATCTTCCGGGCAAGCATCGAGAGCGTGAAGGTCTCGCTGGTCGAGAAGATCGCCCTGAATTCGAGGTCGCGCAGGTCCGTTCCTTCCCCGGATTCGGTCACCGGTTCCGGTTGCGATTGAGGTTGCACCACGGGAACCGGTTCAGAGACAGGCGAGGTTTCCTCAATAGCCTGCGCCGGGGCAGGCACAGGAAGCGTGACTTCCGGTTCCGGGGCCTGACGAACAGGCGTTGCAGGCTCCGGCACGGCGACAAGCGCGGGCACTGGTTCCTCGGCTTTCATTTCTGCGGCTGGCTGCATTGCTTGCTTGGCTGGCTCCGCAGCGAATGCCTCGTCTGGCTTATTCTCGATCGGCGGCGCAGGAGCTTCAAATCCGGCGGGGGCAAACCCGAAGGAAGGTCCTCCAGAAGGCGTTTCATCTGAAGCAGGAGTCTCTTCCACAGCCTCTGCCTTTGAGGGTTCGGGAACCGTCGGTTCCGGGGGCGAAGGAGCGACGGATTCAGCCGATATGGTCGGCATGTCGAACGACCAGTCCACCTCCTTGGGCCTTTCCTCCGTTGGAGGGACTTCCTTCTCTCTGCATTCAACGGGAGCGCTCGCGAACGACTCGAATCCGGAGGCAAACGCTCGTTCAGCGGCATCAGATTTCTGGGGCTCGGTCGGGAGGACCGGGGCAGAAGGGACAGTCGAACCGGAAAAACCCGTCGGCGCTTTCTCCGCCTCCGGCACCATCTCCGGAGGGGCAAAACCAAAAACCGGTTCGAAGACGGCCGTTTCGGAGTCGCGAATTGGTTCTGGTTCACGCTTCTCTTGAACGACTCCTTCCTGAAGAAGCTTTCCGATGTTCGCGAACGGAACCGATTCGTCGATCCGTTCCTCTTCGATCTCGCCTCGGAACATTGCCCCCCAAACTCCCTCCGGTTCTGCTTTTCCAGGGCCTCCGCCCGAAGCTCCACCACCGTGCGGATGGGGAATCGAGGCATCTTTTTCGGCCTGCTTCGAGAACAGGGTGGCGAAACCCTGATCACTTTCAAAGGGGTTGGACGGCGCCTGGACTTCGCGATCTCCACTCTCGTCCTTTGCCTGAGGTGGGGCTTCGAAGCCGAAGAAGCCTCCGGGACTGTCCGGCAAAGCAGGAGGGGTTGAAGGTGCCGACGCAGGTCCGGGGCCAAAGGCATTTGCTCCCTTTGTCGCCCCCCCCATGGCGGGGGCAGTTTCGAATCCTCCGGGCATCTGAAAGCCCGACCCCAAAGGAGGCACGTCGACTCCCGGCACCCCTCCAAAAACGTTTCCCGACGGAGAAGGACCGGAGGAAATGGCCTTTCCGATCGGCGGCGCCGAGAACGGCTTGTCCTTTACCCCACCTGTGCCCGAAGAACTCTGAGAGCCCGCTCCCAAGGGCGACCAGAAGGCCCCCGGTTTCTCTTCACCCTTGACTGCATTTCCAAGCAGTCCCGGTTTCAAGGCCACCTCGGAAGTCGCGCCAATTCTGAGAGGAAGGGTGATCGTGGAATCATTGAGCGGAGTGATTTCCGCTGCGAACAATTCCGGACAGAGCCGATACAGGGTCGATAACTTGACATCCAGCGATCCGTCATCCGCCAAAGGAATCTCGAGTTCCTTTTCCATGGGAATTCCCGATTGAGCGACGATAGCCGGCGGGATCAGTGGCAATAACTCACCGGCAATGAGTTTCTGACTTTTTCCCTGAAACTCATTCTTTGGCAGCCCCCCAAGGTTTCCACGCTCCTCGGGAATCGATCCCGGCGGCGCGGTGAACCCTCCAGGAAATCCGTTTCCAGCTGTCGGGTCTGCCTCAGATTCGTCCGGAGAAAAGATGTTACGGAAAGAAAAGGACATGGCGTTTGACCTGCAGGGTTGATTCCAATTCCCTAATAATGAATTCAGAAGATCGAGAAGGTACCGAACTTATGATTATTCTAGTAAAGTCAGACTAGAATACCAGAACTAATTAATCAAGAAATTTTTATATTTAAAACATGAAAGCTTCATGGTGGGGAAACTCTCGGAACCTCCCCCTGCCCCGAGATCGAAATTTCCGCGGCAACTCTTCTGCAAAAATTCGGCCAATCGCCCAGTGGCTCCGACCACCTTGGGACGAATCACAACAGCCACCAGAGCATCAGCACCAGGCTTCCATTGTTGATGGCGTGCGCCACCATTGGAGCCACCAAGGAATCTCTCCACTCACGCAGCAGGGAGAATCCGACGCCAATGCCTGCGAGTGCAGGAATGGCAAAAAACCCCTGAGGATGCAGGGCTGCAAAGATCAACCCGGTCAAAAGCGCTGAAGCCAGGAAACGAAAGCGGCCACGAAAATACCCTTGGAGCGCCCCTCGGAAAAACAACTCCTCAAAAACTGGGGCAAAACCCGCCGCTAGGCCGAGACAGGCCAGACGCACCCAGATGTTTCCATCATAGATCCAACCGACGACCGGGTGAGTATTGGGTCCCGGCGCCCCCGATCCGACGAGGGAGGGATCCCCCGCCGCTCCCAATCCTTCAACCCAGCCGGCCACCAGCGTCATGATGAAAGTGAGGGCGATGCCGATTGAGGCAATCGCAAGCACCCCGAGATATCCCACCACACCCGCTGCAATTTCACGAGCCCATCCCCTTCCGCGGTGCAGGCCAACGGCCTTGCGAAAGTCGCGCCAAGCGACGCCCCGCAGCGCGGGCCATGTCAGGGGCAGAATGACGGCCAGCCCGTAGCCGGTTATCCCTGCCCATGACCCCAGCCAGGGGGAAAGAAGAGCGGAGCCACTCATGATCGCGAGGTAGAGGGCGAAACACTCCAGCAGCACCGATCGCAGGGAGGGCATCGGTTCGTAATGGTGGCGAGTCGTCCCTGCCTGCACGTTCCGAAGATGGAGAATCAACAGGACTAGCCCGGCGAGAAAGGCCATCGAAACACCAAGGAGAGCCACCCCCATCAATCCGAGAACAAAAAGAGCCCGCGAACGGATTTCGGGTTCCCGGGGTGGATCGCTTCCTCCCGGACCTCGCGCAAGATCGGCAAACCACCCGAGGTGGCGACGAAGGGTTTCCCGATCCTTGTCACCCACCCCTTCGTTGACTGCTTCCCTGGTCACCCTCACCAGATCCGGGGGCACTCTCTCCGAAAACCGGTTCAACAACGCTTCCCCTCTCGCCGCATCCGTCTTCAGAAAGGCCTCCAGCAAAGCCAGGGCAGCAATCATGCGATCCCCGCTGACGGCCCCGGAAAGGTCATCAAGCGCCGTGGCAGAGGCCGGAGGATCCACCTTGTCGGAGGCGATCACCACCTGCGCCTGGAGTTTCAACAGGGCAAGATCCGACGAATCATCGGCAGCGAAATCGGTTTCTGATACTTCAACGCTGTCCGCGTCTCCGGAAGAGGGGACGAAAAACCAGTCAAAGGGAACCAGGCTGAGAAGGATCAATGGCCATGCCCACCACGCCGCACGGCGTGAAGTCGGTAAAGGCGGGGGCGAAAGGCGTCCTGTTCCCCCTTCCAAAGGGGGGCCGAGCTCCACCGTTCTGTCTTCGGATTCCATCCCCCCCGGGTAGGAAGAGCGCCTGAGGCTCCTCCGTTTTCATCATGCCAACATCCCACCCGTTGTTTACCCGGTGCCCCCCGCAGAGAAAAGAAATCGAAAGATCAGCCCTTCACGTCATAACAGACGATGTATTCCTGGTCGCGAAGGTAGAGCTTGCCACCGAGGACAAGAGGATGAGTCCAGACTTTACCTTTCGGATTCCGGTTCGGGCTTTGCGGATCGAGCTTGAACTGCCCTTTCTGCTTGTATCCTGAAGAACTGACTTCCACTAGGGTGAGCGTGCCGTCGTCTTCGTTCAGTGCGTAGATATGATCATCCGCAACGTGAACGGAACCCTTCAGAGTGAACTGCCCCTTCTCGTTCCAAACCATCTCTCCGGTCTTCCAATCCTGGCAAATCAACCCTTTGGCGTCCGAGAATCCGTAGAGATAGTCCCCGACCTTGATCACTCCTCCATGGTGATTGACCATGGTCTTGTTCTCCCACACGTCCGTGGCAGTATTGTCGCTGCCGATTCGGATGAGCTTGCAGCCCACCCCGTAACCGGACGAAACATAGATCTCGTTGCCATCGACGATGGGAGTCGGAATGACGGCGGTTTTCCCTCCCCAGGGTGAGGACCAGAGCAATTTGCCGTCGGAGGCGGAGACACCGACGATCTGGTTCTCGAACAGCTTCACATACTGGCGTGCTCCGTTGATCTCCGTGGCGATGATCGTGGCATACTCGGCCTTGCCGGGCTGAAGCTCGGAAGCCTTCCAGACAACGTCACCGCTTTTCTTATCGAGGGCGACCATCCCGGCTTCCTTGCCCCCGGGAGCAAGAATCAGGTTCGCTCCATCAACGAGCGGCGATTCCGCAAATCCCCATCCACCCATCTGCCCCTTGAAGTCGTTCACCAGGTGCTTGGACCAGACCTCTTTCCCATCCTCCGCGTTGAGACAGGCGACAACTCCTTTCGGGTCGATGGCAAAAACGAGCCCCTCCGAGTAGGTGGGAGTGCTGCGGGGACCGTGTCCCCACCCCGCCGCGTATCCCTGCTGGTCATCCTTGGAAATACCCTTTGCCCAGATTTCACTGCCCGTGGAAGTATCAAGGCAAACGACGGTGACTTCATCTCCGCGAGTTCCCATGGTGTAGAGCCTGCCGTCGACAATGCTGAAGCCCGAGTACCCCATCCCTGCCTTGTCGTAGGTCCAGATCTTGGCCGGTCCGTCGGAGGGCCACGAATTCATCAAACCCTTGTCGGGAGAAATCCCATTCCCGTTGGGACCGCGAAAGGCGGGCCATTGCCCGGCGGATGCGGCGCTGCCGGTCGATTTGGTCGACTCCGAGACAAGAAACTGCTGGTCGTCAGGGCTGAGTGAGGCGACCTCGACCTCCCCGATTCGACCATCAGGAAGGCGCAGATGGACCTTTCCACCTTCGACCTTGATGAGTTCGGCCTCGATCTTTCTTCCCGAAGCAGCCTGAGTCCAGGTTCTGGCCTGAAGGGAAAGAGCGAGGGTGGAAAGAACGAGGGCGACAGCGAGGACGGGTTTCATGGCGGCAAAAATCGCTGAAAGAGAAAAAAAACGCAAGTCGCGTAAATCCTGTTCCCATTCAATTTCACCCGGAAAAGAAAACGGGCCGGGGGTATCACCGCCCGGCCCGAGAAAGCCTGATCTGGCAAATCTTTACGACCTCAGAACTCGTAGCGAATACCCCCGGTGTAGAGGTTGTCGTTCTCTCCGAATTCACCGGCAAGTTTGAGTCCGAGTTGCTCCGTGAGGTGGAAGATTAGCCCCGTCGTAAAGAGCCAACCATCTTCGTCGACACCGAGACAGTCGGAGGTCATCATCGCGAGGTACTGCTGGCTCAGGTCTCCTTCCCGCCCGACGAAAAACGCCTTGGCGAAAAGTTCGAGACGTCCGGTCCTGGCACGGAGGCCGGGTCCGACATAGTAACCCCAGGAATCGTAGTCGAGATGTGAATTACGCTCATACTCGGCATCCGTGTGCTCAAACCCGCCCTCGAGGGTGAGATCCACGCACTTGGCAAGGCTCCGGCGTCCTCCAATTCCCAGGCGATAACGATCGACATTCACGTCGAGCAGCTCACGCCCCCAATCAAAATCGTATCCTCCGAACGCATAACCGCCGGTGACGAATAGATTCGACCCAATCGATTTGGAGAATCCGACTCCGTAAAGTTCCCCCTCGTCGGCGAAGTTGTCCCCGAAGTCGTTGATCCCGTATTCGAGATCAATAAAGTCGTAGGAAAGGCAATTCTCCATCACTGGAGGAGGCAGCGGAGCGAGTCCTTTGCCCCCGAAGTCGCCACCTTGGGCAACGCCGATGACAGAAAGAGCAATTACGGCCGGAATGACTGATTTTTTCATGAAGTTAGGTCTTTTTAAGATTCATAACCTCAGGCTTTCCAAAAGGTTTGAATTTTTTAAAATTTCCACAACATGAAATATGAGTCAATTCGTTTATTTGAAAATTATGGGTTTTTTAACCTCTTTTTCTCCTGCCAAGCTCTGACGTAGTCGATTTCAAAGATTGCAGGGAAGCGAGTCTCGGGAGTGGGGAGTTCGGCCCATCCCCCCACCGCCAGATTGGCGAGGAGGAACATTGGCACGTCCGGCACGGATTCACGCGATCGGTGCCGCTCGATTCCGTCGACATACCATCGAATCTCCCCCGGGTCCCATTCCACGGCGACCGTATGGAATCCGTCCGAAAAATCGACGCCCTCGAACTCGCCGGTCTGGGAAAGCGAGTTGCCATCGGGATCGGATGGATTCGGCCAGTGATTGGACATGTAAAGTTTGTCCGGCTCTTGGCAGAGTATCTCCAGGATATCGATTTCCGGTGGCCAGGCGGGAGGTTCCGGCAGCATCCAGAATGCAGGCCAAAGCCCCCTTCCCTTCGGCACGCGGCAACGGATTTCGAAGCGGCCGTATCTCTGGGAGAATCTCCCACTTGTCGTCATCATCCCCGATCGATAGTCGCGCTTCGCTCCGTCGTAATAGGCTGCCTCAGCTTCGCACGTGATGCGAAGGATGCCGCCCTCGATGGAAAAGGCCTTCAGGATGTAGGCCTGTAGTTCATCATTTCGAACCACTCCCCACGGATCTTTCGGCATCCACTTGCCGTAATCGAGGCGCTCCCCTTCGAATTCATCAGAAAAGGTCAATTCCCACCGCTCGGGGTCAGGCACCGACGACTGGGCCCCTTCCTCAACCTCGCTCTCCTTCGTAGACTCCAGCTGGGCGTTTGCTCGTGAATGAAACAGGGTAATCACGAGAGCAAAACATAGAAATCTGATCATTTCAGAATTTCCACATTAATCTAAGAATACGCAAGGATCAGACGCGATTTCGAAAGGGGGATCCCAAGCCGCTGATTTGACCCTCGAAACGGCTCAGAAATCCTCTTCTCGCCGCGAGATGACACGAGGATCGTCACCTCGAGAGCCGGAAGTAAGAAAACTCCGTTCCACGAGGAAGGACTCCATTTCCAAAAGGACCGCCTCAAAGGAAACCGGATCGTAGTTGAGGTGGAAAAAATCACGGTCACGCCCCTCGAATTCGACCAGTTTCACGGGCACCTTCTTTCTCTCGAGCCGCCCGGCAAAGGACTCAGCCTCCTCGAACGGAACAAGACGATCCGAATTCCCATGGAGCAGGAGCATGGGGGAGGCCCCCGAATCCACGAGACGGGAAAGGCAGACGGCTTTCGCTTCCGCCGGCGCACGGCAAGCGTCGTAGCCATAGGACCCTTTCGTCACGTCGAAAATCGAACTGAGAAGGATCGCTGCAGCCGGTTTCGCCGTCAGCCCGGGATCGCTGTCCGGTTCCCCCTTCCCTTTCACTTCTGGCGGTGCACCAAGTGCGAGCGCTGCCGCGGCATTGGCTCCCGCACAGGCCCCGACAAGGGCGACCCGCTCGGGATCGACATGAAGTTCCCCGGCCTGTAGGCGGACATAACGAAGGGCCGATCTTGCGTCTTCGCGGGCATGAACCGGACTGGCTCCCGCACACATCCCGCGCTGTCGATACTCGACAAGACCACAGACCATTCCCCGCTCGACAAAATGCAGGGCATGCGGAGCCAGTTGCACGACATTGCCTCTCATCCAGGCGCCGCCGTGCAAAAACAGCAGGCACGACCTCGGTTCACCCTCGCGCAGATCCGGTGGAAGGTAGAAATGAAGAGCCAGTTCGAGCCCGTCGTCGAAACTCCTGTAGACCACACGCCTTGCGCGCTCGAGAAGTTTCCGCTCCCTTTCCCTCAACAGATCGATACCTTTTTTCATCCTCTTCCGCGCCTCGCCTCAGTTAAAGACGGATCCGAGCGAGACTAGGAGCCGCCTAATGGAAAGCAAGCCCGAAATCGGGCGGTTGAAAAAGCTCCTTGGGCAGAACGGATTCGCCGTGTTACCCTTGCCGATGAACCCGATCCCCGTCCTTGCGTTCACCGCCGTCGTGTTTCTAACAGCGGCCCCAAGGTTTTCCCAGGCACAATCCGAGAATACTCCGGGGGCTCAACCGGACAACACCATCAGGGTTACCCTCGAGTCCGCCTACGAGGCCTGGAGAAAGGCCATGGATTCGGGAGATTTGCAGAGTTGGGAAGACTCCACCGCCTTTTCCCGCCAGATCGAAACACGCAACCGAATCGTCTCGCAGAAGCTGCCTTTTCCCCAGGCCCTCTTCGACGACCCGGTCGAGGCCCCCGCTCTCGGAGGGCTCATCTCCCTCGGCGTACTCTCGACCGGCGACACGGCCACCTCGACCTACTTCGGGAAGGCCAACTTCGGGGACGAACCGGGGGTAGCGATTTCCGACAATCTACTGGTGCTCCACTTTCTGCGGGAAGAGGGCAGGTGGAAGTTCGACAACCTCCGCATCGTAAAAATCGGGAACGACGGCGAGATTCTCCTGCAGATCCGCAACAGCGACCTGTCGTTTCTCCGCGGCATCGAGTTCCAACCCGCGCCCTACCTCCCCCCCGTGCCCCAGCCGGTCGAATCCCCCGCCTTCGTTGCCGAAGCCTGGATCGACGCGACTGGCCACGAGGTGAAAGTCACGGTGAATGGCCACCTCACGGGAACCTTTTCGAACATCAAGGCGACCGAACTGGTCATGGGCGGACTGCGCCGGGGCTCCAACCAGATCAAGATCGAATCCCGTCTCCTTCCAGACGCCGGGGTGACCGGCTCTCCTAAAGTCGAAGTGGCCATCTACGCGGCCGAAGACCCGACCGGCCAGGCTCAACGGGTCTACCACTTCAAGCCCGGCGCAACGGTTCCTCCGCTGGCTACCGAGAGTTTTGTTGCGCAGTAGCCCGGGTTTGAGTTGGTGGTGAATTCCGGACTCATCTGCCGGGGAAATATCGTGTCAGAAGGGTGGATCTGTGCTAAGACTCACCCCTCCCTGCCCTCCAGGACCGTGACAGGGTCCGTCCCGGGGACAAGGGCAGTTCAGACAACGGGATTATGCAGAGTTGGTTTCAGTTCGAATTGGATGGCGAGATCTGCCGCGCCGAGCGCGAGTCCGCGCTGGGTTCGCTCGCCGATTTTCTGGCGAGACTCGATCCCTGCTTCGCTCATTTTTCCGAGCACGATCCCCTTCTTTCGCCGCGCCTCGTCGTTCTCGGCACGCTGGAGGGCGACAGGCATCGCTTCCGTATTGCCGACGCGGGTCTCCTTCTCATGCCCATGGTTGCGGACCGACAAGTTTGGACTCCCGAAGGCATCCGCAATGCGGAACCAGACCATCCCGTCAACCTGGCCCTGCACGAGGGTGCTTACGAATGCTCGAGCGAAAGGCTCGACAGCCTCATCGCCCTGACTTTCGAAGGCTACTATCGACCAGATCTCCGTCGCCAGGGGCAAGTCAACGACCAGTACGACGCCATCGTCACGCGCACCGCCAACGTGCCGGCGATCCGGGAGACTGCGATCCAGGTATTCGCCTCGACCGAACAACTCCGCCACGAAGCTGCGCGCAGGGCCGAACGTTCGGGCGACGAGAGCACCGTCTGGACGGGGAAAAAGGACATCTTCGGCGACCGCTTCACCCGCCAGCTTTTCAGGCTTCCCGAAGCACGTCCCCTCCATTATGTCGACCGCGACAAACGCCGTTTTTTCCGACCTGACAATCTCGTCGAACTTCTCCGTCTGAAACGCGAATACCCCGACGCGGTCTTTGTGGCGGGCGGCACCGGTCTCGCGCTCCACGGTTCCGAATCGCCCGGCATGCGTGACCTGATCTCCCTGGAAGCCGTCAGGGAACTTCAGTCGATCCACACCACCGAAGAACAATGGACCGTCGGCGCCGCCGTTTCTCTCACCCAGATCGCGGAGCATATCGGGAGGGAATGCCAGCCTTTCAACAAAACCCTGCGCCGCTTCGCCTCGCGCCCCGTGCGCAACCGGGCCACCATCGGTGGATACCTCGCCACCGCCTGGGCCTCCGGCCAATTGGCTCCTCTCCTCATGGCGCTCAACGCCCGGGTCAAGCTGCTCTCCGAGGAAGGAGAACGCGACGCGCCCGTATCCCAGTTTTACGCTGGGAACGGTCGCACCATCCTGCAGCCGGGAGAAATCATCTCTGCAGTGCTGATTCCCCGTGCCAATGAGCACGCTCTTTCGCTGCGGGGAATCACTTCACGTCTTTGCGATGTCTATTCGGTCGCCCCCCGTCGCACCGGCTGCGAACCCTACGCCACCGGCGCGTTCGCCCTCGAGTTCCGCGACCGCCAGATTGTGAAGGCCTGGGTGGCGTACTCCGGCATTTCCGATGCCCCCGTGAGATCTCGGGAAGCGGAAGACTCCCTTGCCGGCAAACCTTGGAGCGAATCCACCCTCATCGACACACTCGCCATCCTCAACCGAACCGTCGACATCGACCACCCCGGAGGTAACGGCGCCAGTCCCGCCTACCTCAAGCAACTTGTCGGCACTCTCTTCCAGAAGTTTTTCCATCAGCATCCCAAAGCCGACCGCATCCAGCCCGAGTCGTTGACAGCGACCGGCGAGTTCGCCAGACTCGACGAACCCTTTTATCTCGACCTCCGGTCCTGAATGTCGCGAGCCCGGCTCCGCGACGACGCTGTTTCATGAGCGCCCCCGAAGATCCTCTCACTCCTTTCCGCCTTCCCAACGTGGCTTCCGGGTCGGGAAAGCCGACACGTGAGACCTTCGGAGAGCGTCTCCGGCGTCGTAGGGAGGAACTAACCCAGGGATCCGACGAAAAGGCCGTATCCTCCTGGCAGGCACGAGCCCGGGTCCTCACCGCCATTGTCGTGGAAAGCACGCATCCGCACGCAACCCTGGTGAGGAGGGACGCAAGCGAAGCCCGCCAGACCTCGGGAATCGAGGCGATTCTTTTCGGAGAGGATATCCCTCCTTTTCGCAATTCCCTCGGTCCGGAATTCTCGGGCGAACCCCTCCTCGCCGAGGATGAGGTATTCTACCAGGGACAACCCATCGCACTCGTCATTGGCCGAGACGAGGCCACCTGCCGGGAAGCCGCTTCCCGCCTCGAGATCGACTACCATCCGGCGCCAGCCATCCTCTCGATCGACCATGCCGTCGCCCTGATGAGCTTCCATGAAGCCCCCCGGGTCTGCGAACGAGGAAAGGTTTCCGAGTCCGCGTCTCCGAATCTTCTTCACACCACGGGTTCCTTTCTCCTTCCTCCTCAACAGGCACCTCTCTCGAGATCGACCGAAGTTCGGATCACACCGGTTCGAAACGGACGGGGTTACTCTGTCAGGACTCGATCGCTCTCGCCCGCCCTGATCCGCACCGCCGTCGCCCGCACTGCCGGCATTCCCGAATCCGACGTGCAGATCGAGCCTGTCGAACTCGCCGGAGTCACCGACGCGCTTGAACTTGAACCGGTCAGGCTTGCGATGCTGGCAACACGGGCAGCCATGGCCTGCGGCACCGCCATCGTTCTCAAGGTCTCCAATCCGGATTCTCCTCTCGTGCGCGGTCAGCGCCACCCCGTGAAGGCCGGGTTCGATGCCACCCACGACAAGGAGGGGCGCATCACCACCCTCGACTTGAAACTCGATGTCGACGGAGGCTTTTTCGCGACCGATTCGACCACGGTGATGGACCGGGCCGCTCTGCATGCTGACGCGGTCTATGCGGTTCCCCATTTTCGCATCACCTCTCAACTTTGTCGGACCCATCGCATCACCTCCTCCTCGCTTCCTGCCGAAGGCTCCGCCCAGGGAGCGTGGGTCATGGAGGAGATCGTCCGTCGCATCGCCTCGACGGTGGGCAAACAACCCCGCTTCGTGCGGGAGCGAAATTTCTACCAGGAAGGATCGGAGTTGAAGACCGCGCCTTACGGTCAGCCTATCCAGGCCGCCTCCATTTCCCGGGTCTGGAATCAGGTCCTCCGCCGGAGTGAATTCGAAACGCGCGCCGCGGCCATCGAAAAGTGGAATCGACGCAATCCCTGCTACAAGCGTGGCATTGCCGTCGTGGCCACCAAGTTCGGATTGGGGGATCCCCGGCCGGAGCGCGATGCCGCCGCCGTTCTTGTCCAGATTCTCGCGGACGGTTCGGTCCTCGTGCGTGTCGGCCTGGTCGACGTGAACGACGGATTTCGCGGACAGATCCGCGAGGAAGTCGCCAAACTCCTCGGTCTCGAGGAAGAAGCGGTGCGTGTGATCCTGAACGACTTCGATGTCCTGCCACGCTCCACCCC
>JAGRPC010000010.1 GCA_020439925.1 Verrucomicrobiia bacterium | reverse complement strand
GCATGATGCTGACGAATTCGCTCACACCGTGTTCTTTAGCGACGTGGTCCCGGATCGTGTTCTGCGAGCCTTCCTCCACGTCGATATCCACGATGGGACGCCGCAGGTCGTCCATTTCGGACTCCTCCTTAGCACGCATCAACTCGACGCAGTGGTCGACGACGCGATGGTATTTCTGCGTCCCGGCGACGAGGTCGAGATGGGGGACTTCCTCGAGAAGCTGTTCGCCCCGGCTCTGCGCCATGCAGCCCATCATCCCGAAAACGAGGCGAGGATTGCGCTTCTGGAACTTTCCAAGGTGGCGCATGTTGCCGAGCGCCTTCTGCTCGGCCTGGTCGCGCACCGAACAGGTGTTCATGAGAAGGACATCGGCGTCATCGGGATGGGAAGTGATCGTGAACCCGCGCTCGACGAACATCTGGGCGACCTGCTCGGAGTCGCGCTCGTTCATCTGGCATCCAAAGGTTCTGAAGTAAACTTTCGGCATAGCAAAAGGGACCCGCGCCGGACGCGAGGGGCGGAATCTAGTCGTGATTCTCGGCAGAAACAAGAAGGGATGCGCTCCTGCCGGGCGAGGGATTCAGGCAAAAACCTCCTCCAGTCCGCGTCGCATCACGCCGGCGTCCGGGGTTCGTCCGGTCCAGTATTCGATTCCGATGACTCCTTGGGCCACGAGCATCCCCAGGCCGTCGATCACGCGGCAACCCTTCTCGCGGGCCTCGCGGACGAGACGGGTCTCGGGCGGGTTGGGGATGACATCGGCGACGATCATGTCCGCGGAGATGGAATCCATGGAGAGCGCGATGCGGGCATCCACATCGGGAAACAGTCCGATGGAGGTGGCGTTGACGACGATCTCCGTGCCCTCCGGGACTTCGAAGTCTCCTTTCCAGCAAATGTAGTTCACCTCCAACTCTGGTCCGCCTGTGGCGCGGACAGCGTCCCGGAGTGGCCCGGAAAAGAGTTCCTCGAGGTCGCGCCCCCGCGTTTCGCTCCGATTCACCAGGGTGATGGATCGGCAACCCGCCAGCGCCATTTCTACGCCAATGGCCCTGGCTGCACCGCCCGCTCCGAGCAGCACGAGGGATTTGCCCGCCGGATCGGCCAGTTCCCGGAAGCTTGAGACGAAGCCCTTTCCGTCCGTGTTTTCCCCGATGAAACGACCCTCGCGATTGACGACACAATTCACCGCCCCCATGAGAGAGGCCGATTCACCGAGTCCGTCCAGATGCTTGATCACCTCAACCTTGTGGGGAATGGTGCAGTTGAAACCGCGGAAGCCGAAGGCGCGGGCACCGGCCACGGCGGCGGGGAGATCCTCCGGCCTCACTTCCAGGGTGAGGTATCTCCAGTCCAGGCCCATGGCGCGGAAGGCCGGTTCGATCATCGCCTGGGTGGGATTCTCGGCGACGGGAAATCCGAAGCAGCCGACGAGTTCCTGTTTGAAATTGAGTTCCTTGGGCATCGGTGGGCGGTTGTGACGGGGCTGAAAGGCTTCAAGAAAGAGGAGACGAGGGGGAACGCAAGCGTTTCGCCCCGGAATTTGCGCAAGTCCGTCCTTTTCAGACCGGGGCGGGTTTCGCTAGGGTGCCTCCATGACGCGCTTATCCCTGCTCTTCGCCCTGTCTCTTTCCGGGCTGCTTTTTCCGCTCACGGCGGCCGATAAAGTCAAGGTTCTCCTGGTCGACGGACAGAACAACCACGCCTGGCAGGAAACCAGTCCGCTCCTGGTTTCCATTCTCGAAAAGTCCGGACGTTTTGAGGTGGCGGTGTCGACCTCCCCCGCCGCAGCCCCCAAGGCACCGAGGGCTCCCCAAAATCCCGATGACGCGGCCAAGGCGAAGTTCGCCGCCGCGATGAAGGAATGGGAAGCACGGGTGGCGGAGCACAAGAAGGCGGGTGTGGACGCGTGGGCCGCGTGGAAACCGGATTTTGCCGCCTACGATGTCGTCGTCTCCAACTACAACGGCGAGACCTGGCCGGACCCGGTGCGCGCAGCTCTGGAAACCTACGTGAAAAACGGTGGCGGCTTCGTTTCGGTCCATGCGGCGAACAATTCCTTTCCGGAGTGGGCCGCCTACAACGAAATGATCGGCGTCGGCGGATGGGGAGGCCGTAGCGAACTTTCAGGCCCCTACCTGCGCAAGCGGGAGGGCAAATGGACCTTCGATCCCACGGCGGGACGAGGAGGGTCACACGGGCAGCAGCACGAATTTGTTCTCGAAATCCAGGACGGCTCCCACCCGATCGTGAAAGGTCTCCCCTCGAAATGGCTTCATGCCCAGGACGAACTCTATGATCGCCTGCGAGGCCCGGCCAAGAGTGTCACCGTGCTAGGCGCGGCGTTTTCTGCGGAAGACAAGGGCGGCTCGGGCGAATGGGAACCTCTTCTCATGGTGATTCCTTACGGCAAAGGACGCGTCTTCCACACCGCCCTCGGGCACAGCACGGTGTCCATGAGTGGGCTCGGATTCCAGGAAACGCTGAAGCGCGGAACGGAGTGGGCCGCAACCGGGAGCGTGACCTTTCCTCCGGTTGGCAGTGAAACGCTCACGCTCGAGAAGGTGGCCGTGGTCCCGTGACGTGAAGAAGAACGGGAAGCCTGTCTGACCCGGCTCGTCGTTTGAGTCACGCCCAGGCGCCCTCAACGTCGCTTGGTCCGTCCGTCGTCGACTGGCGCTCTGCCTTTTCACGGCGCTGGCGCATCACTTCTTCCGCGGCCTTGCGACCCGAGGATGCACCCGCTCGTAGACCGTCGCGAAGGGCGTCCGGGGTGGCCTCCCTCATCAGTGCGGCACCAAAGGTCGCGGCATAGCCGACGGCATAGGCAACATCATGGAGGCCCCGGGCGAATTCGGATTTCACCTTCGGCATCCCGTCGTCGAAGGCGCGTTTGGCGTCGCGACCTCCCTTGAGAATGGCATCGGTGAGGGTGCGGGAGAGATCGTCGAGCTTTTCCTGGGTGCTTCGGGGCGTCTCGGGCCCGGGACCTTGAGAAGAGGGATCGTGCGAATCTGGATTCATGGAGCTGGAGTCTTGGAGTGGAAAACGTCTCCACTGTTCGATCTTTTCCCTTATCGGGCGATTATAAAATCGCGGAGCGATTAGAAGTCCTCGACCCAGGTCACCGAATGGGCTTCGGCCAGCGTGGGTACCTCGAGCTTGGCGAGGAGCCGGGACATCACCGATTCCGGCACCACTGCCTCGCGTTCCCGGTTCTGCCTCGCGACGGTCGCCAGGGCCGGTTCGATATAGACGATTTCGGTCCTCGCGCCATAGGCGTGGAAGAGATCGACCCACCGGCTCCGCATCGATGCGGTGAGATTGGTCGCGTTGAAAGCGAAGGAATTACCGGCGGCGAGCCACTCACGGGCGCGGGCCTGGGCGGCCTGGGCGACTCGTCCCTGGTTCTCCTCCGGCGCGATGTCGAGTTCTTCGCGCAGGCTGTCGAGAGAGAGGACGGGCAAACCGGGGCGATGGCGTGCCAGCCAGGTGTCCTTTCCGGCACCGGGCAGTCCACTCATCATCATGACGGTGCAGGAGCGGGAATCGTGCGGAGTGTAGTGCAGGCTCGAGAGTTCGCCGCGATGGAAAAGAAAGCGGGCCTGGTCATTTGCGAAGGGGTAGGGGCCATCGAGGCAATTCATCTCAGCGGCGAGGTCGCGCCAGAGGTGCAGCGCCTCCTCCGGCCGCGAATCCTCGCTGCGATCCCGACCTCGCGTGTCGGCTAGGGCGAAGCGATGAAGCTGGCGATTGTTCAACAGCCAGGAAAGGCGGATGACCTCATGTTCGGGATTCCCGGACTCGAGCAGGTAGGGTGGCCGGCCATGGTAGCGCACGAGAGCGACGATGGCCTCGCGTTCCGCGAGTGGACAGGCGAGGTCGCGCAGCACTTCGCGGGCGATGTGCGCACCGGCAAGGGAATGCTTGGGTGATCGAAGGCGGCCAGTTTCGGGATCGGGCCTCGTTGTTTTCGGTTTTCCGCTGTCGTGAAGAAGCGCGGTGAAGAGCAGCGCGATCTGGTCGGAGCGATCGAGTCCACCGTAGTCGTCGAGTTCGCGCACCTGTTCGAAAACCATGGAGGTGTGGGTCCAGACGTCTCCCTCGGGATGCCATACGGCGTCCTGGGCGCAGCTGCGCATCGACTCGGCCCATGGCTGAGCCGCGGCCCATTCAAGGATCGCAGAATCGTCGGAGGCGATCAGCCGTTGCCATGGTGAGGTGATCGATTTCATGACCACAGGTTGGTTCCGGGAAGGAGTTCGTTCGGCACCATGGTGCGATATTGCCAGTGCTGACTCTGCTTGATCTTCTCGACAAATTCCGGACGCACCTTTTTGGCCCGACCCGTGACGATGCTATCCGCCTCGGTGCGCAGGTAGAGTCCCTCCATTCGCGAGTCTGCGGTGCCGCTTGGTGAATGTTCAAAAACGGCACCGAAGGCCGATTCACCGATGAGGGATTCAAGCACCGTCTCGGTCAGGGGGCCTCGATGAATCACCGGCACGGTCTCGACACCGGTTCCTTCCAGTCGTTCCAGGCGGCGTTCCAACGAGAGGAAAACACCCGCCTCCTTGTCGTAAATGTCGAATTCGAAGAAGTAGTGCGGCAGGGCGAGGTAGCGAACGCTGTGTTTCGCGTAGAGCCATTCGCCGAAGAGGATGTAGCGGTCCTCCAGCATCGACTCCAGGACCGTGCGTTTCACCGCGGCCCATTGCTTGAAGAGATCATACTGCGGGTGCATGCCTTCGGTAATCTCATGGCCACGGCATTGCAGGAAAAGCCGCCCGTTTGCGAGGAAATGGATCCCCACATTGGTACCGTCGAGCTTTTCTTCGACGATCAGCGAGGGGTCGGAAATGAAAGCCGCCGAAGCCTTCGCACCGAGGTGCTTGTCATCATCCGTGCCCCGCGATCCGAAGAGGTGCGGGGTACGTGGATATTTGACGAAGTTGTCGCGGGATGCGCCCATGGTCGAAGTCCGACGACCGATCGGATCGCACCATGCGGAGAGAAATCGAGGGACGCGATTTTCGCCTCAGGGATTGGGAGAAGCCGGGTTCGCCGACTCTCCCGAGGAGGCCGATGGAGAGGGCTTTGGAGCCATCCACTGTTCGACCTGCTGGGTGACCGAGCCTTTCACTCCGTTCCAGTGCGGTTTCAGCTTCTTCAACAAGCCAAACTGGCCGGCGAGCCAGAAAAGGAGGACGACGAAGGCCAGCTTCCAGAAATCGGCGCGCCACTTGCGGCGCTGGGACTTCACTTCCTGCTCGAGCGTGTCGAGCCGCTCGAGCTGGCGGTCGAGGCGTTCGGCCAGTCCCGGGGAGAGGGTTTCGTCTTCGGTGGTTCCCGATTCCACCACGTCCTTTGCCGCTGCGGCGGCGATCTCACGCTCCCGAAGCCGACGCTTCGTGGTGATGACCTCTTCGTGGGCGGCGAGCACCACGGGCTCGAGTTTTTCGAACTGCACCGGCTTTGTGAGGAAGTGCGTGGTCAGGAGCATTTCGGTGCCTTGAGCCCGATACTCGGCTTCGAGTTCATCCGAAGGATGACCGGTGATCATCAGTACGGCGATGGGCCGACTGGCCTGGGTTCGCAGCGAGGTCAGCACCTCGATGCCACTCATCCCGGGCATGCGATAGTCGAGGGTGACGACCTCGATGGAAGGTTCGGCACGGATGAAGTCGAGGGCTTCCTGACCATTCCGGGCGATGAAGACCTTCTCGAATCCGACATATTCGCGGAGGAAGGTCTTGAGCCCCAACTGGAAGGCGGGATCTTCATCGACGACAAGGATGGCGGACATGTCCGCGAGTGGTGGTGCGTCGAGAGGGCTGTCTTCGTGGGGCAGGCGGAAGGACATGGGTGAAGGGGGTTCAAGGGATTCTCATTTCTGATACAGCGGCGAGTCGATGTCCAGTTTTGAATGAAGTGAATTGCGCCCCCCTCGCATTTGCAATGGCGAATGGTTACTTCGCTGCTTGGAGACCTAAGAACCCCTCGCCTGGGGTCGTTCTTAGGAGCGGATTTGACCAATTTCCTCGGATGTATTCCCTCCAACCTCTCCGTTTTTCGCTTGTCCCTCTGGCTTTGCTCTCGATGCTCGGGGAAGGCTGTTCGGGAAAAGCACCGGAGAGTGTCGCTGGAGCGACCGAAACGATGATGGAGGAATGGCCGGAATTCGAACGTTTCGAGGCACTCTTTCACGAAGTCTCAGGATTGATCGAGACCGGACGGCATGCGGAAGTCCTCATGCATCGCAGCCGACTGCTTGAAGCGGCGTGGGCGGTCAATCTGCGGACTCTTCCCACCGGGGCCAACAAGGGTGAAACGCTCCGACAGCTCTTGGGCGACCTCGTCAGCAAAGTGAACTGTCTCGCCGTTCCCTCGATAGACGAGACCGTGGTTTCAGAGGTGATTTCCAGCATGAAGCCGATTGTCGCCGAAATCAATCGGGCCAGTGGTTCGAGAAAGTCGGGATAAGGGAAGCCGTCGCGGTCGAGAGGAGGGAATATAGCCACTGTTGTTCGGACCTGAATATCCTCACAGTCGGGCCGATTCTCGGTCCCGGTCCGGAAACGCATCGAGCCCCTGAGAACGGCGTTGCTCGCTCCCAGGGGCTCGATACGGTCAGGGTGGGATTCGAACCCACGGTACCCTTTTGGGGCACGCTTCTTTAGCAAAGAAGTGCTTTCGACCACTCAGCCACCTGACCCTGTCGAAATGTTTTGGTCCGCTTTCCTCACGGGGAGTGGGCGGGCGGAAACGATGCCTGTGGAGGGTTCCGGCGTCAATCGCTTTTGTCGAGGCAGCGGAAAAATCAGGTGCCCTCCCGTGGGAGCGGAGTGAGGGACACGAAAATCCTGCCGTCTTCCTCCTCTACGGGATAGGCCGAGATGCTCTCGCAAGCCGGACCTGAAAGGACCGATCCCGTTTTCAGATCAAACTCGGCGTAGTGCCACGGGCAGGCGATGCAGCCGTTCTCAACCGGCCCGAGGGCGATGGGAGCGTTCGCGTGGGGACAACGGTCTTCGAGGGCGTAGACGCTCCCTTCGTGGCGAACGAGGGCGATGGCGTGCCCTTCGAGGTGGAAGGGGCGGCCTTTTCCTTCTTCGAGTTCCTCGGAACGGGCGATTTCAAGGAATCCGGGGGAGGGCATATCGGGGATCGTTGTTTACAGGCTGGAAAGGTTCAAGGGGCAAAGGGGATACGAACGAAGGGATTCGAAATGTTGCGCCGGGTTTTTCTTTTCAACCTTCAAACCCGAGTTCCCGTTTCAGTTCCCGAGCGCTCACTCCGGATTCACGGAGGCTCCGGAGGGTGATGGCCCTGTCCCGCTTGGCGAGACGCTGGCCCTCGGCATCGGTAAGGAGAGCGTGGTGGTGATAGACGGGGACCGGTAGGCCGAGGAGCGACTGCAGGATCCGGTGCAGGTGGGTGGCCTCGAAGAGGTCGACCCCACGGACGATGTCGGTGATTCCCTGCAAGCCGTCGTCGACGACGACGGCGAGGTGGTAGCTGGTTCCGATGTCCTTCCGGACGAGAACCGCATCTCCGAGAAGCTCCGGTCGCGCGTCCTGGATTCCCTGATTCGTATCGGTCCAGACAAGACCGGGTCCGGTGAGAGCGAGGGCCTTTCCGAGGTCGAGACGGAGCGCGTGCGGCGTGCCGGTGGAAAGTTTCTGCGTGCGCTCGTCCTCGGAGAGACGGCGGCAGGTGCCAGGGTAGAGAGGACCCTCGCTCCCGTGGGGGGCATGACCGGCCCGTTCGATTTCCCGCAGGATTTCGGCGCGGGTGCAGAAGCAAGGGAAGAGAAGACCCTGCTCGCGAAGGGCTTCCGCTGCCGCGGAATAGTCGTCGAGATGCTCGCTCTGAAAACGCACCGGAGTTTCCCAGTCGATTCCGAGCCATGACAGGTCCTCGAAGATCTGTTCGGCGTTTTCACGGGTGCAGCGAGTGGGGTCGATGTCTTCGATGCGGAGGAGAAATCGGCCTCCCCGGTCACGCGCGAGGGTGTGGGCGGCGAGCGCGGAATAGGCATGTCCCTTGTGAAGACGGCCGGTCGGGCTTGGTGCGAAGCGGGTGGTGAGGGAAGGCATGGACACGGGGCGTCCGGTGAATTTTGAACGTCGGGCAGGGCGGATGGATCTACCGTGGATCCGCGACGTAACTTCATTGACCTGAAACCCCTGTCGATTCAAGTTTCCGACCATGTCCCCGTCCCTTTCTTTTCCTCCACTGAAGAGGCTCATGTCGCTCGTCGCACCCTGTCTCGTTCTCGCCGGGTTCGTGCTGGTCGCCCAGGATCCCGGGAAGGAGGGGGCCGAAGAGGCGGCAAAGGCGGAGGCGGTCCTGCTTTCCGGAACGAGGCAGCTCACCTTTGAAGGCCTTCGTGCCGGGGAAGGCTATTTTTCCGCGGACGGAACGAAGCTGGTTTTCCAAAGCGAACGGGAGGAGGGAAACCCCTTCTATCAGATTTATCTCCTCGATCTTGAGACGGGAGACACCGAACGGGTTTCACCCGGGAAAGGCAAGACCACCTGTGCCTGGATTCATCCCGACGGAAAGCGGGTGATGTTCGCCTCGACGCATGAGAATCCGGAGGCGGAGGCCCAGCAGAACGCCGAATACGCCGAGCGGGAATCGGGCAAGGCGCGCAAGTATTCATGGGACTATGACGCGGAATTCGAGATCTACGAGACGGTGCCCGGTTCGGGAGAATTCAGGAACCTGACCAAGACCGAGGGTTATGACGCCGAGGGAGCCTGGTCACCGGACGGAAAGAAGCTGGTTTTTGCTTCGAACCGCCAGGCCTACGACGGCTCGATGAGCGAAGAGGACCAGAAGGCCTTCAAGCTCGACAAGAAGTTCCCCATGGAGATTTATCTGGCCGACGCGGATGGTTCCAACGTGGAGCGCCTGACGACGGCGGACGGCTATGACGGAGGGCCCTTCTTCAATGCCGACGGCAAGGAGATCTGCTGGCGCCGCTTCGATCGCAAGGGGCTCGTCGCGGAAATTTACGCGATGAATCTCGAAGACCGGAAAGAGCGCCAACTCACGAGGCTGGGTGCGATGTCGTGGGCGCCCTACTTCCACCCGAGCGGGGATTACCTGATCTTTGCGACAAACAAGCACGGCTTCGACAATTTTGAACTCTATCTCGTCGACGCCAAGGGTGAGAAGGAACCTGTCCGGGTGACCCACACCACGGGATTCGACGGGCTTCCTGTCTTTTCTCCGGATGGCAAGACCCTCGCCTGGACGAGCAACCGCACGCCCTCGAAACAATCCCAGATCTTCCTCGCGTCCTGGAATCATGAGGCCGCGCTCGCGCTGCTGGACAAAAGCGCCAAGGTTCCGGCACCTGCAACCGCTTCAGAGAAACCGGAAAGCGATCCTCCGGTCGCCACTCTCGAAACCAAGCCCGCCATTGACGCCGCGGATCTGCGCGCCCATCTCGAGTTTCTCACCTCGCCCGAGTTGAAGGGGCGCCTCACCGGCACCCCGGGCGAAATCGCGGCAACGGCGCATGTGGCCGAGCATTTCAAGAAGTGGGGACTCGAGCCCGGCGGGGATGATGGTTCCTATTTCCAGGCCTTCGAGTTCACCGCCGGTGTGGCGGTGGGCAAAGACAACGCCATGACCCTCCGTCTCGGGGACGAGTCTCTCGAGCCCACGGTCGACAAGGACTGGCGTCCGGTCTCTTTTGCGAAGAACGGGACCTTGGAGGACGCGGGGATTGTCTTTGCGGGATACGGGCTCGAGATTCCAGACGGGAAGGGTGGAGAGTCCTACACGAGCTACTTTCACCTCGATGTGAAAGGGAAGTGGGTGATGGTGCTTCGCTACGTGCCGGAGGATGTGCCCAAGGAGCAGCGCCAGGAGATGCAACGCTATTCTCGCCTCCGGCACAAGGCGACCCTTGCGAGGCGCAAGTTCGCGGCCGGGATCATTTTCGTGACCGGTCCCGAGACGGAGGTGAAGGAAGAACTCGTTCCTATGGAGTTCGATGCGTCCAACGCCGATTCGGGGCTCCCCGCTATCAGCATCTCAACCGATCTGGCAAAACGGCTGGTGGCAAAGGCGGGCAAGGATCTATCGGAGATCCAGAAGGAGCTCGACAAGGGAGAAATGGTTCAGGGTTTCGAGATTCCCGAAACCAGGCTCACGGCGACCATCGATGTCGATCAGGAGACCCGTACGGGGCGCAATGTCATCGGCATCCTCTCGGCGGGCCAGACCGGGCCGCATCCGAATCCCGCAGTGATGATCGGAGCCCACATCGATCACCTCGGTGACGAGGCCGGCCCCGGGTCGCTCGCCCGCGAGGAAGAGCGGGGCCACATACACCGCGGGGCGGACGACAACGCCTCGGGCGTTTCGGGCTTGCTCGAGGTCGCCGAGTACCTGGCCGATCAGCGGAAGCAGGGCAAGCTCGACCTTAAGCGCGACGTCGTTTTTGCCGCCTGGTCCGGGGAGGAGATCGGTTTGCTTGGGTCCTCTCACTTCGTCAGGAAACTGGCCAAGGACGCCCTTGGCGACGAGAACGCGCCGCTTGGTCTGATTCTGTCCTCCTACCTGAATATGGACATGATCGGACGTCTGCGTGACTCGCTGATCCTGCAGGGGATCGGGTCGAGTGACTACTGGAAGAGCGCGATCGAGAGCCGTAACGCACCGATCGGGCTCCCGATCACGATCCAGAGTGACACCTATCTCCCCACCGACGCGACGCCTTTCTACCTGCGGCAGGTCCCGATCCTCAGCGCCTTCACCGGAGCTCATGAGGATTACCACACGCCGCGCGACACTCCCGACAAGATCAACTACGAGGGGGCCGCGAAGATTGCCAAGCTGATGGGGTTGATCACCCGCGGGCTTGCGATCGACTCGAACGCCCCCAAATACCTGAAGGTCGATCCGCCGAAAAACCAGGGTGGGCGAGGCTTCCGCGTTTATCTCGGAACGATTCCCGACTACAGCCAGGGTGACATCAAGGGGGTGAAACTCAGCGGTGTGGCCGACAAGGGACCTGCGGGTGTCGCCGGAGTGAAGGGCGGTGACGTGATTGTGGGGCTCGGTGACAGGAAGATCCTCAATATCTACGATTACACCGACGCCATGGCAGACCTGAAAGTCGGTGAGGAGACCACCATCACGGTTCAGCGGGGGGAAGAGGAAATCACTCTGAAACTGATTCCCGCCTCGCGGGATTGAGCGGGAGTGGAGGTGACGCGGTCTTCGCTCCGGGCCCAAGGGCTTGAAAAAGGGGCTTCGGCCGGGTGAATTCAGGGCTTGCGAAGCTTCCCCGTTTGCTGCTAAGGTCCCGATTCAGGAGTTCGGACGGTTGTTTGCAACTTGCTGAGCTTTCCCATTTTTCACGTGCTTGTTGCCCCACAGAACGCGGTTTATCCGCGGAATCTACTGCCGTGCCTGATCGCGGTCGCGGTGATCCTTGCCCCGGTGTCACGGATCAAGGCGGATGGAAACGAGGTTCCCGGTGGGATTGCGGGGATTGCTGCGACGGAGGCCCAGAAGCGGCGTGGTCAGGTGGAGGCGGCTCAGACGCTCTTCACCGCGGGATCCAAAGCCCTTGCCGACCAGTCCTATGCCGAAGCCATGGATTATTTCCATGCAGCCTTCGAGACAATTCCCGATGTGCCTGCCGTGGCCGAACAGCGGCGCATTTTCTTCAAACGTTACGAGACCTCTTCCCTGAGATATGCTCAGATCCTCGCGTCGGAGGCCAAATGGGCCGAGTGTGAAAAGACTCTCGCCGATGTGGTCGAACTTGCCGAGTCGCGGGGAATCGCGGCAGCAGAGGTGGATCCAGCGGTCCGGAAGATGCTGAAGGAAATCCGCGAGCGGGACGAGCGCTACAATTTCGCCACTTCTCCGCGTCACCTCCGAAATATCGATCTGGTTGAGAGCAAGTTGATCCTCGCCAAGGGATACCTCGAACTCGGGGATTACGACCGGGCCGAGCGTTCCTACCACGAGGTGCTCAACATCGATCCCTACAGCACGGCGGCAAGGCGCGGACTGGAAAAGGTCGAGCGTTTCCGCATGAATTACTACGATGCCGCCTATGACCACACTCGGGCGAAGAAAATCTCGGAAATCGCCGCCGGATGGGAAACTCCCATCGCCCCCGTGCTCTCCGGGGAGGGGATCCAGACCAACAGCGATGGGGTCGCCATGGGAGGCAGCATGGACCTCGAGCGCAAGCTGAAAGAGATCGTCATTCCCTCCATTGAGTTCAATCAGGCCCGACTCTCCGATGTGATCGATCTGCTTGGCCAGATGGCGCAGGAGCGGGATTCATCCGAGGCGGATCCGGCGAAGCGAGGGGTGAACTTTGTTATCGAGGGAGCGGAAATTGGAGGGGAGGATCCCGGTCAGCGGATTCTTTCGATGCGCCTTGCGAATGTACCGCTCGGGGTGGCATTGAAATACGCCGTTCAACAGGTGGGGTTGAGCTACCGGACCGATGCCTTTGCCGTTCGGATTGTTCCTCCGAATGCGGGATCCGAATCGCTTTCGGTGAGACGTTGGATTGTGCCGCCTGGATTTCTCTCGGCGGGAGGTGGTGGCGGCGCGGCGGCAGCGGCTCCAAATGACCCCTTTGCCGACCCTGCCGACAATGGAGGGCAGGCCTTGGTGAAAAGGATCGGTGCTCAGGAATACCTCCAGAACCGGGGGGTAGAATTCGGGGCGGGTGCATCGGCCAATTTCATTGCCTCGTCGAACACCCTGATTGTTCAGAATACACCGCAACAGCTTGAGATCATCGAGGACATCGTACAGTCGGCAAAGGATGCCGGTTTGAAGAATGTCGAGATTCACGTCAAGATGATCTCCATCGAGGCGGATCAGTTGCGACAGGTCGGGCTCGATTTCCTTCTTGGGCAAAGCAATGCGGCTTCTTCCTCCCGGGTTTTCTTCGGTGGAGGAACCGACGGAAACGCCTCACCTGGGACCGTTGCTGCAGATTTTCCCTTCAACGGTCCCGCTGGGCCGGTAGGGACTTTCCCGGTGAGCGGCGGTCTGCGCATGGGGGATATCGCCAGTGGGCAGACCATCGACGACGTGATCAACCGCGCCTCCCCCGATCCTGTGGGATCGAAGGCTCCCGGAGTCTTCGCGGTTTCCGGCGTTTTTACCGACCCCCAGTTCCAACTGGTGCTGAGGGCGTTGAGCCAACTCAAGAGCAGTGACCTGTTGAGCGACGCCCACGTCGTGACCAGGCCGGGGCAGCTCGCAAAAATTGAGCAGGTGCGTGAGTTTATCTATCCTACCGAGTATGACCCGCCAGAAATTCCCAATGATTTCGGGCGCGTGCCTGATGGGACCGGGGGCTTTTTTGTCGGTCCCAGCGACCCCGTTTTTCCCGCCACTCCCGCCACTCCAACCGCCTTTGAAACGAGGAGGCTGGGCAAGCTCATCGAAGTGGAGCCCACCGTGGCGTCAGACAACAAGACGATCAGCCTGAACGTCTTGATGGACGTGTCCGATTTTGTCGGTTTCATCAATTACGGAACTCCGATCACCAACAGCTCGCTGCTTGTGGGTGGACAACCGTCTATTGTGACACCGAACGAAATCCTCATGCCCGTTTTCGACGCGATCAAAGAAACGACCAACATCACCATCTGGGATGGCCAGACGGTGGCGATCGGTGGCTTTCACGGTGAGTCAATCACGACAATCGAAGACAAGATTCCCTATCTGGGAGATCTCCCCGTTCTTGGTCGGGCTTTCCGCTCCGAAGGCAGCGAATCCACGAAGAGAGCTCTTACCATTTTCGTCACCGTCAGGCTCGTCGATCCGGGTGGGAATCCGATCAATGCTCCCGCCGATGACGAACCCCGTCCGGAGTTGATGTCACGCCGGGATGTGGTGCCCAATCCGGTGTTTGCCCCCGGACCGGCTCCGATCGATCCGGTTAAGTAGTCGTTTTTCGGGATCGCTGAGGCACGAACCTGCCCCGTCGACGAACCTTGCTTGCGCCTTCGTTCGAAGCGACAATTTCTTTGCAATGCCGGTTGCGTCCGGCTATAAGAGCGGGTTTCAATCCCCACGTTTCAACCCCCTTCGAATGAGCCAGTCCGCCGCATCGGGAACTGCCGATGTCCATTCCAGCCCCGCCGATGCGGGGATAACTGAACTCCAGAACGCCGTCATCCGCTTCGCCGGGAATTCGCAGGACGGCATCCAGACGATTGGCGGCCTTCTCGCCAAACTCGCCGGGCGCAGTTCGCGGGAGGTCATGACCTACATGACGATCCCGTCGACGATCTCCGGTGGGCCTTCGATCTTCCAGGTCCATCTTGGTTCGGGAGAGGTGCTCTCCGCCGGCGACGAATCCGACTTCCTTTTCGCCTTCTATCAGCACAGTTATGACAGCCACATCGGTTCGCTCAGGCCCGGTGGAATCTGTATCTTTGATTCGGACCATGTTTCTGAATTGAAGGGGGATATCGACGCCATCCACATCGGCATCCCGATTACCAGTGCGACCGTCGAGGCTCTCGGGGGCAGCTCTCGCGAACGTGGCAAGAACCTCTTTGTGTTGGGCCTGGTGACCCATGTCTTCAAATTGGACAAGGAGAAAGTGGTTTCGCTGGTGTCCCGCCAATTTGGCGGAAAGAGCGAAGACATTCTCCGTAATGCCATGCTGGCCTTCGACGCCGGCTTTGCCTATCCCGTGGGCGATCTTCTGAAGGTCGACTACGAGTTGCAGCAGGGGAAGGGGAGTGCGGTCGACAAGGTCACGACGGACGGTAATACCGCCATGGTTCTCGGGCTTCTTGCCGGGGGAGTACGTTATGGGGCTGCCTATCCGATCACACCCTGGTCGACGATCATGGAGCAGATGAGGGTCGAGTTGCCAAAGTACGGGGGGCTCTTTGTTCAGGCGGAAGACGAACTTGCCGCCGTGGCCATGGCACTTGGGTTCGCGTACTCCGGGCACACGGCGGTGACCGGAAGCTCGGGCCCTGGACTTTCCCTCAAAATGGAGGCTCTCAGTTACGCGACCATGGCCGAGTTGCCGTTGGTTGTCATCAATGTCCAGCGTGGTGGTCCCAGCACCGGGCTTCCCACGAGCGTTGAACAGAGTGATCTGATGCAGGCGATCTACGGAAGCCATGGTGATTGTCCCCGCATTGTTCTTGCTCCGAAGAATGTGGCCGACTGCTTCTATATCGCAGTGGAAGCCTGCGAGACTGCCAGGAAATACAGCTGTCCGGTCTTTGTGCTCACGGACATGGCCCTTGCCTCCCGTATCGAGGCTTTTGAGCAGCCGGACCTTTCATCCTGCGTGTGTGAGCCCAACCTCGATCTTTCGGCGCGCGGTGAGGATTTCAAACCTTATCCCCTTGATGGTGCGACCCGGCATGCCGCGCCTGGTTCGGTCATGACCGCCGGAAAATATCCTGTTGTCACCGGTCTCGAGCACGACGAATGGGGGCATCCCAGTGCCAATCCGGGCATTCACCAGAAGATGACCGAGCGTCGCCGCGAGAAGATCAAGGCTTTCGGAGCAACCCTGCCCCTTCCTGACGTTTTCGGCGACGAGGAAGGAGAGATTCTCGTTGTCGGATGGGGATCGACCTGGGGCCCCATTCGGGAGGCGGTCGAGCGGCTGCGTGCAAAAGGAAGAACCACCGGCGCGATCCACTTGCGGCATCTCAATCCGATGCCCAACGGCATGGAGGCGATCTTCGCCCGCTACAAGCACGTCATTGTCGTCGAAATGAACGATGAGGGTCTCTATGGGCACGGCCAGCTGGCCACGCTCCTGCGATCCCGCTTCTGTGATCCCAAGATCCGTTCGATCTGCAAAACCGACGGTCTCAACTATCGCGTGCGAGACATCGTTTCCCGTGTCGAGGAGACCGCCGCCCGTTCCTGAACCATTTTCACCCGACTTTCTCATGTCCACCGCAGCAGAAACCCCCAAGCCAATCACGAAAAAAGATCTCACGGCAGATCACCCGACCTGGTGTCCGGGTTGCGGCGACTTCGCCGTTCTTGCCTCTTTCTTCAAGGTGCTCGAGAAACTTCAGATTCCCCACGAGAAGATCTGCACTGTTGCGGGTATCGGATGTTCGTCCCGGTTTCCCTACTTTGTGAACGGTCACGGGGTCCATTTCATCCATGGTCGCGCCCTTCCTTTCGCTACCGGTGTGAGCCTCTCCCGTCCCGACCTGCATGTCTTCGCTTTCGGGGGGGATGGCGACGGCTATTCGATCGGGGGAAACCATCTCGACCATGCCGCCCGCAAGAATGTAAACCTGACCTATGTGGTCATGGACAATTTTGTCTACGGCCTTACCAAGAAGCAGACGTCACCCACCAGCCCAAAGGGCTTCAAGTCAAAGACCGACCCGACCGGGGCGATTGATCAGCCGATCAATCCGATGAAAAAGCTCGTTTACGGCGGTGCCTCCTTTGTGGCGCGCACCCATGCGACCCAGGTAAAGCACATGATGGAAGTGTTTGAGCGGGCCATTCTGCACCCCGGCTTCAGCGTGGTCGAGGTCCTCTCGGAATGTGTCATCTTTTATCCTGGGGCTTTCGACGACGGCAATCCCCGAAAGGGAGGAACCTTCGATCTCATCGAAGAGAAGAAATGGGACAACACACCGGAGGACGCGGACCGCCACGATGTTTCCGACGAGAATGAAGCCTATCGTCTGGCCTCTCTCCAGTATCCCGGAAAGTTCGGAGTATTCTACGAAACTGACCGTCCCACGAAAAACCAGCTCGAACAGAAATGGATCGACGCAACCCGTGAAAAGACCGGGGGAGCCGGGGCTGCGGAACTGCTCTCTAGCCGTTTTGCCTCGATGAAGTAGAAAAGGGCGAGGGATTCAGGGAATGCCGTCTCAATCCAGAAAATGATGGGATCCCTCGGTCTGCTCCTTCTCGGAGTTTTTGTTGTCGTCACCGGTATCCTCTTCTTTCGCTGGCATCCGTTCATCGCTCTCACTGCGGCCGGCTTGACGGTTGCTGCCCTGACTCCTTCGGAGCTTCTTTACCGCTCCAAACTTGAGTCAAATCAGCGTGTCGTGGCGTTTCCGGAGGCGGGGGGAATTCCTGAAAGGGTTCCGGAGGAACTTGCGGGCGCCCATGCCTCCGCGCTGGTCCACTCCAAGAAGTGGTTCGTCTCCAGGTTCACGGAAGCTTTCGGGAAGGGGTGCGGAGACATCGCGCTGATAATTGCCATGGCCGCAATCATCGGGCAGTGCCTTCTGGATTCCGGGGGGGCAAAACGGATTGTCGAAGCCCTGATGCGCTTGTTTGGTGTGAAGGGAACGCCCTTCGCTTTCGCCGGAAGTGCCTTCACGCTCGGGATTCCCGTCTTTTTTGACACGGTGTTTTATCTCCTCATGCCCTTGGGTAAGGCGATGCGCAGGGAGACGGGCAAGGACTATCTTCTTTACATCCTTGCTATCGTTGCCGGCGCCACCATGGCCCATTCTCTTGTCCCGCCGACTCCCGGGCCGCTTACGGTGGCGGGGTATTTCGGTGATGAAGTGACGATCGGTTCGATGATGCTGGGTGGGCTGGTTTTAGGGCTCTTCACGGTGGCAACGGGTATCACCTATGCCTATTGGGCGAATCGGCGGTGGGAAATTCCCTTGCGGGAGGAGGTCGGCGATTCTTCCCGGATTGCGACGGTGATTGGCGATGACGGACCGCTGCCCTCGCTGGGACTCTCTCTTTTTCCGATCATTCTTCCCCTCGCACTGATCGGGGGGGCGACGGTCCTGAGCGCGAAAGGGGTCGAGGTGCCTGTGATGAAGATGCTCGGTGACAAGAATATCGCCCTGATCCTTTCCGCCGGTGCCGCGGTGCTGCTCCTGATTCGAGCCAAAAAGGGTGGGCGCGTGAGGGAGGCTGTGCAGGCTGCTCTCGCCAGCGGCGGCATAGTCATCCTCATCACGGCGGCGGGAAGCGCTTTCGGGTCCGTTCTGAAGGACACGAACATCGCGGAATCAATCAGTTCGTCGATTGAAGGCAGGGGAACTCTGATGCTCATTCCCGTCGCCTATCTGGTAACCGCTCTGATTCGGACCGCGCAGGGGTCTGCGACCGTGGCGATGATTACCGCCGGAGGCATGGTAGCTCCCATCGCAATGGGAACCGACCTCAGCTATTCGGCATTGTATCTGGCACTGGCCATCGGATGTGGATCAAAACCGATATCGTGGGCGAATGACAGCGGTTTCTGGGTTATCGGGAGAATGACAGGGATGACGCCGCTGGAAACCTTCAAGACGGTCAGCGTCATGATGCTGGTGATGTCGCTGGCCGGATTGGTGTTGCTGTTGACCGGTGCCATGGTGCTGCCGTTGAAGTAAGAAGCGGGGCAGGGGGGGAGGGATTCTTTTTGCTCTCCGCGCCTGGAGTGGTCTCGGCTGCAGGCGACTAGCTTCGACTTTCTTCAGGCTACGGGGAAGGTGTGCAGGTGGCTTCAGAATTTAAAAACTTACTCCACAGAGCTGAAATTTTCTCAATCTTGATACAATAATCTGAAATAATTTTAAAATATGAGTTGTTAAAGCTTAATATTTTGGTATTATCAATGGTCAGCGAATCCCGCCCATCTTCCGGATGAAAGCAGCAGTGAAACAGGAGCAGCAAAAGACCATGCCTACCGGAAGCACCCGAGCAGGCTTTGGGGCGCGGCGATCGTTGGACAGACTTTTGACACACAAACAGACCCAAGGCGACCGGGAAGGTGGCCTTGTCGGTGCCTTCGCTTTGAAGCACCGGAAAAAAGATCCTTAGGGTAGGGAATGGCAGCGAGTGTCCCTTGTTCATCGCTCTGCTGCCGCTCCAGACCCGAGTTGAGGGGTAGCCGCAGTCCGGATTATTGGCAGGTGTCCGGGCTGCGGCTCGTCTCGTTTGGGGCGGTATCGATCAAGGCTCCCTGATGTTTAACGTGACGAAGGTGTTGCTTTCCAGTCTTCCGGTCTGTGGGAGTCTTCGGGGGAAATGGATTCTCTGAACCGGGATCCCTGATCGGAATCCAGAATTTGAACATCCGATCTTTCCTAACCAAGTCCCTCCAAAAGCCATGAAAATCACCTTTGTCACGGACACTTATACTCCCCAAGCTAACGGTGTCGCGACCACTTTGGAGCGCCTCGTCAACGGATTGCGTGAGCGGGGGAATGAAGTGGATGTCATACGTCCCGCCATCCTTGCCTGTGATGAGGAAGGACTTGGGGTCCCGTCGATCGGGTTGCCGGGATACCGGGAAGTGAGATTTGGATTTCCGATGCGGCTCGTGCTCCAGTCTCGCTGGTCGCGTCGCAGGCCTGATGTGATCTATGTGGCCACCGAAACGCCGCTTGGTGCTTCCGCCATCAACGCCGCCCGATCCCTCGCGATTCCTGCCGCCTCGGGCTTTCACACCAACTTCCAGCAATATGTCGCCCATTACCGTCTGCCGCTGCTGGAGCGGGCGACTCTGAACTATCTGCGACGTCTCCACAATCGTTCTTCGTGCACTTTTGTCCCTTCTCGCGATGTGATCGAGGATCTCGATGCGAAAGGGTTTGAAAACCTGCAATTGCTCCCGAAGGGAGTCGACACGAAGCGGTTCCACCCGAAGAAACGTTCGATCGCCTTGAGGCAGTCCTGGGGCGTGGGGCCGGGAGGAATCGTTGGTCTCTGTGTCGGCCGGATCGCAGCAGAGAAAAACCTGCCGCTGGTGGTGGAGGCTTTTCGGGCGATTCGCAGCCGGATACCCGATTTCCAGGGGGTCTTCGTTGGCGATGGGCCCAAGCTTGAGGAACTGAAACGAGATTTCCCCGAGTTCCATTATGCGGGAGTTCTGCGTGGAGATGCCCTTGCGGAGCATTATGCCTCGGCGGATCTGTTTCTTTTTCCGAGCATCACCGAAACATTCGGCAATGTCACTCTCGAGGCCATGGCGAGTGGTCTCGCCGTGATTGCTTATGACTATGCGGCGGCACGCCAGCATATCCGCAACGGGGAGAACGGGTTTGTCGCTCCTTTCGACGATGACGCCGCCTTTCTCGATCTCGCTCTCGCTGTTGCAGGGAGCGACCTTTCGTCAATCAGGGAGGAAGCACGGGAGTCGGCCCGGAGGGTTCGCTGGAGGAAGGTCGTGAAGCGGTTCGAAAGGCAACTGGCGGAACTGGCAGGCGCAGTCGAGGTCCCGGACGACCTTCCTTCAGAGGTTGAATCCATGACCTCCGTCTGCGCTTGAGGCGGGTTCGTATCCTTGCATCCATTCTTCCTATCCCAACCACCCTGAAGCATGAAAGAGAATAACGGCCGACACGACTACCACACCATCTTCCTGTCTGACATTCACCTGGGAACTCGTGACAGCAAGGCGGAGGAGGTGATTGCCTTTCTCAAGGCGACAACCTGTCGTCGATTGATCCTCAACGGGGATATTGTGGATGGATGGGCGTTGCGGAGCGGAGGGAAGTGGCTTCCGGTGCACACCAAGTTCGTGCGGACGGTCCTCAAGAAGATGGAGAAGCAGGGGACCGAGGTGATTTACCTGCGTGGCAATCACGACGATATTCTCGAACGATTCCTTCCGGTCTGCTTCGGCAATCTTCGGATTGTTGACGAGTACATTCACAAGACACCCCAAGGGGATTATCTCGTCGTGCACGGGGATGGATTTGACCGGGTCACAACGAGCCATCGATGGGTCGCCATTGCTGGAGCGAAGGGATACGAAATCCTGCTCGGGATCAACCGCCTCTACAACCGCTGGCGAGCCTTTCGCGGGAAGGAGTATTTTTCCCTCAGCAAGACCATCAAGGCCAGGGTCAAGTCGGCGGTGAGTTTTGTCGACCGCTACGAGGACCAACTCAAGGAACTCGCCGCAGTTCGGGGTTGCTGCGGTATTATTTGCGGGCATATTCATACACCCGCGGACAAACGTCTCGAGAACGGAGTCCACTATCTCAACTCGGGTGACTGGGTCGAGTCGTTGACGGCGATCGTCGAGAAGGTTCCGGGGGAGTTTGAATTGATTCACTACACCGATTTCCAAACGCGGGAAGACCTCGCCGGAGCCATCCGGATAAGGGAAAGTGACTTCATCGAAAGTGGGGAAAATGCGGGGCTGATCAGCCGAGGTCTGGCCCTGACATGATCCCCCAACGGAAGAAGTCGCACCTGGATGAGGGGCTTGCCGTCAAAGTCGACCCCCCCCCCGCGATGACCGATTCCGCCCATATTCTTGGCTCTTTTGAGCATGCCCTTCGAGAGGCGCGCAACGGTGTGGTGCGCATGGCCAGTATCGCCGAGCAGAATCTGCAGCATGCCGTTCGGGGTTTGCTATCCAGGAATGCGGATCTCTGCAACGAAGCCATCGCCGAAGAGGAGGAAGTCAACCAGCTTGAGCGCCGCATCGATGCGGAGAGCTTCGAGATCCTCATGCGGTACAACCCGGTGGCAGGGGATCTCAGGGAGATCATCACCGGCATGAAGGTGGCCAACAACATCGAGCGGATCTCGGACGAAGCTCGCAGCATCGCCCGAAGGGCCCGCAAACTCCTGAAGCATCCGGAATTCAGCGAAATGCACCTGATCGAGCCGGTTTACGAGAAAGCCGCGGCGCTGCTCAAGGACTCGATTCGCGCCTATGTCGAACGAAACACCGATCTGGCGGTTTCTCTCTATGCCAAGGACCTCGAGTTGGATGAAGTTCATCGGGAGGTAATTCGAGAACTCGGCAAGCGGATGGACAAGGAATCCGGCCAGGTGAAACAACTCCTGCATCTGATTTTCATCGTTCGCAGCCTCGAAAGAGTGGGTGATCATGCCGTCAATATCGGCGAAGACGCCGTCTTTCTTATCAATGCGGAGGACATTCGACATCTCGGCGCGAAGAAGGCAGCGAAGAAGCTGGCTGAAGAAAGAGCTGCCGAATCCGGCGAAGGCCTGGTTTGAGTTTCCGACTGGAAACCAACAAAAAAGGCCGGAGGAAATTCCGGCCTTTCTTGTTGAGGGATTTGGGAAACGAAGATTCCCGAATCAGCGCTTGGAGAACTGGAAACGCTTGCGGGCTCCGGGCTGTCCGGGCTTCTTGCGTTCCTTTTTACGCGGATCACGCGTGAGGAGATCACCTTCGCGAAGGGAATCTTTCAACTCCGGGTTCGACTTGAGGAGAGCCCGCGCAATACCCAGTTGGATCGCTCCGATCTGCCCGGTAATTCCACCGCCCTTGGCGGAGATCGTCACGTCGAACTGATTGGCGACGTTAGCCGTCTGGAAGGGGTGGAGAACCTTGTTCTGGAGGGAAAGAGTTCCGAAGTATTCCTCAAAGGGGCGCTTGTTAACCGTAATCTGCCCGGACCCGGGGACGAGGGTGACACGTACGCTGGCAGTCTTGCGACGACCGGTGGCGGAGAAAGAATCGCTCATTTCAGTGAGGGGATCGGATTAAAGTTCGTAGGGCTTGGCCTGCTGCGCCTCGTGGGGGTGGTTGGCGTCGTTGTAGACTTTGAGCTTGCGGAAAATCTGACGGCCGAGGCGATTGTGGGGGATCATGCCCTTCACGGCACGTTCAACGATGAGCTCCGGGCGGCGACGGCGCACCTTCGCGACCGACTCACGCTTCATGCCGCCGACATATCCCGAATAGGAAGAGTAGGTCTTATCCTCTTCTTTGTTTCCGGTGAGGCGCACCTTGGCCGCATTGATAATCACCACGAAATCTCCGCAATCCACGTGAGGGGTGAAGAGAGGTTTGCCTTTTCCGCGAAGGAGATTGGCGGCGGCTACGGCTACATCGCCGAGGACCTGACCGTCAGCGTCGATGACGTGCCATTGACGTTCGATTTCTTGGGCTTTGGCAGAAAAGGTTTTCATTTCCGATGGGGTATCCTGTATCCACTCGCCGACTTGGCCACTCAGGTTGTGCAGCCACCGGAATCCTTGAAGTTCCAAGGAGAGAATGTGGCCGACCTGCAGGGTGATGAATCCGTGCCGGGTCGAGAGGGACGGGAATCTATGTCGAAGTGAAGCGTTGTCAAGCCCGGGGAATCAGGAAAAGTGAGTCGTCACGTGGCGAAATTCTTCGTGGAAACCCCGGGGTTCGAATTAATCCTGATCCGGGTTGATTAAGATTTGTAAAATATCTAGCTTTATGTAAAATTATGGCATGTCGAGTGGTCGTAATATTGTGGATTTTGGTGGCTTCGGGAGTGCACCGAAGAGGGACCTGATGATCCGGGCTCATCACCAGCCGGGACTCGATTGGATTGCTCCGCTGAATGAGGTCAATGAAATGGTCGTTCCGTCGAACGAGGCCCTACTGGTTGGGGCGGCTGACCGGCAGAGTTTCGGCGACAGATTGATTCCTCATGTATTGGGCAGGTTGCTGCACCTTTCAAAAGTGCGATGTGCTGGTCTGGTCTCGAGTGATGCGACGGCGTCGGGAGCGTACAGTGTTCGCAACTACGGGGAGAGTCTCCTGCAGATGCGCAGTCCAAGACTCAAGTTGATACACTCGGGTGGTGATGTCCTTGGCATGAGCTTGATTGAAGGATATGGCGCTGCCGTCACCGGAGAAGAAGCCGAGCGCTTCGAAAGTCTCGCGATGATCAGCGGGAATGGTGAACTTCTCCGATATGTGCAGAGACGGACTGGGCAAATCTCCGAATTTGCCTATGTGCTGGAGCCGGAAGGCGAGTATTACGGCGCCGGGCTTGCTTTCCATGCGGTAGGGCTTCCGCAGCCCGACAGCCTTGGGGCAAGAAAGGAGGCTTTGCTTGAGGTATTGCGCAAAGCACAGTTTGTTGGCATCAGGGACGAGAATGGGGCAAACTTTCTGGAGAATGAAGGGATTTCGGTAGAGCGCATGCCCTGCGCCCTCTCCGTCCTGCCTCAGGTATGTGCACGGCAGCTTCGAGAAGGGCGGGACCGCGCGGCGATCTCCGCGATCCGTCGCAGGTTTCCGAATGGCTGGATCGCCGTCGAAACGAGTGGAGTAAGTGATTCCGATTTCGAGAAGCTTTCCCATGCGCTCCGAACCGTCAGTGAATCGGAGAATCTGGGTCTCGTGTTCTTTTCGGCGGAAAGACAGAGAGGGCGAGCTGCATCCGACGGCGTCAGGAGGTGGGTGGAAGCATTCGCCGAATGGGAGGCAGCAGAATTCGCTTCCGACCATCTTTTTGAAACCGCGTCGTTCCTCCTTCATTCCCGTCTCTATTGCGGAAGTTGTCTGAGCTCCCGCATCGTTTGTATGTCGGGAGGCGTGGCGAGGATCAACGTCCCGACAGGATCTCCGGCCGCTCGTTCCTACTGCGAATTGTGGGAGCACGACGATGTGCCAATTGAGTTTTCCGAGGAAGAAGATTGGACCGCCGCCTTGTTTGAAGCTCTTTCGGAGGATTACTCTCTTTTGCAGGAACATGCTGCCTGGCTGCACGGGCGATACCGGGAATCTTTTGACCGGTTTTGCCATCAGGCTGGCGTAGAGGCACGTTTGGTTCCCGGCGAGGTGGTTTCCCTGCACGAGGAACTGGCCGGAAGGCGTCACCACCTCTACGACGAGTGGCTTCAGGCTCGAGCAGGTGGGAAGCGTCCCGGCTTACTTGCCAACCAGGCCGAGTGAGTGAGCCCGGGCTCGGTCCTAGTAACCGTGACGGCTCAGTACCCTGAATACGTAAGCCGGGTTCGCCGGGTCGTTCAGACGCAATGTGATCCGGCTAAGGCTCCTTGAATTGCGACGTCTGGAATACGGAGCTCTGAAGCGAACGTTCACGACACCGGTTGCCCCGCTGAGGACATATGAAGAAGTAGAGACCTTGAAGTTCCGGTTGGTGGAGCCGGACTTTTCTATCGATAAAGGAAACGTACCATTTTCGTTGGAAAGCGGAAATCGACGAGTGATTACACGACCGCTTCTTACTTTCCTCCCGAAATGAGTGCCATTGGCCCGTCTTGGGGAGTAGGAAGGATTGCCTATCGGACGTCCGTGGCCGCTCAGCTCTGCAACCGGATCTCCGCTTGTGGGGAGACCGAGGAAAAAATCGACCCAGTCGGAGTAGTTGCCGACATTGGTGTAAATTCCGGGAACGTCCCTTTGGGCGCATCTCAGCCCGAAGCTGGTCAACCCGACGACCAGAGGATTGCCGGAATCGCCATCGAGATCGAAAAGCGGGCCTCCGCTGTCTCCCCCGCAGGTGTCCTTCCCGTTGCCGATTGCTGCAAGATGGCGCTGATTGATCTGGTTGCTTCCGTACACCCTTCGGGCGTAAGAGATTGACTCGAGTGCCAGGTCGACCTGACGTAGTTCGGTCGGAAATCGGGGGGAAGACTGGGTGTCTCCCCACCCGATGGCGCGCACCGTTTCACCGACGGCAAGAGGAGAAGGAGACTTTGAATAGGACACGGGCGTAATGGAATTCACAGGGGAATCCAGAAAGAGGAGGGCGATGTCATTGACGAGATCACCTCGGATGTCCGCGTAGCCCGGATGTACGAAAAAAGCCTTCACTCCGCGAATCTCAGCCCCCGAGGTATCGTCGAGATCGTTGAAGCCCATCACCACTTCCAGGTTCGAAGCGACTTCGCCTTCGACGCAATGGGCCGCGGTAAGGACCCAGTGAGGGGCGATGAGAGAGCCTGCGCAAAACTGCCGGTCGAAAAGTTTTCCCCCGGTCTTGGATGCAAGCGCCACCATCCATGGGTAAGCGTTGGCCGGAGCTTTTGTCCCTCCCACGATTCGGGGTTGAGCAGTGTCCAATCCGAAGAGCATCGGGCAGGAAGAGAAGAGGATGGCAAAGAGAGGGACACTGACTTTCATAACCTTCCAAAAAAGACGGGCGTACCGACGAGGAAAACAGACAGACTCCGCAAAGCTAAGCGAAAGAGCCGGTGACCGCTAAAGGTTTTGTCCCCACCGCCGCGAAAGTGACTATTCCTCTGGAACCGATTGGGTGCCCTACCCGACGGCTACGGTATGGAGCAACTCCTCCAGAAGGAGGCGGAGGGCAGGACGTCGACGCGTGGCTCCTTCCTGATCAAAATCGGTTTCTCCGCTCTCGAGACGATGGATCACCGCAGGCATGAAAGCGCGCTTCACATCTTCGGGAAACACTCCCTCATGTCCTTCGAGGAAGGCCACGGAACGGGCCATCTGCATGATGGCAAGGGCACCTCGATTACTGATCGTCGCTTCAATCTCCGGGTGGTGCCGCAGGGCATCGCAGAGGCGAATCACGTAGGCAAAAATCGAGTCGGAACAGGGAAGCGATCTCACCGATGTTTGCCAGGTCGCGACTTCCTCGAGAGAAAGGGAAGGGCCTGAAGACACGGGAGCCTCGCCGGCTGTCGGCAGGGTTTCGCGCGGATGGGCAGCCAGGCGTCCGGCATGCTGTTTCAGGATGCCGGCCCGGGTTGCGCTGTCCGGCAGGCTCATTTCAATCGAAATGAGAAAGCGGTCAAGCTGGGGGGCGGGGAGGGGAAAGGTTCCGGCCCGGTGGCGGTTGTTTCGGGTGGCCACGACCTGGAAAACTTCGGGGAGCTGGCGGGTCGTCCCGTCAACGGTGACCTGTCCCTCGTTCATGCATTCGAGGAGCGCGCTCTGCAATCGGGGACTGGCTCGGTTGATTTCGTCGGCAAGGAGAAGATTCGTGAAAACCGGGCCTTCGACAAACTCGAAGGCATTGTGGTCGTTCCTGTAGATCGAGTAGCCCACGAGATCGGCGGGAAGCAGGTCAGGGGTGAACTGCACCCGCTTGAAATCTCCCGAAATCGAGCAGGCGAGAGTCTTAGCAAGCGTTGTCTTGCCGACACCGGGAGGGCCTTCGATGAGGACATGGCCGCCACCAAGAAGCGCCGCCACGAGTTCGAAGACGGCGTTTTTCGCTCCGAGGATCGAGGTGTTGAGGTGCGACAGGAGGCTTTGCAGGGGAGCGTCCAAGGTGGGGCGACTTTCGGTTTGCTTACATTCTCTCGGTGGTGCGAATGCCGAGCAGCCCCAGTCCATGGCGGAGGACCCTGCCGGTCATTTCACTGAGAGCGAGCCGGGTGTGCCTGACGTCACCTTCGACCTTCAGAACGGGACAGGCTTCCCAGAACTGGTGGTAGGTTGTGGCGACTTCGTAGAGGTAGGCGGCAAGGGCGTTCGGACGAAAATCCTCGAGAATCGTGGGGACGATTTCGGGATATTGCGAGAGTTTCAGTGCAAGAGCGTTTTCCGCTTCGTCGGTAAAGACCAGCGATCCGCCCTCAGAATCGAAATCGCTGCCGAGCTTGCGGAAGATCGAGCGGGTCCTCACGTAGGCGTTGATGAGATAGGGCGCAGTATTGCCCTTCAGGCTGAGCATGTTGTCCCAGTCGAAGATATAATCGGTCATCCGGTACTGGCTCAACTCGGCATATTTCACCGATCCGATGCCGATGACGCGAGAGATCTCGGCCTTTTCCTCCTCGGGAAGACCGGGATTCTTTTCCTCGATGATCGCCCGAGCCCTCACCACCGCCTCTTCCAGGACATCGGCGAGCTGGACGGTGTCACCCGAGCGGGTTTTCAGCATTTTCCGGTCCTTCCCGAGAATACTCCCGAAGGCGATGTGGCGGAAGTCGGCATGCTGCCCTCGACGCCTTGCGACGGAGAAGATCTGCTCGAAGTGAAGCTGCTGTGGCGCGCCGACGACATACCAGATCGCGTCGGCTCCCAATTCCTGGATACGGAAGTCGATCGTCGCGAGATCCGTGGTCGCGTAGAGGAACCCACCGTCGCTTTTCCGGATGATGGCCGGCTTGTCGGAGAGCTTTTCGTCCTCGCGGAAAAACACGCAGACCGCTCCCTCGGAAACTTCCGCGATTCCCGAGGCAAGGAGATCGTCCACGAGCGGAGCGAGGCGCTCATTGTAAAAACTCTCGCCATACCAGTGGTCGAAGCGGACGTCGAGGAGATCGTAGATCTGTTGCAGTCCCTTTTTGGAAAGGTCCACGCAACGCTCCCAGATGCCCAGGTTCTCGGCGTCGCCGCCCTGGAGTGCGACCAGCTCCGCCTTGCAGGAATCGAGGACGGTTTCGTCCTCCTTGGTGAGCGCATTGACTTCGCGGTAGATACGAAGCAATTCCGCAATGGGTGTGGTCTCGAGGGCACTTTCGTCGAGAAGATGTTTCCATCCCCACAGGATCATGCCGAATTGAGTGCCCCAATCGCCGATGTGGTTGTCGGAGATGACCCGGTGGCCGAGGAATCGCGCAATACGCCCAAGACCGTCCCCGATGATGGTGCTGCGGATGTGGCCCACATGCATCGGCTTGGCCACGTTGGGCGCGGAAAAGTCGAGTACCACCGTCTTCGGGACGTCGGTCCTGGCGACACCCAGTCGTTCCTCATCGTCGAGGAGTTCGGCGAATCTCGCCTGCAAGGCTTCGCCAGTGAGGCGAAAATTGATGAAGCCGGGGCCTGCGATCTCGGGCGCAGCGCAGAGACCACTGCCGTCGAAAGCCTCCACGACCATCGTGGCCACTTCGCGGGGATTCCGCCGCAATTCCTTCGCGAGAATCATGGCCGCGTTTGACTGATAGTCGCCGAACTGCCGGTTCTGGGCGGGGTCGACCTGGGGCGTGAAGTCCACCGGGAGTTCGTTGGCAAAAGCGCAGCGGGACAGGGCGTCTCGGAGTCGAGCGGCGAGAAGGACGGCAAAGGTTTCGGGCATTGGATAACCGGGAAGGGAACGGACAGGAGCGGGGCTTGCCAGGAAGCGGGTCAGGCAGCGGCGTTGTGGGGAGAAAGCACCTCGAGAAGATCGGTCTCGTCGGCGGCGGCGGAGAGACGGCTCCGGACATCGGCACTGTTCAGAACCTTCGCGATCGCTGCGAGCGTCTTGAGGTGCAGGGTGTGCTGTGCCTCGGGAACCATGAAGAGCACCACAAAATGAACCGGGGCATGGTCGACCGAGCAGAAGTCGATGCCTTGGCTGGATCGGCCGAAAACAGCGACGACTTCTTCGAGCCCTGGAAGAAAGCAGTGCGGAATCGCCACTCCGCCCCCGATCCCGGTGCTGCGTTGCTCCTCGCGGTTTTTCAGGGCGTCGACCGCCGCTTCGCGCAGGTCGGCAGAGAGGGCGCCGGAAGTGACGAGGTGATCCACCAGTTCGATGATGGCCGGGATCTGCTCGTCCGACCGCATCTCGGCGACGACGCGCCCGGGTTGAATGAGGTCGGCCAAGGTCATGCTGTGAAAAAAATCGGATTCGGAGGATCGAGCATAGGCGAGGGAATCGACGTATCAAGGCAGTTTTTCCGGGTTGAGACTTTACATTCCGGCGTTCGGGTTTCCATTGAACGGCCCGTTTTTCTTCTCTCGCGCACACCTGTCGATGAGCCGTCGTGTCTTATTTGTCTGCACCGGAAACGTTTGCCGGAGTCCCATGGCCGAGGGGTTTCTCAGGCATATGGCGGGCGAGCATCCGGGAGAGATCGAGGTCGGATCCGCCGGGTTGGGAGCGATGGATGACATGCCCCCGAGCCGGAATTCGGTCATCGCGATGAAAGAGGAGGGAATCGATATTTCCCGCCAGCGAAGCCGGATGCTCACTCCGGAAATGGTGGAGGAATACACCCACATCTTCGGTCTCGGGAGCGGACATGTTGAGACCATCCGTGCCTATTTTCCGGAAGCGCAGGAAAAAACCTTCGTTCTCCGCGAGTTCGTGGCTGCAGGGCTGGATGTCGAAGTGCCGGACCCCATCGGCGGTGACCTTGACGAATACCGCCTCACCCGAAATCTCATCAAGGAAGCCATGCCCTCGATCCTGAGGTTTGTCCTGACCGGCGATCCTGCGAAGCCTAAGTAGGAGGTGAAGGAGGGACCCTGAAGCGGCGCTCGTCCCAAGTTCATTGGCGTGCGTAAATGACATCGGGCAACGGACCCTTTGACAACCCTCCTGTCCCGATTTAGGAAACGCCTTTCTTTTCCCTTAACTCTGCCCTCCCTGACCCATGGAGAAACCCACGCTCATTATCGGCACCGATCACGGTGGATTCGAACTCAAGGAAGCCGTTGTCGCCCATCTTCTCGGCGCGGGTTACGATATCGAAGATGCGGGTTCTTTCTCGAAGGAGTCGGTCGACTATCCCGATTACGCCGAGATCGTCTCGCGGGCCGTGGCGACGGGTCGCCGGGATCTTGGCATCCTCTGCTGCACCACCGGTATCGGCATGGCCATTGCAGCCAACCGCTACACCGGCATTCAGGCAGCAGTCGTCACCGACCCTGTCCTTGCGGCAAAGACCCGGGTGCACAACGACACCAACGTGTTGTGCCTCGCCGGCGACTACACGTCCGCGGACGAGGCCGCCGCGATCGTCGATGCGTGGCTTGGAGCCGCCTTCGACGGTGAAGGAAGGCACGGTCGCCGGGTCGCCAAGATGAACCGTTGCGGCGTAGCCACCAGCGCTCCGAAACTTGCCGTGACCGACCCCGACATCTACCACGCTATCGAGGAAGAAGAGGCCCGCCAGAGCGGCAATGTCGAGTTGATCGCCTCGGAGAATTTTGCGTCCAAGGCCGTGCAGCAGGCCCAGGGCAGTTGCCTCACCAACAAATATGCCGAGGGTTACCCCGGACGTCGCTGGTATGGAGGTTGCGAGAACGTCGACAAGGTCGAGTCGCTCGCAATCGACCGCGCCAAGGCGCTTTTCGGAGCGAATTTCGCGAACGTGCAGCCCCACTCCGGCTCACAGGCCAACTGCGCCGTCTATTTCAGTGTCCTTGAGGTGGGAGACAAGATCCTCACCATGGATCTCTCCCACGGAGGTCACCTCACCCACGGTCATTTTGCCAACTTCTCCGGCAAGCTCTACACCGTGAAACACTACGGTGTCTCCCCCGAGGACGAGACCATCGACTACGATTCGCTTGCCGCGATCGCGAAGGAATATCAGCCGAAGATGATCACCGCGGGTGCCTCGGCCTACTCGCATGTGATCGACTTCAAGCGGATGCGAGAGATCGCCGATTCCGTCGGGGCGTGGCTGTTCGTGGACATGGCGCACATCGCCGGTCTCGTGGCCGCCGGCGTCCATCCCTCGCCGATGGAGCACGCCCACTTCGTCACCACGACGACGCACAAGAGCCTGCGCGGTCCGCGGGGAGGCCTCATCCTCACGAATGACGAGGATCTTGCCAAGAAGATCGATGCCATGGTTTTCCCGGGGATCCAGGGGGGGCCGCTTATGCATGTCATCGCGGCAAAGGCAGTCTGTTTCCACGAGGCTCTTCAGCCGGGCTTCAAGGAATATCAGGCCCAGGTCGTGAAGAATGCCGCCCGCCTCGCCGCGCGCCTCGCCGGCCACGGCTACCGCATCATTTCCGGGGGCACGGAGAATCACCTCTTCATGGTTGACCTGCGCCCCAACGGACTCAACGGCAAGCTCGTCCAGGAAACCCTCGACAAGGCCGGAATCACCGTGAACAAGAATTCGATTCCCTTCGACACCGAGAGTCCCTTCAAGGGGGGGGGGATTCGCATCGGCACGCCCGCGGTGACGACCCGCGGAATGAAGGAGTCCGAAATGGATCTCGTCGGTGATCTGATCCACGAGGCCATTTCCAATCACGGCGACAAGGCAAAACTCGAATCCGTCCGTCGGCGCGTGCTGGAACTCAACGAGAACTATCCTCTTCCCTGAGGATACGTTTGCGAGTTTCCTCGACGAGAGCGCTCCCTTGCGGGGAACTCCATGCCTCACGAATAGAGCAGGTCCACGAGGTCGAGGGCCTTGCGGTTGGGCAGGATACCTGTCTCCATCTGGTTCATGACGTAGGCGAAGGAGATCCCGTTCTCCGGATCGGCAAAGGCATGACTGCCCCCTGCGCCCGGTTGGCCGAAGGCGCTTCGCGAAGGACCGAAGAGGGCGCGGTGCTTTCGGCCGTTCACGTCGAGTGGGTCGGTTTTGAATCCTCCGGTGAAGGCGGTGGAGAGGAGCAGCGTCTGGTCGGATCCGCTCGTCTGCAGTTCGCGGGAAGTGCGGACGACCCGAGAGGGCAGAACCGGAATGCCGTCGATCTCGCCATCGCGGGCGAGCGCCTGGTAGAAGCGGGCAAGGGCTCGAGCGGTACCGATTCCTCCGAAGGCGGGAAGCCCGGCCTGGAGATACTCGAGTCGATTGATCTCGCCGAGGCCACGCATGCCGGAGGGAGAGGCGAAGGCGGCGAGGGCGAGCGAATCGGGTCTGGCGAGTTCGCGATAGAAAGGCAGTTCCTCTTCGCTGGGGTTCTGCATTCGCGGCGGCACCATCGTGGCGAGACGGTCGAGAACACCCGCGGGAAAGTCTCCGATCCAGAAATCGAGGGAGAGAGGCTCGGCGAGACGGGTCTTCCAGAACGACCCGAGTGTCATTCCGGTGACGCGCCTGACCACCTCGTCGAGAAGATAACCAAGGGTGCGGGGGTGATAACCATGTCCTTCTCCTGGAGTCCAGTAAGGCTTCTGGTTCTCGAGGGCGGAAATGACCTCTCCGTGGGAGAGCACGTGGGGCCGATTCCCGGGGGAGAGCGCCGGGAGCCCTGCCTGATGGGAAAGCAGTTGCACGAAGGTCAGACGGCCATCGCTCGCGGCGAGGAGTTCAGGCCAGATTTTGGCGACGGGGTCATGAGGAGAGATCCCGGCCGTTTCCAGGGCGAGGAGAAAAGTGATCGCGGCGGGCCCCTTCGTCGCCGACCAGACCGGGGCGAGGGTGTCCGCGGTCCAGGGGATCTCCCGCATGGGGTCTCGCCAGCCGTGGGCGAGGGACACGATTTCAACTCCGTCTTTCCAGATGGAGAGAGAGGCCCCCAGTTCTCCTCGCTCGCGGAAATTGCGTTGGAAGCGCTCTTCGAGGGAAGTGCTCAGGCTCATGGGGCTCAGATGGCCTCTCGGATGGCGGCGAGGTCGGGGTCGGCGAGGGCGCGTTCGCGAAAGCTGCGATCCATTTCGATGGAGAGCCTTACCCAGGTCAGGGCCGCCTGGGATTTCCCCAGCGCGAGTTCGTAGCAGGCCAGATTGTAATAATAGACGGGTTCGTCCCGGAGCGTTTCGGGGCCGGACTGGAGATGCTCGATGGCGTCGTCGGTGCGACCGAGGGCGTGCAGGCAGTAGGCTCCCTGGATGAAGCCGGCGTGGTTTTCCGGGTGAAGGCTGCAAAGGATGCCACAAAGGGCAAGGGATTCATCGATGAGGCCCTGGTCGAGTCGGATGACGATGCGCATCTCGTGCGTTTCGGGCAGGTTGCGCTTGTCGGCGGGCAGGAGATCGAGTTCGCGCCATGCCTCTTCGAACATGCGAAGGTCGAGATAGCCGCGGACGCGGTCGAGCCAATAGGGTTCGGTCATGAATGCAAGACGGTCGCCAATGAGGCCTCCGGTCGGGACCTTGTCAAACGCGTGGATCTTCTCCGGAATGGGCGCGAAGGGCTTCGAGCATGCGTTTCTCTTTCCCCGGATCGCGAGATCCTCCCGCGTAGGAGAGGTGGTAATGATAGGACACGGCTTCGTATGCCGCAGTCGGAAGCGGAAACGTCCGGGAAAGCCCTTCCGTGAACTCGCACCAGGTCTGCCCGGGGCTTCTTTCGACTCCTGCGAGACGGGCGATACGTTCGATCTCAACGAGCCAGGGAGAAAGTTCTGAAAGGGCTTCCGGTTCTCTGTTCCTGTAGGTGGAGGTGTTTGCGGTGTTGCCTCTTCCACGTCCGGCGAGTTTCCAGAGAGCCGCGAGCAGGAGGATTCCGACAGCCGTGGCAGGGAAAAAGAAGCGTGAGAAAAAGGCAATCAGGGATGCGAGGATGCCCGAAAGATCGGTGCCGCGCGTGACCGAGTCGCCGTCGAATTTCGACAGGTCGTGATAGAGTCCTTCTTCGAGCCCGGGCAAGGACGACTCTCCCGGAGTGCGGGCTGCGGCAGAGGGGACGCGTGGAGTGGTGTCGAAGATCTTCCAGGTTCCGTCGGCCGAGAGGATCTCGGCCCAGGCATGGAAATCGCTGTCTCGAAAGGCCACCGTGCGTTGCCCGGAATCGGCGAGACCGCCGGCATAACCGTAGGAGACGCGGGAGGGAATCCCCAGGCTTCGAAGCATCAGGACGGTGGCCGCGGCATAATGCTCGCAGTGACCGTGACCGCTGCCGAAGAGGAAATCGTCGAGGGGACTCGAGTCGTCGGGACATTTGAAATGGAGAGAGTAGCGGGCGTGCTCGCCCAGGTGTTGGCGGATGGCTCCGAGGCGATTGTCGCTCGGAAAACCGGCACAAAGTTCGCGAACCCGCGCCGAGAGCGGAGAAGGTGGCAGTTGCAGGTAGACGCTGGTGGCCTCGGCCTTGTCCGCCGCAAGGGGAATGCTGGCATCCACGAGATCCGCCGGTTGGGCGATAGGGAGTGAGCCCGGTGAGGCCGCGGCCGTGTAACGAAGCAGAGTGATCGAATCCGGAGGGGACAGTTGATACCAATCGTCGGCGAATTCGTAGAGGGCCGGGGCAAAAAGTTCCGAGGTGTGAGTGAGAAGCGGGAGGTGACCGCTGGCCTCGCGTCCGACATAGATCGTGTGCAGGCCGGTCCGGAGCGCGGATCGGGCGACTCCGGGGTTTCCGAGAGGAATGGTGTGATCCTCCTCGCCGTCATCGAGGTCATAGAGCCAGCGCCCGCTTCGGACTGGAGACAGGGTTTCCTCGCTGTCAAAGAGGGCCAGGGTCGAGGTGCGGAGGTAGAGCGGCGAGGCTGTCCAGATATGGTAGAGGGCCGGTGAGTGGGCCTTGATCCGCACGAGAATCTCCTTTCGGAAACGCACGTCCGCTTCACGCGGAATTTTACGGGAGGCTCCGTCGGCGAGAGGACTGCCGGAATCGATTTCGGGCGGAGGCAGCCTTCCATCTTCGAGCGGTTCGGACTTTTCCCGGGCAAGGAAGGGCTCGAGCAGGCGGGTGGTCGCGCTCGCAAGGGGAATGAGCGAGGCAAAAAGCAAGGATGACGCCAGTGTCGTCGCGGCAAGTCCTCCGGGCAGACGGAGACGCGGGCAGAATTCGTAGCCGGCCCACAGTGCCAGCGGAAGCGCGGAGACGGGGTAGACCTGCCAGGGGTCGAAATCGTAGAGAACGGTCCAAGCCGAAGCTCCGAAAACGAGTATTCCTCCGGCAAGGGCACCCAGGGCGACGAGGCTGGGGTGAAATCGTGGAGTTTGTTCGAAAGTCAGGATCCGGTCAATGGCGACCCACCAAAGGAGCGCCACGCCGAAATGATAGGCAAATGGCACTTCGGCACGGAGGGCGAGGGCGAGCCCTTCGCGGAAGAGCCAGAGTTCGAGCCAGAGTGCGGCTCCGGCAAGAAGAATGGGAAGGGTTTGTGACGTGAGAAAATCCTTTCGCCGCGCAGTAAGTGGAGAGGTGGCGAATCCGGCGACCAGGACGGCGAGCGTGAGAGCCATGGGCACAGGCGACCCGGAGAGCATCCAGCCGGCGAGCGAGGCCGCCATGGGAGCGAGCAGGGCGACGGATAGCGGCCTCATGGGGAATGACGGGCGATGGTACGCAGGCCCGGGCGGGACCTGCTGGTGAGGGTGCCTGGATCCAGGCAGGTGCAGCAGGAAAAGCAACGATGCGCGGCTTCTTCCCAGTGTTCCAGCGGACTGTCGCCGATGACAAAGACTTCGTCGCATTCTTCGAAGGGATCCTTACCTGCCTTGTTTTCGAGGAATTGCAGACCTCGGAGAGGTTGCCTGCGTGAATGGGCAAGGGAGTCGAGTTGCCGGGAAAAGTCGGACCGTCCCTTGAGTGAGACGGGAGGAAAGGGAGCCTGGGAGAAGATCAGCGGAATTTCGTCGCGTTGGAACCGGAGAAGCAGGCCAGTGGCTATGCGAAGGACGAGTTCAAAGCTTTCCGGGGTTACGACCGATCCTGGAGTCTCGTGAGAGTGGAGAAGGATTCCGTAACGATTCGGCTTCGGGCGGGGGCGTTCCGTTTCCGCCACCTGAAGTCGACCCGTGCGGAGGCTGGTCGGCCAGTGAATGCCTCGGACGGCATCTCCATTCCGGAATTCCCGGAGAAGGCGGAATTCGGAGAGTGGATCAGGAGTCTCGAAGGGGCGTTCCGCCGCTTCGAGGGAAAGTTCTTCAAGCCGGTGTTCGAGCGCCGGAGGCAACCAAGGGCGGGGATGGACGAGGAGCGGCTGCAGATCGCGGGGCAAACCCCTGGCTTCGGTGAGGAACAGTCCAAGAGGCCAGGTTGAGGTGATCATCCAGGGTCTTGGCACGAGGGGGCCACGCCGGTGGGTGAGACCCGTCACTTTCCAGGTGATCCGACGGCTTGGATCCGGCGAGAATTCGCGGGCATTCAGGATCGGCGCGAGGGAATCGGTGATGTGAACGTGCACACCTCCGGGGAAGGCGGGACCCGGTCGAAGCATCAGTTCCATGGGGAAACTCTCTCCGGCGCGAGCCCGGCGAGGCAGTTCCCGTTCGACGGTGAATCCACGGAGATGTCTCGCCGCGAGTAGGCGGGCGGCAAGGATGAGAAGCGCGCCGCATAGACCCGAGGCGAGAAGGGAAGGGGAAAGGAGGGCGAGCCCTCCGAGGATCAGCGTTACCGTCGCGGCGATGGCGACGGTTCCCGACAGCGTCAGACGCGGCGCGGACGGGGCGGTCTCCATGGCAGGCTCACTTCCCGTAGACTTTGTCCCCGGGATCCCCGGCCGACATGAGGTAGGCCAGGAGATCGCGGAGTTCCTCTCCGTTGAGGAGATTGATGAGTCCCGGCGGCATTTGCGAGATGGGCACGCTCTCGATCTTGGCGACGTCGTTTCGCGGGACTTTCACCGGCTCCGCCTTTGCGTCCGGAGGATACACCTCTAGCACTTCGTCCCGCTCAACGACGAGTCCGGTGTGGACAGCACCGCTCTTGGTCGTGACCATTGATGAGCCATACTGGTCGCTGATGACCTTGCTCGGTTCGATGATGGACTCGAGCACGTAGTTTGAATCGAACTTGTTGCGAATGCTGGTGAGGTCGGGACCGACATCCCCTCCGAATCCTCCGAACCGGTGGCAGGCGGCACAGCCGATTGCGTGGAAGAGGCTGCGACCGTTTTCGAAGCTGGCCTGGCGGAACTTTCCGGAATTTGCCTGCGCCGACGCCGAGGCCAAGGTCCACTCCTGGCCGGGCCCCTTGGGAGGGGTGATCGTGAAATCCGGAACGGCCTGGTAACTGACTCCGGTGATCTCCTTGAGGGCAAGGACGTGGTCGTTCGGTGCGTGGGAGAGGGCCTCGTCGCGGGTATTGGCAAGAAAACCGGCAAAGCTCGCTCCGCCCGGATGCTTCGCGGCTTCGTTGAGGAAGGAGAAATAACGTCGCCGCTGCTCGAGCGTCCATCCGGTCTTCTGGTTGCGAAGGGCGAAGGCGAGGGCGATGCCGCGGATGGGCGGAAAATCATCCAGCATGGCGCCGATGGTGCGTCCGTAGCCGGCGTTGCGCGTGATCAGTTCGGCCCAGTCGGGAATCTCCGGCGGACCGGGTTTCTCAATGAGGGTGAGGGCCTTCTCAATCACCGTGGGCGCTTCGAGGGACACGAGAAGATTCACCAGCTCGATATTCGCGTTGGGCGATTTCGAGGGGAGGAGGGAGTCCAGCTTGGCGACCACCGCGTCGCGAACGGCACCGGTTGGTTTGCCGAGTCGGATGAAGTTCAGTTGCCAGGCGCGCAGCCAGCCGAGGAGTTGGGATTCGGTCAGGCTCGTCGCATCCATTTCTAGGAGAGCGGCCGTCAGCTTCGCTCCGTGGGCCCCGGCGTCTCCGCGACGGGCAAGGGCCACGGCTCCAGTGATGCGGGTCTGTGGATCGGTCGAGGAAAGAACCTTGTCCGCCCATTTGGCGACGGGCTGTGATTCGACCGCGACGCGGGCGGCGTGGCGGAGGAAACGGTCGGTGCTGGCGAGATGAGGCCAGGCCTTTTCAAGGGCGGCGGGATTTACCTTGCCGTGAAAGGCTTCCAACTCCTTGCGAAGGGCACGGGCGGCGACCGTTTCCGGTGCTTCGGCGACGGCTTCCTCTTTTCCGATCGGTTTGGCGTAGCTGACGCGGTAGAGGGCGCTCTGAGTGTTGCGTCCCCCGATGGTGAAGTAGAGAGATCCGTCATTCCCGATGGCGGCATCCGTTACCGGAAGGGGCGCTCCATAGACAAAGGGTTCGCTCTTTCCGGTATAGCCGGCGCCGTTCGCTTCGAGGTGAATCGCGTAAATGGTGCCAAAGGTCCAGTCGAGCGCGTAGATCGCTTCCTGGTATTTCACGGGGAATTTGGCGCCGGTGCCGGCCACGACTCCGGTTGGCGAGCCGGGACCGATGTCGACGACCGGCGGGAGGCTGTCCTCATAGTAGGCCGGCCATTTGCCCGAGCCGCTGCGCCAGCCATAGTCGGCACCGCTGACGACCTGGCAGATGCGCGTCGGGCGGTACCAGGGAGATCCCATGTCCCACTCCATGTCCGCATCGTAGGTGAAAAGATCGCCGTGTCGATTCAGGGCGATGTCGTATTCGTTCCGAAACCCGATGCAGTAGATTTCATGTTTCTGCGTCTTTGGATCAAAGCGGCTCACCCAGCCACCGGGGGCGAGGCGACCTCGCGCATGACCACGTGCATCCCACATCCGGGGGAGGAGGAGATCTTCCTGCCAGGTCGTCACGCGGGATCCCGAAATCGCCTCGGCGGGAGGAAGATCGGTGTGGTTGCCCGCGTCCACATAGAGCTCCTTGCTGTCTTCGGTGAGGATGACGGCGTGGTTGCCGTGTTCTCCCCCGCCGGTCGAACTGGGCATTTCCTCCGCCCGGTCCAGCTTTCCATCCCCGTTGCTGTCGGTGACGCGGTGGAGTTTGCCTCCGTTCTTGTTGAACCAGAGAGCGTCAAAAGCCCACACGAGGCCGTGCGCTCCGGAGAGGGCCACCGGCATCTTTTCCACCGAGACCTTCGGCCCTCCGGCACTGTCGCTCACATCGATGCGGTAGAGTCCCTTGTCACCTTGATCGCTCGCAAGGAATCGACCCTGGGCATCGGTGGTGAGAGAAACCCACGAGCCCTGCTCTTCCTTGGGCACCGTGTAGAGCAACTCGACCTTGAAACCGTCGGCCACTGAAATCTGCGAGGGATCGAGGGGCGAAGACGCATCGCCACCCCCGCCGCCACCGGGGCCGTTGATGCCAGCGATTCCCCAGGGGCCAATCCCGAACTTGCCTAGGGCCTTGAGTTTTCCGTTCCACCCGGAATCGTCGAAACCAGCCGTTTTCCACCCGTCCGCCTCGGACAGGGAGAGCTTCCAATCCGTACCACTCATCACGGAACCTGTTTTTCCGTCGACGGTTTCGTAGTCGAGCTTGAAGATCATCGCGGCGCTGCCGCCCCGGTTGCGTGCTTTGGCGGCGATGAGGTTCTTACCCGGCTTGAGGAGCTTGGCCGCGTCGGTCTTGTGAATCGGATCTCCCCAGTCCGGCGCGCGCCCGGCACTTTCCCCGTTGATAGAGAGCTCGAGTTCGTTGTCGCAGGTGGCGTAGAGGCGGGCACTGCGGATTTCGCCTGGAACCTCGAAAGTCTTGCGGAGGTAGATCCAGTCATCGTTGAGAACATCGGCCCGCCAGATCCAGGTGGGAACGGGCTCGGCCTGGACCCAGTCAAAACGCTTGGCGGCGATCCCCGGGGCCGGAGCGGACTTGGCACCCGCCGCGCTTTTGGCCTTGGCCGCCGCCGCTCCGCTTTCGATGGCCTTTTTCAGGACACCTTCTCCCTCGCTGTCGCTGAGCTTGCGGAACTGGATGTTCTTGAATTCGACCCGCATGGCCGGTCCCGCATGCAACTGGAGGCCGATCACCCCGGATGCGAGGGCTTCGGGATGCCGGTCGATGATGTCGACGGTGGTGACGCCATTGACCTGGTGAAGAAGATGATTGCCCACCGCGATGACCCGCAGGGTGTTCCATTCCCAGTCCTTCAGTTCCGTCTTGTCACCGACTTCACCGATGACTTTAGGAGTTCCGTCAGGGCCGACCTCGACACGCTGACCCCGCTGGGCGATGATACCGCGCTTGCCGAGCTTCTCCCCATAGAGCATGCCGAAATAGTTCTGGGAGGGGTGCAGGTCGGCCTGGTAGCCGGCGAGGACGAAATTGGCCTCGTCGACGAACTTGCTCCGATATTGCAGACCGGAATTGTTGCCCCGGAAGCGGACTTCCGCGGTGATCTCGAAGTTCGCGACCTCGCCTCCCTGCCAGACGAGGAAGGTGTTTCCCTTGGTCGGGTTCTCCGCCGTCGTTTCGCCGACAATCATGCCGTCCTCTACGGACCAGAACTGAGGCAGGCCCTTCCATCCGGTGAGGTCCTTGCCATTGAAAAGAGATTCCTGCGCGCCTGCCTGATGCAGACAGGCAAGGAGGCCGAGAAAGAGCGGGAGTTTGCAATGCATGGCCGCTGTTCTGCACCAAAATGGCCGCTGCGTCCAGCCCGCAAGTCCGCCGTAAGAAGGGAACGATTTCAGGTTTGCTCCTGATACCTTCCCCCGTATCCCGGCTCATACAACATCAGTCCGGTGCGCTTCGAGATCTCCTGAAAGTAGGCATCGAGCGCGTAAACCCTGACTTGGTCGTGCAGTGCCACGGCCGCGATCAGCACATCCAGCCATGGCACGGTGAGACCCTCGTCGCGCAGACGCCAAGCGAGGGAGATGGCCCGCTCCCCGTCCTCCTCGCGGACGGGACGGTAGGGGATCACCGAGAACCAATGGCCGAGACGGGCACGCTCTTCCTTGCGCGCACCGCCGAGTACCTCGAGCCGGATCGGAGTGCACCACTGGGCTTCATAGGCATCAAGGAGCCCCTCGACGGCGAGTTTCACCCGTAGATCGCCGTTCCGGCGGAGC
>JAGRPC010000162.1:744-6495 GCA_020439925.1 Verrucomicrobiia bacterium | reverse complement strand
CGAACAACTCCACTCCGAAGATTCCGCGCCCGCCGAGCGCATCGGTGATCGCCTTTGCATAATCGCGAGCCCGCTCACGCGCGAGTTCGCTCATCGGCTGCGGCTGCCAGCTCTCGCGATAGTCCCCGTCCACCTGAATATGGCCAATCGGTTCGCAAAACGAGGTGCCGCCTTCGTGCCTGACCGTCAACTGGGTGATTTCGTAATCGAATTCGACAAAACCTTCGACGATCACCTTCCCCTTTCCCGCACGCCCCCCTTTCTGGGCATAGTCCCAGGCAGGCTGAACATCGGCCTCCATACGGACCGTGCTTTGACCTTTGCCCGAAGAGCTCATAATCGGCTTCACGACACAGGGCAGGCCGATCTCCGAGATTGCCTGATGGTATTCCTCCTCGTTGGAGGCGAACCGATAAGGTGAGGTTTTCAAACCCAGCTCTTCGGCCGCGAGGCGCCGAATCCCTTCCCGATTCATCGTCAACTGAGTCGCTCGGGCGGTTGGGATCACGGTGGCGATCCCCTCGCTCTCGATGGCCGCGAGGGTGTCCGTGGCAATGGCCTCGACCTCGGGAACGACCAGGTGAGGACGTTCCTGCTCGATGACCGTCCGCAGGGCTGCGCCGTCCAGCATGGAAATGACGTGCGACCGATCAGCCACCTGCATGGCCGGGGCGTTCGCATAACTGTCGACGGCGATGACCTCGACGCCGTAGCGCTGCAGCTCGATGACGACCTCCTTGCCGAGTTCGCCCGATCCACAGAGCATCACCCGGGTCGCGCCGCCGGTGAAAGGAGTGCCGATGCTTGCCATGGTCGCCACCTTAGAGATAAAATCCCATTTCCAAAGGGAAATTTCCCTTCTTCTCCTCTCCGCATGTCCGACTTCCGGCAATGGCTTCTCCTTTTCCGAATCCACTGGAGGATGCTCCGGGTTAAGGCATTGGCGGCGGCAACCCGGTCAAGGCTGATGAGTTCGACCATCGCGCTTTTCCTGGTCGGCTATCTGGGCGCCTCCTACTGGCTTTTCAGCGCCGGTCTCCGTTATGTGGCCACTCTCCCGGCGGCAGGTTCCCTGCTCGGCGATCGGCTCATTCATGTCCTCTTTTTCTGTTTTTTCCTGATGCTGGCCTTTTCGGTGGCGGTCACCTCCTATATTTCTCTCTATCGCAGCCGGGATACGAGATGGCTGCTTTCCCTCCCCTTGTCCCATCGGACCCTCTTCCTCTGGAAATGCTTCGAGGCCGCTGCCTTCTCGAGCTGGGGGCTTGCCTTCATCATTGCGCCGCTCCTGATCGCTTTTGCCCGACTCAGGGATGTCGGGCCCCTTTTCTTCCTCAAGACAACAGCCGCTCTGGTCCTTTTTCTCGTCCTCGCCAGTGCTCTCGGGGCCATTCTTCTTCTCACCGCGGCCCGTTGGCTGAACCGTCGCCAGATCTTCTTCGCCGTGTCTGCTGCCGGTCTTCTTTTCCTGGCTTCCGCCATCCGGGCTGGCTGGGAAGACCACCTTATTGTCGAAGACACCGGTCTCGGGTCCGCACTCACCTTCCAAAGAGTCCTCCATCACACCGGCATCGCGGTCAACCGGGCCGTGCCCAGTACCTGGATCGCCGGATCCATCGTCGATTGGTCGCGCCCCTTCCGGCATGGCGGCTCCCTCCTCTATCCCACCCTGCTTCTCAGCAACGCCCTCTTCTCCATCCTGCTTCTTACCCACTCCGGGGAACGCTGGTTCTATCGCTCATGGAATCTCTCGATCCAGCATTCGGCAGTATCCGCCTTGCAACGGGACCAAAGCCGCCGCTCCGGGCGAGATCACCTTCTCCGCCTCTATCCCCGTCCGTCCTGGTTGGCCCGTCTCATTGGTCGCCCCCTCGCGGCCGTGGCGAGAAAGGATTTCCTCACCTTCGTTCGAGAACCGGCCCAGTGGGTTCAGTTCTCCCTCGTTTTCGGCCTCCTTGCCCTCTATGCGAGCGGGTTGCGAAAAATGAACGGAGACCTGGGCCAACCACGGGATCTCTACCTCGTGGCCTTCCTGAACCTCTCCGTCTGCGCTCTCGCTCTCTCGACCCTCACCACCCGCTTTGTCTTTCCACAATTCAGTCTCGAGGGACGACGACTCTGGATCCTCGCGATGTCTCCGCTTCGGCTTCCCGCCATCGTCCTCCAGAAGTTTGTCACCAGCACCCTCTCAAGCGGCATCGTCGTGATCGCGATTCTTTTCATCGGAGGCTACAACCTCCGACTTGGCTTCCAGGATTCCCTCTTTTTTGCGGCCTCGATCGCTCTCCTCGCCGTCGGTCTCAACTCCCTGGCAGTCGGTCTCGGCGTGCTCTTTCCGAATCTCCGCGAATCCAATACCGCAAAAATCGTAAGCGGATTTGGTGGCACTCTCTGCCTTGTCGGCAGTTTCATTTACATTTTGACTTTCGTTTTGATTCTGGCGTGGCTCCGCTGGGAAGTTTTTCAAAATAATCGGGTCGATCCAGACTGGTTCCGTGAAACCCGGAGCCTCTGGGGACTGGCGGCTTTGCTCTCCCTCACCGCAATCGTCACGGCGCTTCCGCTAATTTTTTCGCAAAAGAAGCTGAAAAGACTGGAAATTCTAACCAATTCATAATATTAATAGAGGTTAATTTTAACAAATGACCTCTACGACCATGTCTGCAGCCGCCGAACTCAAGCCTCTTTTCTTTGACGAAGACGCCGACCGGGACCTCGATCTCGATTTCGACCCGAAGCAGTTTCAGGCCGTCACGCCCTACACTGACGACCTCGATGATGAGTATCAGGCGGCGCAGGACAAGCTCCGCGAACTTCGCCAGCAGGAGGAACAAATCAAGCGCCAGGCCGCCGAACTCGAAGAGCTCACCAAAAAGGAACAACTCTTCAAATCCGGACGGACCGAGATCTGCGAAGAGCTCAATCGTTACCTTTCACTCCTCGAGCGCGAAGCGACCGAAGCCCAACGGCTCGCCGAAGACTGCAACGCGGCGCAGGAAAGGCTCGAGTCCCATCTTGCCAACATCAATGCCCTTCGCCCCGACCTCTGGAGCCGTGCCGATCGAAAGAACGAACTGGGACGTGCCCTCGGATTCATCGAGGCTGCCGAAGACGAAATCGACACTCTCCTTCCCATGATCAATTCCTTCGGAAAGAAAGGTGGGCTTTTCAGCGGAAAGGTCGCCCCCTTCCCGCGTCCGGCCAGTTCTCCGCTCGCTGGGGGTGAACGCGGGGATTTCACCTACTGGCTGAAGAGCGGATTCGCCTTCTCCCTGCCCTTCGTCGGATTCGCCCTGATCGCCGTCGTCTGTTTCCTCTTCTTCTGAGCGAACCGTTCACTTTCTCCCCGATGCCGCCGCCGTGTGGCAGGAGAAACTGCATTCACGAATCTTCAATTCTGACGGATCCCATGGGCCTCTTTTCATCGAAACCAAAAAACCGCCGCCGCCGGGCAAAAGCCCAACCGGGAAAACACGTCCTCGACGCTCCCGAGTGGAAGGCCGTCTCCAAAAAGAAGGCGAAAAAGGGCGGCGACCTTGTCGAGCAGGTTTATCAACTCAACGCCCAGATCGGGGTCCTTGAAAATTTTATCGCGAAAAAGACAGCGGAGCAGTTGATGCGTGAACGCATGAAGCACGAGGGAGTCATTCCCCCTCCCGACCGCCAGACGCAAAGGCGCAGCCGCAAGAAGCCGGCTCTCTCCCACGCCGAACGCCGCCGATATCTCGCCGAGCGCAGCAAGAGCGGATTGCACTTTCTGATGCTCTTCTGCCTCGCCGGCGCGCTCTTCTGGTGGCTTTTCTTCTCCGGCGTTTGAAGTGACTCCCCTCAGCCACTCGCCTTTCGAACCCGCCAGCGCTGCCATCCTCTCAGTGCGCCGAGGACAACCAGCCCGAGCGCTGCGACCTGGTAACCGCCGATCCCCCATCCCGACTTCGGCGTGTCGCGCAGAAATTCGTGGGCAAAACGGAAAAGTCCGTAGCTGATCAGGTAGAGGTGAAAGCCTTGCCCTTTCCACCACGTCCCCTCCGATGATTTCTGTCGCACCAGAGGGAGAATCGCTGCCACGAAAAGCAGGTTGAAAGCCAGTTCGGCGGGAACCGCAGGCCATCGCGGAAGTCCGTCATGAGAGACAAGGGCCCAGGGCGAACCCTCCGCCAACACGACTCCGGGACAACATCCGTAACGCAGGCACCCGAGCCTTCCTGCCGCAATGGCCAGCGGGACACCAATGGCGAACCAATCCCCTGTCGCGTCGCGGAGTCCGACCAGTCTCTTGGCGATCTCGACTCCCGCGTAACCTCCCAGCAAGGCGCCGAGGATCGTCTTTCCCGCCCCGATTCTCATCCAGCCCCCCGGTTCTCCCATCATGGCGATTCCTGCGACGAGAAAGAAGACGATCTTTGCCCCCGCGTAGGCTCCAATCACCGCCCCCACGAAGACGGCGAAGGCCGCAGGGGTTTCCTTCACCCTTCGCGACCAGAACCAGGCTCCCAGACCGAGACCAAGGAACGTGACCAGCGCATAAATCGAGCCCGCCTCGGCCTGTCGACTCCAGTTGATCGTCATGCGAGCTTCCCGGTAGTGGGAGTTTTGCGAAAGACCGAAGCGCCTCCGTTGCGGTAATACCGACAGAAGGAATCGAGCTTTCCATCCGGACGAATCACATGGGTGCAGCAACGGTCAATCCGGTCTTCGTCCCAATCCTCGCCGTCCATGAAGGGCTTGATGAAAAGCCGGAAAGTGTGTCGCTCATCCATCTCGAGGTCGTGCAGGAGTTGTCCGAGCGGTTCGGACTCGCAGCCACACTTCACGAGATCCTCGAGCCGATAGCGGATGCGGTCCGCGAGAAACCCCTGCATCGTCCCGAAGTCGACAAAGTCGCTGATCGAACGGACCCCACCACCGACCTTGAGGAGGTAGCCGATGGTCGCACAGTTCGGGTCTCCGCAGGGAAGCGGAGTGAAATCTTCAAAGCGAACCTTGCCTCCGGATTGTTCGACGAGGCTCAGAATGAGATCGGCCGTATTGAGTCGCGGTCCGCCACCATGGACGCGACCACTCCCGAACATGGGCTGGAAGGACACGCCGCGGACATGATCGTAGCAGAGCCCCAGGGCAACGGTCTCCCACAATGAACCGAGATTCTCCGGGATGACGGTCATCGCCAGGGTGAGCGGCAGCCCCAGTTCCCCGGCACGCTCGATGGCCCGCACCTTCAATTCCTGCAGGTTCGCCCCGCGCAGGATCCGCTCGGCAGTAGAATCGCCGTCGTATTGCAGATAGAATTGGAAACGTCCGTATTCCACCTCCTCGCGCAATTGGATTCCGAAAGCCTCGTCACGGGCGAGACGGACCCCGTTGGAATTCACCAGCACGTAGTCGATGCCTTCGTGTTCGCGGCACCAGCGGAGCAGTTCGAAGAACTGAGGATGCAAGGTCGGCTCTCCACCCGACAATTGCAGAATCTCGATCTTCCCCTTTCGCCGGATCACTCCATCGATGCGCTCCTGCAGTTCCGCGAGCGGAACAAAATCGGTCTTTTCACCCGTCCCTGCCGGCGAATCCGCAAAGCAGGTCGGACAAGCAAGATTGCAGGAGTCGACGATCTCGATCAGGGCAAGGCAGGTCGACATCACCTCGGTTGGATTCGGGGTCAACGAAAGCGGCCGCGTCGCGTTGCCCCCGAGGAACCCGATGCGGTTTCCCGAAGCCGGGCTGGCGCACCCGCAGCCGGCCCCGCAAGCCGAG
>JAGRPC010000162.1:0-701 GCA_020439925.1 Verrucomicrobiia bacterium | reverse complement strand
CTGAGTTTCACCTCGCTGGACCCACACTCCTGGCAGTTCTTCACCAGCCAGACCTCCTCGGCCTTCTCTCCCCCACGTTTCACGACCTCGGCCGGCACCTTTTCCCGACGGCACCGCGAACAGAAACTCGTGGTTCTCTTGAGGCGGGATGCGGACGTTTTCCCTGTCATCGCGGGTCCAGTCCTTAATAAAGAGCTCCGGACACCGCAGCCACACCACAGCAGCCCGCGAATCCTACGCCGAGGTAGGCGATCCCCACTCCCAGGAACACGAGGATTCCCAGAAAGATCTTCAGGCTGCTTGCCTCCCCTTTTGGCTCCATGGACCGGTGGAGGTGGTAGGCGACACATCCACCCGACACCAAAGCCCCGAGACAGATCAGGAGCATCGCAAATGACAGGGCTCCTTCCCCGCCCGCTTTTCCGGAAATCAGGAGGATCACGTAGGAAAGAATCGCGGGAGCTAGACAAAGCAGGAACGACTTCAGCGGGCCCATGTCTGGAGAATAGCTCCGAATTTTCCATTCTGACAAGTGGATGCTCCCGGTCACGGAACTTTCCAGGTCCCGACATCGAATCGCCCCGGAGAAGTCATTCGGAAACGCCCGCTTCACTCCTTCCCGAAACAGAAGATGAAAATCTTGCCGTTCGGCTGCTCATCCGGGAAAACAACGACCCAGCCGTCCCGGTCCTCCGCGACCT
>JAGRPC010000161.1 GCA_020439925.1 Verrucomicrobiia bacterium | reverse complement strand
CCGTAGATCGCCGTTCCGGCGGAGCACCTCGATCCAGGCGGAGGAATCGACCAAGACCATGGCTCAACCCTGGGTCAGGGGAGGGATGGGATTGGTGGGATCGCTTCCATCGCCGCCATCCGCTGTCGGATCCGGATAATCGAAGGCTCCCTCGCGGATGAGACGGCCAAACTCCATGGCTTTGCGACGGTAGGTGAACTCCACGATGGCCTTTGCCAAAGCGGGACTCTTCTGGGTCTCGCCGGTCAGGGCCATAACCTCCTTCATCGTCTCTTCGTCGATGTCCACGCTGACTCTCACGGGGAAGAGTTTTGCTTCCTTTTGCAGCAACTTCAATGAAATTTTGCTGCAGCTGGCTTCTCACCCTCACGATGGACACCTTCAGGGGTGAAATGGCCAGAAGATCGGGATGAAAATCATGGCCGCGATCCAGAGAAGCAGGCTCAGGGGAGCGCCGATCCTCGGGAAATCGGAGAACTTGTAGCCGCCGGCACCAAACACGTAGGTGTTGGTCTGGTAGCCGATCGGGGTCATGAAACTGGCACTGGCACCGAACATCACCGCGACGACGAATGGCCGGGGATCGACATGAATCGATTCGGCGATACTGATGGCAATAGGCGTGAGAATGATGGCGACGGCGTTGTTGGTCACCACCTCCGTGATGATGGCGGCGAGGATATAGACGGCTGCCAGCACCGCGACGGGGCCGAAATCCTTCAGCAGACCGGCGGCGCCTCCCGCAATGAGTTGGGCCGCACCGGTGGTCTCCATGGCCTTTCCGAGTCCCAGCATCCCGAAGATGATGAAGAGAATGCTCCACTCCACGGAGTGATAGATGTCCTTGGGATCGAGGCAACGCGAGAGTACCACGAAGGTTGCGGCCCCCAGGGCTGCCAGGGAGATGGGCATGATCTCGAGAGCGGAAATGACGACCACGGCGATAATCGCCGCGATGGCGAGGGGCGCCTTTTCCCGGCGGAAGGGCTTTTCCCGCGCTTCGTTGAGGCTGAGAAAATCATCGTCTTCCTGCATCTTGGCCAGGTTCTGCTCGGGACCTTCGAAGATCACGGTGTCTCCGAAGCGCAGGGGGACATCGAGAAAATTCTCCATGAGGTTCATGCCCCGGCGATGCACGGCAGCGGCCCGGACGCCGTAGCGGCGGCGGAAGCCGAGATCCCGGATGGTCCTTCCGATAAACTCCGACTGGGGCCCGACGATGGCTTCGACCAGTTTCAGCGAGGAGGGGTGAGTCGGAGTCTCGGAATGGCTCTCCGACCCGAAATCGAGACCGTTCATCTCCTGGATCGCGGCGATGCCGCGGGAGGGGGCCGTGAGGACGAGAAGATCATCGGGCCGGCAGACGAGTTCGTCGATCGGCGTGTCGTCGATGCGGTGTCCGTCGCGGATGACCTCGAAGATGCGGATGCTCCGGCTTTTCCCGAGCGGCGTGTCCTTGACCGCCTTTCCGACAAGAGGGGAATTCTCCTCGATGACGGCGTGGGTGTAGAAACTCCGGGTATCCTCGGTGGAAAGAAGCGAGGACAGCGTTTCCCGGTTGGGAAGCAGCCTTCTCCCGAGGAAAAGGAGGTAAGCGCTCCCGATCACGGCGTAAATGAGACCCATCTTCGAGATCTCGAAGATGCCGAAGGGGGGGAGGTCTCTATCCGCAGCGACTCCTGCGACGAGGATGTTCGTTGAGGTGCCGATGAGGGTGACCGTGCCTCCCAGGATGGAAAAGAAGGAGAGGGGAATCAGAAATCTGGAGGCCTTGAGGCCGCTGGAACGGGCAAATCCCAACAGCACCGGCAGAAAGATCACCACGATGGGGGTGTTGTTGAGGAAAGCCGAAAGAGGGATCACGATGGCCGCGAGCAGGATCAGGGCCCGCGCCTCGCTCTTGCCGGCAACCTTCGTGAAAAGGCGGGCGATCCGTTCGATGGTTCCCGTCCTCGTAAGCGCGGCGCTGAGGACGAACATCGCACCGATGGTGATGGGCGCACTGTTGGCGAAGATCCCGAGCACGTCCTTTTCGCTGAGCGTTCCGGTGATGATGAGAATGGTGAGTGCTCCGAGCGCGGTGAGGTCGGGCGGACACCATTCCTTCACGAAGGCCACGAAGACCGCCGCGAGGAGCACAAATACGAGGATCAATCTGAGGGTTTCCCCTGTCATCGGCGCGAGAGTAGCCGATTTTTCTCCAACCGCAGAAGAAAAAGTAGGGTTTTCACCCTTTGGCTGCGGCAAGATCTCCCCGGAATACAAAAAAGACCGCTCCGAGGAGGCAAAGCCCGGCCCAGAGGTAGTCGAATTTCAGCGGCTCCTTCAAGTAGAGGACCGAGAAAGGGACGAAGATTGAAAGGGTGATGACCTCCTGGAGTATCTTGAGCTGGCCCACGTTCATGACGGTGTGGCCGATGCGGTTTGCCGGGACCTGGAGCAGGTATTCGAAAAAGGCGATTCCCCAACTCAGGAGAGCCGCATAGATCCACGGCCTGTGAGCCATCTCCTTGAGGTGTCCATACCAGGCGAAGGTCATGAAGAGGTTGCTGAGGCATAGCAGGCCCACGGTGGAATAGAGAGGGTTCATCCTGGAATCGAAGAGGGTTTGGTGAGAATCGCGGCAGGTATAGCGCCCGCTCTAACCGATGTCCCATTCTTGTCAATCGGGGCTTCGTTGACCTCGCACGAATTGTCCGCAATTCCGTTCTCGACACGCGGGCGTGCGACCTGCACCATCCGGGGTCCATGCCCCCTGTTCCGTCCGTTACCGTCCTTGCCGCCACGGCTCCCACGCCGCATGCGGCCGGCCTCACGCCGGTCGACTGGATCATCGTCGCGCTCTATGCCGCCTCGACTCTCGTGCTGGGCTGGTGGTTCGGCCGGCGTCAGACTACGGCAAAGGAATACTTCATCGGATCGGGCAGCATGCACCCCGGACTCATCGGGGTCTCGCTCTTTGCGTCGCTCCTGAGCACGATCACCTATCTCTCCATTCCCGGGGAAACCTACGGAAAAGGTCCCGTCTATCTCACCAACTATCTCGCCTATCCTTTCATCTACCTCATCGTGGCGTTTGTCCTGTTACCGGTCTACATGAAACAGCAGGTCACGAGTGCCTACGAGCTGCTCGAGGAGCGTCTCGGTGTGGGGATCCGGCTGCTCGGTGCCGGGATGTTTCTTCTCCTCCGGCTCGTGTGGATGTCCCTTCTCATCTACCTGATGTCCACCTCGATCGCGACGATGATCGGCGCTGAGGAAAAATGGGTCCCTCTCATCGCTGCGGCTACCGGCCTCATTTCGGTCACCTATGCGACCATGGGCGGGCTCCGCGCCGTCGTCATCACGGACCTGATGCAGTCCATTCTGCTCTACGGGGGGGCCGTGCTTGTGATCGCGGTGATCACCTGGCGCATGGGAGGCTTCTCCTGGTGGCCTTCGCAGTGGAATGCAAACTGGGATTCCCAACCCGTTTTCAGTATCGATCCCTCGGTGCGGGTGACCGTGGTGGGCACCTTCCTTTCGGTGCTGATCTGGTATGTGTGCACCTCGGGTGGCGACCAGGTCTCGATCCAGAGGTTCATGGCGACCCGCAGCGCGCGTGAGGCTCGGGTCGCCATCGGTATCCAGCTGTGTGTCGGGGCGCTTGTTGGCCTCACCCTCGGATTCGCCGGAATCGCCATGTTGGGCTACTTCTCGGCCAACCAGGGACTCCTTCCCGGCGATCTCTCCGCCGTTTCCCAGGCAGACAAAATCTTTCCGCATTTCATTGCCGCGCACCTTCCTCCCGTCGTTTCGGGCCTGGTCGTTTCGGGCCTCTTTGCCGCCGCGATGTCCAGCGTCGATTCCGGGGTGAACTCGATCACCGCGGTCGTCACGAGTGATTTCTTCGACCGATTCCGCAAGGAGCCGGTCACGGAGAAGGAACACGTCTGGATCGCCCGGATCATCGCCTTCACCGTCGGTGTCATCGTCGTGGGATGCAGTTCCTTCATCGGCAAGGTGCCGGGCAACATCACCGCCGTCACCAACAAGACGGTCAACCTGCTTACCGTACCGATTTTCTGTCTTTTCTTTTTCGCCCTCTTCGTGAAATCGGCCCGACCGGCGGGAGTCCTCTTCGGCACGCTTTGCGGCACTCTGGCGGGAGGATTGGTGGCATTTTCCGGGCCCATCTTCGGTATGAATCCGGAGACCGGTACCGACCCCATTTCCTTCCAGTGGATTCCCTTGGTGACTCTCACCGTGTCCCTCACCGTAGGCTGGACCGCCAGCCTGGCGATTGCCGCCTTCGAACGCCAACCCGAAAGACCCTCATGAAATTCCTCAAGGCCCACCCCACCTTTCCCTTGTTGCTCATCCTCGCCGGTGTCATCCTCGTCGCGGGCCTGGTTCTCCGGATGAAAGATTCGAAGGAAGACGACTCCGGCGAGACTGTCATGATACTTTCCAGTGAAACCGCAATGAAGGCCCACACGATCCTTTCGCAGGGGCTCCTTCTGCCGAATATCGAGGATTTCTGGGTGACGATGCATGCCGCCGAGGGGCTCACTCTCGGCGGATACGGAGATGAGGTCATCCCTGTGCTGGAACCGAAACTCGCTACTGAACAGGACGGTCAGCGCCTCTGCGGCCTTGCCCGGGAACTGGTCCGCGCCGGAAAACGCGAGCACGTCGCCGTCCTCGCGGAAGTACTTCGGCGCGAGGATTCCTACGGCCACACGCACGCCGCTGAGAGTCTCTACAAGGTCGAGGAGTTGGGAGACGAGGCGGTGATGCGTGAACGGTTCGTCAATGGTGGCGATATCAAACTGCGCCTCATGGCCGCTGGAGCACTCGTCCGGAAGGGAGATGAAAAGGCGCTAGCTTTCATCCGCGAATCCCGCGACGGAGCAGACCCAGAGGGTCTCCAGATCTCAGCCTGGCTCCTCGGGGTCATCGGAGACGAGACCGACATCGAACCTCTCCGGAAACGGATCGCCGACGCGCCGACTCCATTGATTCGCGCCTATGTGGAGAACGCCCTCGCCTGTCTCGGAGACCCCGACGGACTCGAGCGACTCGCCCGGAATCTCGGGGACGAAGATCCTGTCATCCGCACCTATGCCGCCACCTTCGCGGGAGATGCTAGGGCCGCCTCGACCCAGGTGCGCCTCGAGGCCATGCTTGACGACCCCTTTCCCGACGCCCGCGTCCGCGCCGCGCAGACGCTCCTGCAACTTTCGCGAACCCCTCGATGAGAACCAGCAAGACCCTGAAACGCATCCGCTCCGGCGGACTCGCCCGTTGTGCCAATCTCGGCAATCCGATTCCTCCCTATATTGTCCATGCCGCCCGGGCCGGATTCGACTGCATCTGGCTCGACCTCGAGCATCGGGCCTTTGACACGCGGGAGCTGCAGGTGCTCATGGCCCACTTCCGGCTCTACGACATCGACTGCCTCCTCAGAGCTCCCACCCTGGAAAAAACCGGACTCTACCGCTACCTCGAGGATGGCGCGACGGGCTTGATGATTCCCCATGTGTCCACCGCGGAAAAAGCCCGCCAGCTCGTTCAGGCCGTAAAGTTCCCGCCCGTTGGTGACCGCGGTCTCGACAATGCCGGACTCGATTCCGATTATCGAATCAATCCCGACAGCTTCGCCTTCATCGAGTGGGCGAATCGCGAAACTTTTCTTGTCGTGCAGATCGAAACGCCCGAAGCGGTGGAGAACGTCGAGGAGATCGCGGGCGTCCCCGGGGTTGACATGCTGTTTGTCGGTCCCGGCGACCTCGGCCTTCGCTACCGGCTCGAGGGCGACGAGACCGGGGCTCGTCTCGAGGCCGCTTACGATCGCGTCGCCGCGGCCTGCAAAGCCCATGGAGTCGCCTGGGGTTGCCCTGCCGGGACTCCAGAGGAGATGGCGAAGCGTCGCGCCCAGGGAGCCCAGCTCCTGTGCAACTGTGGCGACTTCGGAATCCTCCGTGACGGACTTATCGCCTCCTCGGCCATGTTCGACGAGGTGGAAAAGTGAGGAAAATCACCCTAACGAAGCCTCAAAGCTCTCTAGTTCGCGCAGGGGCACGCCCTCGGCGTCGGCCATTCGTGAAAGGGAGGCGCCATCCTTGAATCCGCTGCCGGTGACAAGGCAGACGATGACGGCGTCGGGATCGACCTCGCCCCCTGCCGCTGCCTTGAGGGCACCGGCGAGGGCGACCGCTCCGGCGGGCTCGGAAAAGATTCCCTCCTCCCGGGCCAGCCGGGCCTGGAGCGAGTAAATCGCGTCATCGGCGACGGCATGGCCGGTGCCTCCGCTTTCCCGGCAGGCGGCGATGACGGCATTGGCGTCGAGGAGGTTGGGGACCTGCAGGCCACTGATCGAGGTGGTGCAGAGATCGGCACGACGCCCGTGGTCGCGGCCCTCGCGCAAGGGGCCGGCGATGGTGTTGTTGCCCTCCGGTTGGACACAATGAATGGCGGGGGACGCCCGGCAGACGGTGAATCCGCGGGCTGTGGCGAGGCAAAGTCCGCCGCCACCGGAGGGAACGAAGACGTGGTCGACGGCTCCATCCCGTTGTTCATCCAGTTCGAAGGCAATCGTTTCCACTCCTCTCATCCCGTCCGGGCTGACCGAGTAGGCGCTGACCTCGAGAGCCCAGCCCGGGCGGGCAGCGAGGCGGCGGAGCGCCGCAAAGATCGAGGCGCTCGCTTCGGGATCGAGCCCGAATCCCCTGATGCGACTGAGGCTGGCTCCGTAAGCGAGCATCTGACGCAGTTTATCGTCCGGGGCGGGTTCGACGATGGCGAGATGAAGCGGCAGGCCGGCGACAGCGCAGGCGGCGGCGAGCGATGCCCCGGTGTTTCCGCTGGAGGTGGCGAGGCAGCGTTGCACCCCATGATCGAGCAGATGGGAGACAGCGGCGACGGCAAAGCGGTCCTTGTAGGAGCCGGTGGGATTGGAGGATTCCAGTTTGAAGTAGAGACGGGAAAGTCCTGCGGCAGGACCAATGCGGCGGGAAGGCACGAGTGGCGTATCTCCTTCGCCGAGCGTCACCCGCGAGCTATGATCAGGGACGGATCCAAGGCGGTCCGCCCATTTCCAGATGCCGGAAATCATTCGGGACACGGGATTGGCATCACCACTCCGGCCGAGTCGCCCTTCCTGATCCTGGGAAAGGTGCGGAGGACAATGATACGGCCGCTTTCGTCTGCCGGAATGGGTAAGCTGACCTCACCGGTGAAATCGAGGACATGACCCAGAGGTTGCCCTTTCTCAACCCGGTCTCCGATGGCCACGGTTGGCTCGAAACATCCATCGATGGGCGAGGGATGGCAAACCTGCATGTGCCCCGAGCCGGGACGGGGGTCCTCGAACAGGTCCTCAATCCGGCTTGGCGGAAGGGTGCGGTGAATCATGCCGAGACCGGACATTACGTTGAGAACTCCTTCGAAGTAGCTCTCCACCCCTTCGAGCGACCGGGTCGCCGATCCGAGATACTCGCAATAGATGGCGGGCACTCCCGCGTCGCGGGCGACGGAGAGAGACCGTCCCTCGAGATTGGCCGCCGTCCCCCAGATTACGGGCAGATTAAAATCCCGTGCCATGCGCCGCTGGGTTTCCAGGACCGCGGGATCGGAGACGAGATTGTAGCCGGAGAGGGGATAGACACTGAGTTCCGTGCCGCCCGTGTGGAGGTCGATGTAATGGGTCGAGGCGCAAATCAGTTCGGAGAGCGCGGCCGCGGTTTTCTCGGTGATACTGCCATCTTTTCGTCCAGGACAGGTACGGGCGAGGTCGAGTCCGTCCTCGGCACAACGGTGACCGCGGAAAAACGCGTTTTCGTTCACCACCGGCACGAAGGTGACGCTGCCGCTCACAAGGGGATCGTCGCCGGTGAAGAGCCGGATGAGTCTGCGGATCGCGAGGATGGGCTCGAATTCATCACCATGCACCCCACCGGTGACGAGCAGGCGGGGACCATGGTCGTCGGCGCGGAACTGTCGAAGCGTGAGAGTCATGAGGCGAAGCCGAGTTTCCGTCTGGAGGACTTCTGCTTAGCAGCCGGAACTGGGGGCGCCAAGGAGAAAGAGCTTGCCGGCCTTGCCGTGATCAAGGGAACGCGGGCGAACGGGGCACGTGAATCCGGAGCCCGTGGTGGTGGCAAAGGAGGCGATGGGCGGGTTCTAATTTCATGGCCGGCCGGTCCCTCCGACGCCATGCGCGAAATCCGCATCACCCGCCTTCTCTCCGTTTCCTTCCTCGGGCTGGTCGCGTTCCTCCTTGTTTTCAACGAAGGGGTGGGGCGTGGAAACGACAAGGAAATCCTCGCCTTCCTCGACCGCCACTGCACCGCTTGCCACGACGACATCAAATCCGAGGGTGGGCTGAACCTGCTCGAACTCGATCTGGCCCTCTCGGAAGAGACGAATCGTGATCGCTGGACAAAGTTGTATGACCGGGTCTTCACCGGAGAAATGCCTCCCCCCGGAAAACGGCATGAACTCGGAGTCGAGGAGCGACAGGGCTTTGTCGATGAACTGGGAGAGGCGGTCGCCGCCGCGGACCGCGAGTCCATTCTCACCTCGGGTCGGGGACCTTCGCGGCGCCTCACGAGAGTCGAGTATGAGCTCCGCCTGCGCGACCTCCTCGACTTGCCCGGACTGGATATTCGCGACAAACTGCCCGAGGACAGGGATTCGCACGGATTCACGAGGGTCTCCGGACAACTCGACATTTCGCGGGTGCAACTCGAAGGATGGCTCGACGCTGCCGAGGCCGCTCTCGGGCAGGCAATCGCCTCGGGGACGGCTCCGATCCCCACGAAGAAATGGCGCTTCACGGGCACCGATCTTTTTCCTTCGCTGGAAACTTTTGGGGAACGCGAGGCCCTGTTTTTTGCCCGCAAAGGGAGAATGGTGCCGATCGATGGGGCCGCCTACAAGGCGATGTCTCCCGAACAGAAACGCGACGAGTCGCTGGAGATGGCCCTTTTCCGCTCGGCGACCTGGCCCTACTACGGGTATCCCCGGGGATTTCGTGCTGAGCATGACGGCGAATACCGGGTGCGGTTTTCCGGACGGGCAGTGCGGCAGGTTGCCGACTTCCGGCTCGTGCCGACCCACGCCCCCCAGGCGATGAGTTTTCGAGCCCGCCAGCCCTCGGGGCCCGACGTATCCGGGGATGTCCGGGAAACCGGTGGCTGGATGGATCTGGTGCCGGAGCCCCGGGTCTTCGAGACGACGATCCGATTGAAGAAGGGTGAGACTTTCGAATACAGTCCGCTCGGTCTTCCCGTTCCCTTCATCCGTACCGATGGGGGCTTCTTTTACGATTTCCCCCCGATGCCGCCCGGGGGACATCCTGGAGTCGCGATTCAGTGGATGGAGGTGGAAGGCCCGCTCGCCCTCGGGGAATGGCCTCCCGCGTCGCACCGGATTCTTTTTGGTGATCTGCCGGTGAGGACCGCTCCGGCCGGTTTCGATCACGGAATCGAGGTGGTTTCAATGGACCCGAGTGAGGATTCAATGAGGCTGCTCGAATCCTTTCTTGAACGGGCTTCGTGCGAGCCGGTTTCGGAAGACTCCCTCGCGATCTACCATGAACTTGTTCTCGGTCGACTCAAGGCCGGCGACCCCTTCGCCTCCGCAATGCTGAAGGCTTACACGGCGATCCTCTGTTCGGGGCGTTTCCTGTTCCTGACAGAACCACGTGACGATTCTTCCCGTCAGCATTCCGTTGCCGCGCGGCTCTCGCACTTTCTCTGGAGCACGGCTCCCGACGAGCGCTTGCGAATGCACGCGGACAAAGGCCGGCTCGACCAAGCCGCGATCCTGCGCTCCGAAGCCGACCGCCTCATCGCTGATCCGCGGTTTGGCCGTTTCGTCGCCGATTTCACGGACCAGTGGCTGAACCTCCGCCAGCTTCGGCGGGATGAGCCCGACAACCGCCTCTACCCGGAATACCGCGTCGACGAATATCTCGTCGCCTCGATGGAATTGGAAACCCGCGCGTTTTTCACGGCCATGGTGCGTGACAACCTGTCCGTCACCTCGCTCGTTTCGACCGATTTCACCTATGTGAACGACCGCCTCGCCAGACACTACGATCTCCCGCGGGTCGAGGGGTCCGCCATGCGAAAGGTCGATTTGCCGGAATGGAGTCCCTATGGCGGGCTTCTCACCCAGGCTTCGGTGTTGAAGGTGACGGCCAACGGCACGACGACCTCTCCGGTGACCCGTGGCGTGTGGGTTCTCGAGCGGCTGCTCGGTGAAGCGCCTCCGCCCCCGCCGAAATCAGTTCCCGCGATCGAGCCGGACATTCGTGGTGCGACCACGATACGGGAAATCCTCGCGAAGCATACCGGGGTGGAATCCTGCGCCGCCTGTCACGCCCGCTTTGATCCCTACGGATTTGCCCTTGAGAACTTTGATGTCATGGGGGCGTGGCGTGATCGTTACCGCGGCATGGAGAAGGGAGACAAAATCACCGGTATCGACCGGGCCGGTCATCCCTATGTCTATTTTGTCGGTCCATCGGTCGAGGCAGCGGGCAAGCTCCGGACCGGTGAACCCTTCAGCGACGTGCGCGAACTGAAGGAAATCCTGACGAGGCAGCCACGAAAGCTCGCGGGCAGTCTCCTCGGTCACCTCATCCTTTACGCCACCGGAACTCCGGTGCGGTTTTCGGAACGCGAGGAATTCGAGGCCATCCTCGACCGGACCGCCCCCAATGGTTATCGAATCGGAGACCTGATCCGCGAACTGGTCGCGAGCCGGATGTTTCTCGGAGGGGAAACCCTGTCGGAGCCCTGACTGAACCCTCTTGCCCCCACTCGTTTTTCCCATGAATCCTTCCCAATTTTCCCCCCGGGGAACCTGTCGCCGCCGTTTTCTCCGGGGGGCCGGGGTCCTCCTCGCGCTGCCCTGGCTGGAAAGTTCGCGGAGGGCCTTTGCCGTGGCAGAGGCGGCCGCGGAGGAATCGCCGCGCCGAATGCTGCTGATCTCGAATAATCTCGGGGTCCTTCCGTGGCACTTCTTTCCGAAAGACTCCGGGGCGGAAAACACGGCCTCGCCCTACCTCGGGATTCTCGCTTCCCACGGGAAGGATTTCACCGTGTTCAGCGGATTGTCGCATCCGAATGTTTCGGGCGGCCATTCCACGGAGAACTGTTTCCTCACGGGGGCGAAGGACCCGACCGGGAGCGGTTTCCGCAATTCGATCTCTCTCGACCAGTTTGCCGTCGAGTCTCTCGGGCAGCGCACCCGCTTTCCCACTCTCAATCTGGGCGTCAACATCGACAGGGCGAATCGCAGCCTCTCGTGGACGAGGGACGGCGTCCTCCTTCCGGCAGAGGACAAACCCTCGCAGTTGTTCCGCAGGCTTTTTGTCCAGGGAGAAGAATCCGAGGTCGAGCGACGTGTGCGGCGACTGGCGGACCGGGCGAGCATTCTCGACGCCGTTCGCGAGGACATGCGGGGATTTCAGAAGACGCTTGGCTCCGCGGACCTCGACCGGCTCGACCAGTATTTCACCTCGGTGAGGGAACTGGAGGAACGGCTCCACCTCGCGGGCGAGTGGGAACGCCGCCCCAAGCCCGCAACGGACGCGGAAGAGCCCGCCGACATCGCCGATCCCGCACGCTTCTTCGAGAAGTTCGAGCTGATGCTGGCGATGGCACGCCTCGCCTTCGAGAGTGACGCGACCCGGATCGTCACCCTGATGGTCGACGGGTTCGCCACGCCGGTCTTCGAGATCAGCGAGTCGGAGAAGTCGCTCAACGGATACCACAACCTCAGCCATCACGGGCAGTCCAAGGAGAAAATCGCCCAGCTCGAGCGCATCGACCGGCGGCAGATGGAGGTTTTGTCAGGGTTGCTCGGTGCGCTCGCCGGCAGGGAAGAGGGAGGCACCCGGCTCCTCGACCGGACCATGGTTCTCTACGGCAGCAACCTCGGCGACGCGAACGTCCACAACACGACGAACCTGCCCGTGCTCCTCGCGGGTGGTGGTTTCAAGCACGGGCGGCATCTCGCGTTTGACGGCGTCCGGAATACGCCGCTCTGCCGCCTCTATGTTTCCATGTTGCAGCGGCTGGGAGTCCCTGCGGAAACCTTTTCCAGCGGGGCGGGGACCCTGACCGGACTGGATGCGGTCTGAACGGCGGCTGCGCCGCGGTCGCGTCACTCTTCCACCGCCGCCACCGGCAAACGGGAGATCGTGCTCGGCTTCACCGTGGTGGGATGCTGGGCTCCGTCGGTCAGTTCCTTCACTATCTCGGCAACGTAGTAGTCGAGTTCGGTGAGGTGGACGATCGAATCGCCGTTGAGATCGGCCCCACCACGGAGGCCGGAAAGCACTCCGCTGGTGAACGCTCCGTGACCCCATTCCTCATTCTCAAGGCTGGATTCGTTTCCCGTGGAGGCCGCCATGATGACCACTCCGACCTCGTCGCTGGTCAATTCACGAATGGCTTCGCTGTTGTCGAAGGCGGACTTGAGACCGCCGATTGCCCGCGTCTGTCCACGGTTTGCCATGGTGAAGAGATTTGCCCCGAGCCGGCCGGAGTGGCAGGTATCGAGAAACATGAGGACGCGGCTCGGCAGGTTGCCGAGGATTTCTCCGAAATCTTCCCAGGCCACCGCGGTGGCGCGGAGATGGTCCGGGTCGCAATCATGGGGAATCATGTAGAACTTGCCTTTCTCGTCGTTCATCCCATGCGAGGCGAGGAAAAGGACGACAAAATCCTTCTGCGTGGCGCTTTTTTCCAACCAGTCGAGTCCTTCCTGGATCTTTGCTTCGGTGGCGTCTCCGTTGGTGAGGAGGCGGATCTCGGTCTTCGCAAACAGGCCGCCCTCCTGGGCTTCGAAAAACTCCGCCATGGCACTGGCATCGTCGTCGCAGTAGGCGAGGTCGGAGATTTCCTCGTGTTCGAAATCGCTGATGCCGACGGCGAGCATGTAGAGGTTCGGTTTGAGGAGGGACGAGAGACCCTCGTCGCTTTCGGGGGGATGGTCGGGATCCGGGTCCTTCCGTTTGTCCTCGTCGACTTCATCGAGGAGGATTACCCGTTCTTCCCCGGTGTGTCCGGCGTGGATGTTACTTGCGTAGAGGGAAAGGCGGTTTTCTCCGGGATTGAGCTCGATCTCTTCTTCGTAGGTGAAACCGGTGCCGTCGGAGAGGTCGTAGGCGTGAATGGCCTTGCCGTTCAAGAGCAGCTTCAATTCGCGCAACTCGGCTCCCGGTGAGGAAAGCCTCGCGCGTAAGGTGAAGGTCCTGGCGCCTTGGGTGCTTCGGATACGTTCAGGGGCCAGCCAGGTGATGCGTGGCGGGAGCAGATCATCGATTTTGACCTCCTCCATTTCCGCCTCGGCGAGTGCCCGGGTGACGCTGCCGAGGCGAACCGCGGCACTGACGATATCCGGTCGGTGGAATACCTTTCGGAAGACATAGCTGGGAAAAAAATCCCCGAGTTGGCCGGTGCCGCGGTTGAGATGCCAGCCTATGTAACGTTCCCCGCCGGGCGAAGCATGGTAGTGACCCGAGGGTGTCCAGCAGACCCACTCATGGTCGTCGGCAACAAAGAGGCTGGCGAGGAGTTCGCCGGAGTCGAGGTTCCACAGGCGAATGGTCTGATCGTCAGAGGCGGAGGCGAGGTATTCACCGTCACGAGAGGCGGCAACCGCCCAGATTTCACCCTGGTGACCGACGAACTCCCTGCGAACGGGGTGCCCACCATCGTTGCTCGGGTTGCTTTCAAAAGTCTTCAGCGAAAACCCACCGCCGACAATGACCCCGCTGCCTTCGGGGGTGAAGGAGTAGGCGTGAATGGTTCCATCGGTACTGCGATTGACCTCAAGCGTGTTGTCCTCGCCGATGGAGAGGGTGGTGGGGGAGGTTTTTTCAAGCGTGATGCTTTCGATCTCCGTGAAGGCTCGGTGATAATCGCCACCGGTTACGAATTCGAAATTGAGGAAATCGAAGGCGAGTTCCAGGTCCTGGTCGAGAAGGGGCGCTTCCGCAGAATAGAATCGCCCGAAGGCGACGATTCCCCTGCGGTCTTCGGAGAAGGCGACCGACCAGTTGGCGCGGCCCTCGCCGCTGAGTCGATGAACGACGGTAGCTGCCGCCTGTCCTTGTTTTTCTTCCGGGGAGGGACGCCAGACCATGACGGCATTGTCGTTTCCTCCAGATGTGGCGACGAGGTTTTTGCGGGGGTGCCAGGCGGCGCAACGCACTCGGTTGTCGTGCTGGTCAAATTCAACGGTCCTCGTGCTTGTGGCGAGGTCGTAGATGGCGGTGATGCCGTCCTGCGAGGACTGTGAACTCGCGAGAACCCGTTGGCCGTCGGGGGAAAAGGCGACGGCATTGACGGATGACCCCATGTCATTGTCGATAGTCTCCATGAACTCCCCGGTCTCCCCATCCCAGAGGACAAGTCGGTGATCAAATCCGCCCGAGATGATCAGCGAACCATAGGGAGAAAACGAAAGGGCGGAAACATCGTCGGTGTGTGCCGTTCCACGTGAGACGATTTCGAAAGGGGCGCCGGGACTCTCCCGTTTCCACAGGATGAGAAGGTCATCGTCCGCGCCGCTGGCGAGCCGCAGCCCGTCATCGGAAAAGTCGAGGGCATACACGCTGTCCTCGTGGGCCTCGAGATGGGCGGCGTCATTGATTTCGAGGAGGCCGCTCCTCCCGGCCAGTTCGGAGAGGTCCCATACGAGCACCTGGTGATCGGAACTCCCCGAGGCCAGCCAGAGCCCGTCGTCGGAAAAGTCGAGCGCGTGGACGCTGTTCGTGTGGGAGCGGAGCACGGCCGCAATCTCGCCGTGATCCAGGTCGATCACACGAATGGAGTTTTCCGCATCGAAACCTCCGACGGCAAGATAACGTTCGTCCTTCGACAGAGCCCCGGCGTAAAGGCGCCCGCCGGTGTCCGTAATCTCGCCGCGCAGGGTCCGGTTGAGTTCCCCGGAATCGAGATCCCAGAAGCGGATCGTTTTGTCGTCACCGAGGCTGATCAATTCGTTGGAGGAGGACCGGAAGAGGAGCTCCTTGACCACTCCTGAATGTCCTTGTGGATCGATGAGAAGTCTCGGACTCGTGTCATCCGCATGGGATACGGACAATGCCGCCAAGACTGCGAGCAGGGACGGGAGACCTCGGAATTTCATGCGGATGAGAATGCTCCACCTGTAGTCGAGGGCACAGGGCTTGAACAGTGGCTTCCAACGAGGTAAGAGGTTTTTTTCGAGAGGCTGGACTTTGGCTGGAGCCGACGATACCCTCGTGAGGGATGATCCGTGTCTTTTCCTCCGTCGTTTCCCTGCTGCTGCTATCGACAGTGACCGCGGAGGCGGGCCGTTCCATCCGGGTGTTCTCGGTCTTCTGTAACGCTTACCCCGAAGAGGCTGGGGGCGGAATCAATGCGGGCGTCGCTTCCGATCAGGTGATCGTGAACCACATCTTTTCGGAGTATGTCTCTCCCGTCGCGTGGGGGGTGGAGGTCCACCGCGTCGAGGTGCAGGGGCAAAAGGCGACCAAGAGCGGGATCGAAGCGGCTTGGACCACGTTCAGGCAGGAAATTGGTCCTGACGACACCGTTTACGTGCATTTCTCCGGCCATGGAGTGATCCGCGACCGTGCCTCCGGAGAGCAATGGCTGCAGACCTGCGACCTCACCGAGATCAGCCGGAACGACTGGGCGGGTGAAATCGGTGCCCTGCCTTGCCGACTCAAGGTCCTCATTACGGATTGCTGTTCGTCGTATCCCGATGAGTTCATCGTGGCCGAGGGCAATGAACCGGTCATTCCATGGAAGAATGTCTACTACCTGTTGTTGAAGCACAGGGGATTCGTGAATATCACCGCCGCTTCACCCGGACAAGCTGCCTACGGGACCGATTCGGGAGGTTTTCTCACCATCAATCTCGAGTCGGACATGCAGCGCTTCCGAACCTGGAGCGAAGTATTTGCTTCGACTCAGAGCCGCGTCCTCAATGAATCGACCGAGCAATTGCGCGGGGCCGGGATGGAGGGCGAACCGCAAAAGCCATTCGCCTACAGCCTGGGGACGCCCATGCTGGAACTCGACGAAACGGACGGAGCGGTCGCCGCCTCGCTGGAATATATTTTCGAGGACTCGGCCTCCCGCCGTTATGTCGGTGACGAGTTGTACGATTACGGGCTCGAACAACTCTATCTGGCCCGGAACGAGATCTTTGCGAGGCACGGTTACGACTTCAGCAGCGCCTTTCTTCGTGAATACTTCGGGTCCTTGTCCTGGTATCGTCGACGCCCCGGCTTCAAAGATCCCAAGCTCTCTGCGATCGAGAACGCCAACGTGGGCACCATCCTTGCCGTCGAGAAGGAGATGGGCGGACCCTACCTCGGAGGAAAAGCGGTCCTTCCCGGGGAGGGGGGCAGCGCCGCCGAGCCGCCGGATATCTTTCCCTATTCCTCGGAACGGACCCTTTCACGAAGCGTCGTGCAGACGCTCACCCGGCCCGAGCTTTCCATCGCCCGGAACGAGATTTTCGCGCGGCACGGGTTCCCGTTTTCCTCGAAGGCGCTTCGCGATTATTTCGGGCGGAAATCCTGGTATGTCCGTGACAAGTCGGCGCGCGACCCCGTCTTCAATACCGTCGAGAAACACAATATCTGGCTGATCGAAAAGATCGAGCGCATCCAGGGCGGCGCCTACAAATGGTGATCATTTCAAGGTCAGGGTGAGGCGGCGCAGGTCCATCACCGATTTGCCGGGAATCTCGAGAGCGCGCAGGGTGAGCGGCCCCTTCCCGGCGGCCAGATCGACCTCTCCGAGCACGAGAGTCTTGAAATCCTTCATCGTGCTCTCACCGTGGGGGCGGGGCAGAGTGTCCTGGTTGGTGAGAAGGGGAGGATCCCATCCGGGTCCGACCTTGCCGGTGAGGCGGGCATCGCCGAAGCTCAGTTCCACAATGGAGCCGGCATCTGCAAGGGGACAAGTGTAGTCGACCGAGACCTCGTAACGTCCCGAGGTGACGACCTCGAGATTCCAGACGAGGGAGTCTTCGAGGCTCGTCCAGTTCACGAAATAAGAACAGTTCGGAGCCGAGCTGCTCCGGGTCACGGTGCCGTGTGGGTCACCGTCCCGTGCCGGCAGCATGGTGATGGGGAACTCGCGGTAACCGACCGGGATGGGACGAGGGTCGACGGCGTTCGGATTTCCCTTGGCTTTGCCCTTCCCCTTTTCCTTCGAAGCTGCAGTGGATGGCGCCGCGACTGGACCATACATCTCCTTGCGCCAGCTATCGACGGCGGCGGCCAGTCTGGCAGCCACTTCCGGTTTCGCGTCGTTCACCGGAGTGGTCTGTCCCGGATCGGCAACCATGTCGAAGAGCTGGCCCTTGTTATCGAGGCGATAGGACTGGGTGCGCACGCTGATATTGGAGGCCCAGGTGGAAAAGATCATGCGATCGGGCCAATCTGTCGTTTCCTTGAGGAGGAGCGGGGAGAGGTCGCGACCATCGAGAGGTTTGTCGCCGACCCGGGGCACGCCGACGAGGCTCGTGATCGTGGGGAGCAGGTCGATGGCCCCGGCGATCTGGGAGACGGCATGACCCGCCGGCAATTTTGCGGGCCACTTGAGGTAGCACACGGAACGCACGCCTCCCTCGTCGGTCTGCGCCTTCTTGCCCTTCATTCCGCCGGTCCATCGCATCGAATTGGGACCATTGTCGGAGAAATAGAGCACAATGGTGTTGTCTTCGAGGCCGAGCTCTTGAAGTTTTGTGAGGACGCGTCCGACATTCCAGTCCTGGTTCTCGACCATGGCGAGGGCACAGCGGGTCTCATCGGCAACTTCCTGGTCCGGAAGGGTGGCGGTCTGGGTGATGGGCTTGTTCTTGAACCTGGCCCAGTCCTTCTCCGGAGCGGCCCAGGGGGAATGCGGGGTGGTGAAGGGGAGATAGCAGAAGAAAGGTCCCTCCTTGTTTTTCTCGATGAATGACAGGGCCCTGTCGGTGCATACATCGACGATGAAACCGCTTGTTTTCACCATCTTGCCCTCGTCCTCGAGGGGGGCGTCGAAGTATTCCCCCCAATGTCCCGAGGTATGGCCGAAGTAGGTGTCGAAACCGCGTGCCATGGGGTGGTAGGGCCACTGCGATCCGTTGTGCCATTTTCCGAAGGCTCCCGTGGCGTAGCCGGAAGCTTTCAAGGCGTCGGCGAGAGTTTTCTCATCGAGGTTGAGACGTTCCTGTCCGGTCGAGACCCCCTTGACACCTCCCCGCGGATGATAGCGGCCGGTAAGGAACTCGGCCCGGGTCGGCGAGCACACCGGGCAAACGTAAAAGCGGTCGAGGGAAACCCCTCCCCTGGCGATGGAATCGATGTTCGGGGTGGAGACCTGGGTGTTGCCGGAGAAGGAGTAGTCGCCCCAGCCTGCGTCGTCAGCGAGAAAGACGACGAGATTGGGCGTTGCGGACTGGGCGAGGGACGTGACGAGAAGGAGAAGGGCGAGGGAAAGGGGTGTTTTCATATCAAAATCTCATACTCATACTCTTACTCCTACATCATACTCTTACTCCTACATCATACTCTTACTCCTACATCATACTCTTACTCCTACTCAGAGTCGGACGTTCCAAGGTCATTCGTTTTTTGAGTAGGAGTAAGCGTATGAATTAGGAGTATGAGGTTCCATCAACCCCGGGGGCGAAATCGAGTTTTCTCCGCGAGATTCTTCCAAAGTTCCTTCTCCTCCTCGCTGACCGAGTCCGGGAACTCGACCACGAGGGTGACGTAGAGATCGCCGTATCCGTCTTTGCCGGTCGGAAGTCCCTTGCCGCGCAGACGGAGTTTGGTGCCCGGTTGCGATCCGGGTTTCACGGTCATCTTCACGTCGCCGTGAGGGGTCGGAATGGTGACGCTGGCACCGAGGACGACCTCCCAGGGAGCCAGGACCAGGTCACTGTCCAGATCGTGTCCATCCGGTCGGTAAAGAGGATGACGCTCGAGTCGGACGCGCAGGTAGAGGTCGCCGTCGGGTCCGCCATTGACGCCGGGGTATCCCATCCCGGCGCACCGGATGCGCTGTCCCCCCGCGATACCCTTTGGGATCTTCACCCGTATGGTCGATTCCTTCCCGGGGCGGCCGTCGGCGGTTGGTCGCGCGAGACGCACTTCGCGAGTGGATCCGTGCATGATCTCTTCGATGCGCACGAGCAGGTCCGCTTCGATATCCTCGCCGGCCGCGGGCTGGTTGGAACGCGGACGTCGTGAGCCCCGCGCGCCTCCGAAGGCACCGAATGGATCGCCGCCGCGGTTCCCGAAGAGGCTTTCAAAGAAATCGCTGAAACCGGTGCTTCCGCCAAAATGATATTCGTACTGGCCCCCGCCCGGGTAGCCGGAGAATCCTCCGAAGTCCTGGCCCTGTTCCCAACCGGGGCCGAGGGTGTCGTATTTCTGCCTCTTCTCCGGATCTCCGAGGACCTCGTAGGCTTCGTTAACCGCCTTGAAGCGTTCCTCCGCATCGGGCTGGTCCTTGGCGACGTCGGGGTGGTATTGGCGGGCGAGTTTCTTGAAGGCCTTCTTGATTTCGTCCTGCGGGGCGTCCTTGGAAACGCCGAGGGTTTCGTAATAGTCGCGGTATTTGACGGCCATGTCACACTGCGCCGGAAATCGGGGAGGCGCGTAGGAAAGGAACCAAACGATTCAATTCAACGCAATGGCGAATCCGGGGATCACGCGACTCCTTGACAATCCGTCGAGGGGCCGGTGGCGAGTGTCCCTGTGTGATCTGAATCACTCCGCCAAGAGGCGGTCGCCGCTCAGCGGCTCTCCCGTTGCCACATCGCGCATCTCCACGCCAAGGGAGGCGAGTTTGATGAAGAAGTTGGGGAACGTTTTTCGAACGCAGGCCGGATTTCGCAGTTTCAGCCCAGGCACGCGCAGGCCGAGGATTCCGAAACACATCGCCATGCGGTGGTCGTTGTAGGTCTCGATCTCCGCGCCGTGGAGAGGGCCGGGATAAACGGTGAGCGTATCGTCGTGTTCCTCGACTCGGGCTCCGCACTTGCCGAGTTCCGTGCGGAGGGCCTCGACGCGCTCGCATTCCTGGACCCGGAGTCGTCCGAGGTCCGTGAATTCTGTTGGTCCCGACGCGAAGGGCGCAAGAACGATGGCGGTCATGATACTGTCGGCGAGGTCCGAGTTTCGCGAGTAGGATGGACGCCATGGCTGGCCGAGAATGAGATCCAGGAAGTTCTGGTCCCGCTGCATGCCTGAGTCTGGAGCGGGTTCCACACGCACACGTTCTCCATCGCCACGCACCAGCCAATCGGATCCCCAGAAGTAGCTCGCTCCCGAGGCGTCTGGTTCGATTTCATAGAGGCCCCCGTTCCAGGGGAAAGTCTCCACAAGTTGCCGGGTCATGTCGACGTAGGGCAATTCATCCTCGTTGGCTCCGGTCACCTCGACCTCCCAGCCTCCCGTACGCTGGCAAAGGATCAGAGCCGAAGCAAACTGCGAACTTTCCTCCACGCTGACGCGACAGCGGGCACCGGGTTTTGGTCCGGTGCCGTGCACGACGGCGGGAAGGAAGTCGTTCGGCGAGTCGATTCGGTACCCCAGCTCCCTCAATGCTCTGATGAGAGCCGCCTGGGGACGCTGGTGCATTCTCGGAATCCCGCTGAGACGAAAAACACCCTCCCCGAGGCAGGCCATCGCCAGGAGGAACCGGGCCGCGGTACCGGCGTTTTCCACAAAAAGTTCGAGAGGCGCCTCTACCGAGCCGACTTTCGGGATGTTGCCGCCTTTTCCCGTGACGACGAGAGTGCGGTTGGCGGGTTCGGAAGGGTCGTCGGAGACGGTGACCTCGAATCCGAGATGACCCAGGCAATGCACCATGGCCTGGGTGTCCTCGCTCCACAGGGCACCGCGCAGGGTGACTTCCCCATCGGCGAGGGCTGCGAGGACGAGGGCGCGATTCGTGAGGCTCTTCGATCCCGGAAGAACGACCGAAGCATTCACGCGGGTAGACGGAGGGATGATTTCTACGAGGTCGGGCAGCATGGACGAAATCGCGAAAGAGGAGCGGGAACCGTTCAGCCGGCGAGCTCTTCCAGGAGCGCCTGATTCAACCGGATCCCGGCCTCGAAATTGGTGACCGTGAAGTTTTCGTTGGGCGAGTGGATCTGGCAGTCGGGCAAAGCCAGGCCGAGGAGGAGGCTGTCCACTCCGAGGGTGTCGCGGATCGCCTGGATGATGGGAATGCTTCCGCCCTCACGGATGAGGCGAGGTTCGCCGGAAAACGCCCGAGTCAGTGCCCGCTGGGCAGCCTTTCCATAAGAGGAGTGGGGATCCATCACGTAGGCAGGTCCCCAGTGACCAAGTTCGACCTCGATACGACAGGAAGGGTGGCACAAGGAGTGGAGATGCGCGGAAGCGAGTTCGAGAATCTCCTGAGGGTTCTGGTCGGGGACGAGACGGAAGCTGAGCTTGGCCATGGCTTCACGGCCGATCACCGTCTTGGAACCTTCACCCTGATAACCCCCACCGATGCCGTTGACTTCGGCGGTAGGGCGTCCCCATCGGCGTTCAAGTGAGGTGTAGCCGGCTTCGCCCCAGAGACCGGGGGCTCCGGTTTCCTCGAGAGTGGCGGCATCTCCATCCGGAAGACTCGCCCACATCTCACGCTCCCAGGATTCAAGGGGGAGGACGCGGTCGTAGAAGCCGGGAATGCGGATGTGACCTTCGTCGTCGTGGAGCGAGGCGATCACCCGCGAGACCATCGTTGCCGGATTCGGGACGGCTCCTCCATAGACTCCCGAATGAAGATCCCTTGCGGGTCCGTGGATAGTGAACTCAAGGCAGGCGATGCCTCGAAGTCCATAGGTCAGGGTCGGGATACCCGGACCGATCATGCCCGTGTCGGAAACCGCACAGACATCGCATTTCAAGTCATCGCGATGGGTCTCGAGAAACGGAGCGAGATTGGGCGAACCGATCTCCTCCTCGCCCTCGATGAGGAAGATGACATTCACCGGCAGGTCCCCTTGGGCTTTCAGGGTCTCTTCGACTCCGAGGAGGTGGGCGAAATGTTGCCCTTTGTTGTCGGTTGCGCCACGGGCGAAAATCTTGTCTCCGACGAGCGTCGGTTCAAAGGGGGGCGTGTGCCATTCGGAGACGGGGTCGACGGGTTGGACATCATAGTGTCCGTAGATCAGCACGGTGGGACGCCCGGGCTTCGTCGCGCTCCGAGCCACGAGGATGGGATG
>JAGRPC010000160.1 GCA_020439925.1 Verrucomicrobiia bacterium | reverse complement strand
TTCAACCGCAATCACATGCTCAACGGCGAGGGCGGCGCCATTCCCGAGGAGCAGCGCATCAACATCGTCCTCGACCGTGTCGACACCACCGCAACGACCTGGCTGGCCTTGACACTGGCCTGCGCCCAGTGCCACTCCCACAAATACGACCCGATTTCGCACGAGGAGTATTATCGGTTCTTCGCCTTCTTCAACAATCTTCCCGAGAGCGGCAAGGTCGACTACCGGTCCGGACAGGGCTGCGCCTTCGGCTCCGGAGCGACCGTACAACTGGCGAAACCCTGGCTCTCCCTTCCGACCCTGGAACAGGAAGCGGAGAAAGAGAAGCTCGAGGGCGAGATCAAGACCTTCGAACAGAACATCACTGCTCAGGAGATCGTCATCGCACCCACCCAGAAACAGTGGGAATCCCGTTTCACCGCCAAAGATCTCGAAGATCGTACCCGCTTTCCGGGCTCGCTCTCCACCATCCTCCGCACTCCGGCAGACAAGCGCAACACCGCCCAGAAGCGCGAAGCCACCGAGTATTTCCTGCGCACCGGGGACCATGGCATCGAGTCCTGGACCACTCTCGGAGAGGAGATCAAGTCGCGGCGCGACGCTCTGCGCGCAGTTAACGAATCCATCGTGCAGATCATGGTGATGGAGGAGAATCCGCTTGAGAAGACCCGGGAAACCTTCACCCTCACCCGCGGCGACTACCAGCAGCCCGGCAAGAAAGTCTCCCCCGGCACTCCCGCCTTCCTCCCTCCCATGCCCGAGGGATCTCCGGCCAACCGTCTCGGCCTGGCGAGGTGGCTCGTCGATCCGGCTCATCCCCTGACCGCACGCGTCGCCGTGAATCGGATCTGGCAGCAGTTCTTCGGCACAGGCATGGTCAAGACTTCGGAAGACTTCGGCGTGCAGGGAGAATTGCCCGTCCATCCGGAACTGCTCGACTGGCTCGCCGTTGAATTCATCGAGTCGGGATGGGACGTGAAACACCTCGTGCGTCTCATCGTCAGCAGCTCCGCCTACCGCCAGGACAGCGCCCTGACTCCCGCGAAATCCGAACGCGATCCCGGGAACCGTCTCCTCACCCGGGGAGCACGCTCGCGCTTGCCTGCCATGCTCCTGCGGGACCAGGCACTCGCCATTTCCGGGCTGCTGGTCCCGGATGTCGGCGGTGAACCCGTCTACCCGCGTCAACCCGAGGGGCTCTGGGAAGAATTTTCCTTCGGGAAAATCAGCTACCCCGTCCGTCACGAGCCCGAGCAGCTCTATCGCCGCAGCCTCTACACCTTCTTCCGTCGCACCTCCTCCCCGCCAAATCTCTTCGACACTTCGGCGCGACAGGTCTGCATGGTAAAACCCTCCACGACCAATACCCCCCTGCACGCGCTCGTCCTCCTCAACGACGAGACTTATGTGGAGGCCTCTCGCGCCCTCGCGAGGCGCATGGTGAACGAGGGTGGAACCACCGCCGATTCTCGCCTTGCCTTCGCCTTCGAGCTGGCCACGGCCCGCCCCCCCGGGGAACGCGAGAGGCAGTTGCTCGCGAACGGATACGAAAAGAGCCTCAACGAATTCCGCAGCTACACCGGGGAAGCCGTCGACTACGCCGCGGTGAAACCGGACGAACGGCTCGACCCCGTTGAACTCGCCGCCTGCACCCGCATGGCGCAGGTGATCCTGAATCTCGACGAAACCCTGAACCGGCCCTGACATGCACACCAAGTTCGACCGGTCCCTCATTCATCACGCGGAGCGGATACGCCAGACCCGGCGTCAGTTCTTCGGCAGGAGCGCCACCGGCGTGGGCGCCGCGGCCCTCACCTCGCTCCTCGGCAGGGATGCCGCCGCTTCCGGGGAAGGGCTCCCGGGATTCCCCAACCACGTGGCGCGGGCAAAGCGTGTCATTTACCTCATGCAGACAGGGGGGCCTTCCCATCTCGACCTCTTCGACTACAAGCCGGACCTCTTCGGCAGGCAGGGGCAGAACATTCCCGAGTCCGTCCGCGCCGGGGTGCGGCTCAGTACGATGACGGGGAGCTACAAGGAATATCCAGTGCTCGCCCCCCTCCGCCCCTTCCGGCAGAACCCCGTTTCCGGAATGTGGCTTTCCGACCTCGTTTCTCATACCCGCGACATTTCCGACCGGATCTGCCTCATCAACTCGATGAACACCGAGGCGGTCAACCACGCCCCCGGGGTGACTTTTTTCCTGACAGGACATCAACTTCCCGGCCGTCCGAGCATGGGCGCCTGGATGAGCTACGGGCTGGGTTCGGCGAGCGAGGATCTCCCCGCCTTCGTCGTGATGCTCTCGCGGGATCGCGAGAACTCATGCGGCCAGCTCTTCTACGACTACTACTGGGGCAGCGGCTTCATACCCGGAAAGTACCAGGGGGTGAACTTCCGCAGCCAGGGCGATCCGGTACTTTTTCTCTCCGATCCCAAGGGCCTTTCCCGGGAGATGAAGAAGGGTCTCATCGACGACATCGCCGCCCTCAACCGCGAGCACGAGGAGACCATCGGCGACCCCGAGATCGCGACACGTATCGCTCAGTACGAGATGGCCTACCGCATGCAGACCAGCGTGCCGGAGCTCACCGACCTCTCCGACGAGCCGCAGCACATCCTCGATCTCTACGGCCCCGACGTGCAACGTCCGGGTTCCTTCGCACGAAACTGCCTCCTTGCCCGGCGCCTCGCGGAACGCGGAGTGCAGTTCATCCAGCTCATGCACGCAGGGTGGGACCAGCACAACAACATCCCCACCCAGCTCGAGGTGCAATGCCGAGACACCGACCAGCCCAGCGCCGGTCTCGTCCGCGACCTCGAACAGCGCGGACTCCTCGAGGACACCCTCGTGATCTGGGGCGGCGA
>JAGRPC010000159.1 GCA_020439925.1 Verrucomicrobiia bacterium | reverse complement strand
TCTTTTTGAAATCCCCCTCCTCGAGGAAGACAAGAGCCCAACCCCTTTCCATACTGGAAATGTTCCGGTGAACATGCTACAGCACCGTTCTGGTGAATCCTCCTCCCCCGGACGTCCTTCCCTCCCGCTACTATCTCGGTCATTTTCTCGAGATGCTCGACTTCGTCGCGTCGCGCTATGACCACGCCCTCGATGCGGCGCACCGGTCCTTCCTTGGCGACTTCGGCAGGCTCTCGGAGGAGGCGAGGTGTCTTTATGTCCGCATCGCCAACCGGCGCGGCCGGATCTTTCGACGCGATCAACTCCGTTACGAGGAGATCACCGACCCTGAAACCGCTTCCGCGGAATTGATCGGGGCGGATTTCCTCCGTTCCCCGGAGTCGAGAGACCTCGGCCGGATGCTCGCAACGGAGAGTCGGAACGAACTTCTTGCGCGGCTGAGAGCCCACTTTCAGAACGAGAACGAGGCTCCCCCGCGTCTTGCCTCGATGAAAAAGGCCGCGCTGCTCAAGCTCGCCACCACCACCCTTCCCTTCGAGGTGGCTTATCCGGACTCGCGCCGAACCGAATACCTCGTGCAGCGCCGAGAGGACGAGGTCGCCTACCTGCTGTTTCTCTATTTCGGAAGCCTCGATCGCGATCTCACTTCCTTTGCCTTGAGGGATCTCGGACGGGTGCGCACCGCCGCCTTCCGAGACGACTTCGAGGCGCGCTTCACGAGCAGAGATGCGGCTTGGGCGTGTTTCTTTCATGCAAAAACGCTCCAGTCCCTCGAGGAGGCCGAACCCGAATCGCTCCGAAGGCTTTCGGCCAGTGTCGAGGAGTGGCCTGACTGTCGCGAACCCGAGGCCGAACTTCTGCGCCACCGCGCGCTCCACCGTCTCGGTCGTCTCCTCGAACGCGACGGACAGGGTGATGCCGCCCTCGCCGTCTACTCGCGGTCCGACCAGTATCCGGCCACGGAGAGAAGGGTGCGCCTTCTCCATCAGGGAGGTCGTGTCGAAGAAGCCGAGGAATTGCTGCGGCACCTCATCGACGATCCTTCCTGCGACGGAGAGCTTCTCTTTGCCGAGGACTTTTTGGAACGGAAGTACCAGAAAAAGCGGACCGGCAGGCTCACCGAGTTACTCCGCTCCGGACCTGTCCTCGCTCTCGATGAATCGGGTCGCGGTCATCCCGAACTCACCGCAGCAAGACGAATCGCGCGGAACGGGGCAACGGCAGCCCATGTCGAAAACCGCCCCTGGCAACAACTCTTCGGGCTGCTCTTCTGGGATCTGCTCTACGGGGCGGAACACGCCTCCCTGCACGATCCATTCGACTTCACTCCACAGGATCTCTCCACGGGCACCTTTCTCGATCGTCATTGCGAACGAATTGAGGAACGCCTTCGTCTCCTCGACGACCCGGAAGAGGCGCTCGCACTCCTCCTTTCGAACTGGGAAACCCACCGGGGAACCCCCAACGCCTTCGTCTGGTGGGACGAAGTCCTCTTCGTCCTGGTCTGTCAGCTTGTCTCACAATCGCCGAAAGGCGCCCTTGCCTCCATCCTCGGGGAAATGGCCCGGGATTTCCGGCACAACCGGAGCGGATTTCCCGATCTCGTCGTTTTCGAAGAGGAGGGAGCGGTTCCCCGCTTCGTGGAAATCAAGACCGAGGGGGACCAGATTCGGCGCCAGCAGCTCGTGCAGATCGAACGATTGCGCCGGGCGGGATTCCCGGTGGAAGTCGCCCGGGTTCGCTGGATCGTGGATCCGGAGCAGGACTACGTGGTCGTCGACCTCGAGACCACCGGAGGCGACCCCTCGTTTCAACGCATCACCGAGATCGGAGCGGTGCGGGTGCGAAACGGGCGGATCATCGACGAATGGTCGAGCCTGGTGAATCCCGGACGCCGCATTCCCTCCTTCATTGCCAGGCTCACGGGCATCAGCGACGAGATGGTCGCTCAGGCTCCTCCGTTTGCCGACATCGCCGCCGACCTTCGCGACTACCTCGGTGACGCGGTCTTCGTCGCCCATCGCGCGAAGTTCGACCACGGCTTTCTCAAAGCCGAGTTCGGCCGGCTCGGAGAAGATTTCGGAGGCCCTATCCTCTGCACGGTGGTGGAAAGTAGGCGCCATTTCCCCGGCCTGCCTTCCTATGGGCTGGGATCGCTGTGCGCCCATTTCGGCATACCGCTCGACTCTCATCATCGCGCGCTCTGTGACGCCCGAGCAACGGCGGAACTGCTCATCCGTATCAATGAAAAGCGGGTCAAGGCGTCCGCCAGCGAGACCGGCGAGATTCGCGGGGAACCTTCAATCAGGGATTGAAGAGATCGGGAAAATCTGGTTCATGTACTTCGTGAAAATCCTCCTTCTCAAATTGCTTTTGGCCGCCGGTTTCTTCCTCGGCATCCAGTTCTTCACCTCGTGTTATTCCGATCCTTACTATCGGGGATATCAGGGGGGCTATTATCGCAGTGGTTACTACGGCGGGGGCTACTACGGACCGCCTCCGGGCACCTACTCCACCGGCTACTATTACCGCAACCGCTACTACGCGTTCCGCGACCCCTACTACGGCCGCTATCCATACCGGGCTCCTTACTACGGCAACAACGGATCCGAAACCTATCATCGCCCCTACGAAGGAGGCGGATCGGCGGGTGGAGGCGGTCGTGGTGGACAGGCAAAGAGCGGAAGCGGTGGTAACGGCGGGGCTCGGGCCACCGTTGCGAGAGGAGGCCACAATACTTCGGGCTATTCGAATGCCCGAGCCAACGGAAATTCCGCACCGCCGCCCCGGAAGGAGTCGGGTGGCTCCGGCGGTGGAGGCGGCAACCGGTCCAACAACAAGAAACGCTGAAGCCTTTCAGCGAGGCAGGCCCTCGTCCCGGTGAAGCACTCGCTTGGCGATCTGTCGAAGACGACGGTTCGACTTCAGTCCCGCCAGTCTGACTCGTCCGGCGAGGCCGTCGGGAATCAGCCGGATCGACCAGACCTGATAAGCTTCACCTCCGGTGTAGGAAGCTTTGTAGGGTTCGTTCCCGGAGAGGAAATCGAGTTCCTCGACACCGTCTTCGCCGACCCATTGATCGATGCGCCGCAGGATCAGGCATTTTCCGGGAGCCCACCGGGAATGCGCCTGATCGAAGGAAGTAAGGTAACCGTAATAGCGTCGCCCCCGGGCAAACCCGAAGTCGACGGCAAGAAAATCCCCATGGAGGGTGAGGACCCCGAGTTGAAATCCCACTTCCGGGTCTTTCGCAACCCGCCCGAGCAAGTCGATGAGGCGGTGATCCCGGAAGGGGCTTTCGCCGGTCTTCCTGAAATTTGCCGTGTGAAAGGCGGCCGCCCCCCAGAGATCGCTCACCTGAATGCCGAAGTCTCTCAGGATCGTGACCCGCGCCGACGGAGCCTCCTTTTCGAGCCGGTTCAGAGAATGGCGGAAATCCTGCCTCGTCTTGCGTGGCAAACCGGCAAGATAGCCTTCCAATCCTCCCCGCAGTGAAGTCCAGGGACAGGGAGCGAAGGTCTTCTCGAATCGAAGCGAGGACCGCGGCACATCGTCGCTCCCATGAAGCACGCGAAAGAGACGGCCCTCGGTGGAGAGTCTCTCGAATCGGAAATGGCCTCCTCGCCCCTTGGCCGACAACCACTCCATCGCCGCCGCGACCAGGAGAGAGGCCGCTCCGTCATCGGCCGCGATCACATCCTGATAATCGCAGATGCGATCTCCGGCGAGCCGTATCGTCCTGCCCTCCAGATAACAAGGCAGGATCGCCAGGGTGCGATCTCCCGAAGCAAGCTCGAAGATCAGCGGGCGACAACCCGAAACGGCATATAGATGATACCAGGCCTGATTCCAGGTGTAGGTGAGAAAGGGAGGATCGGAATCTCCGGTGAGGGATCGCCAGGGACGCTCGAGCCGCTCGAGGGCATCCATCGCATCCTTTCCCTCGTGGACCTGCAGAGCGACTTCTCCGCACACCTCTGCCCTGTGATGCACAGAGAGAGAGGTGTTTTCCACGCCTTCCCCGTTTTCATCCCTCAATCTGACCCGGACCGGTGGGTTCATGATCCGGGCAGGCCTGTCTCCTCTTTCCGGAGGAGGAATCGGCGCTTCAATGCATCGATGCGCCAGACGAGTTTCTGTTTCAAGCGCCACAGCGGTCCACCGAGATGGCGCAGCTTTTCAGGAGGCTCCCCGAAGCGCTCACGGTAGGTTTTCTGCCAGGACGGAATCTGGCAGATGAACCGCCAATCGGATTCCAGGAAAGTTCGGAGCACATACATCGGCGCGGGTGAGCGCAGGGCAAACAAGCGAGGGTTGAAGGTGGTGGCGAAGGGACAGGTCGGAAAAAATTCCCCCACGAGGATGCCTCTTCGAAGCAGTTCGTTCTTGATCGACCTTTCCGGAGTCGTGGCCTCGAGGAGTCGAGCCCCCCGGACACCGGGAAGGATGAGAACGAGGCACTTCAGCCGCGAATCGACACAGTCGATCTTTCGGTCAAACACGTCGGCAGCCTCACGCAAGACCTCGTCGAGTCGGTCAAGATCCGGTTCCCTCTCACCCATCGAGAGGGAGGAAAACACCAACCCCCGAGCCATGAGGGAAGGCGCCAGCATGGGACAAATCGCCTCGACCCGACGACGCTTGCGAACCCTCTGGAGCGGAAAAGTCGTCGTCCAGGCGGCACATTGTCGGATCGCCGAAACTTCCTCGAGGGAGGCCCCCGAGTGAAGCAGGGTCGGCTCGTCAAGCGCCTCTTCCACGGAGAGCACCGGCAAGGCCGACACGCCAGGGGAAGTTTCTACGGGAAAAGTTGGCATTTAACCTGTTATTAATTTTATCATTTTTATAGAAAGGTGCAAGAATGGAATTCCTGGTTCCCGTCATGTGGAAGAACGTCGCAACCACCCGCAGGGAGGAAATCGTTGCCAGAACCCGGTCCGGTTGCGAGGATGGGCAATGGTCCGTCCCTCCACAAGATGGCTTTTGAGCCTTTCGGTCTGGCTCCTCCTGACGACCTCGATTTCCGCATTCGCTCAGGACGCTTCGACCCCGGAGGGCGGCAAAACGGCGGATCCCTCCGCGCCGCAGGAAACCGGAGCCCGGGATCCGCTGGCCGCACTCTCCTCCATCCGGGAATCCATCCGGGTCGTCGAAACCCAGATCGAATCGCTTTCCGCTTCCCTTGCCAAAGCCACCCCACCGGACCGTGAAAACCTCGAGGCGGAACTAAAGTCCCTCGCCGCGCGCCGCGACTCCCTGCGGGAGGATTTCGAGTCCATCGCCACCGGTGTCGATCCCGGTGACTACGAAGAAACTCCCGCGACCAGTTTCGTCCTCAAGGACGAGATCGACGAACTCCTGCGGCCCATCATCAACGAGTTGAAAGGCCTCACCGAACGCCCCCGCGAAATCGAACACCTCCGCAGTGAGTTGGCCCTGTGGCAAGGGCGACACGAGACCGCCTCCGGGGCTCTCGCTCACCTCGAAGGCTTGCCTCAATCCGACGACACCGCCCTCACCAAGGCCCTCGCAGAGACTCGCAAGGGCTGGGAAGAAAAACGCAATCTCGCCGACAATCGCATCCAGGCCCTTTCCTACCAGCTCGAGCAGGCGGTCAAGGACCGGCCCTCCTTCTACGAGACCCTGCGCGACGGATCGCGTGCCTTCTTCCGCACCCGCGGACTGAATTTCCTTCTCTGCATCGCCGTCTTTTTCGGCACCTTCTTCGGACTCCGCTTCGTTCACCGCCGCCTCCAGCAACGGGCTCCCTGGATGCGCCGATCCACCCGCCCCTTTTACGTGCGCCTCATCGATGTGGGGCTCGATCTCTTTTCCTTCATCGGGGCGATCGCCGCGACGCTGCTGACCCTCTACGCGACGGGCGACTGGGTGCTCATGGGCGTGGCTATCATCCTGCTTGTCGGACTCGTCCTTGCCGCGAGAACCGGGCTTCCAAAGTTCTACGGCGACGCCAAGCTGCTCCTCAACATCGGCGAGATCCGCGAAGGGGAGCGCATCGTCTTCGAGGGCATCCCCTGGAGAATCGACTCGCTCAGTTTTTTCACCGTATTGAAAAACGACCGCCTGCGGGGCGGCGTCCTGCGCCTTCCGGTGCGCTACCTTTCCGGACAATATTCGCGCCCTCTCGCCGACAACGAACTCTGGTTCCCCACCGAGGAGGGCGACTGGATCGACCTGCCCGGCACCGGTCACTGCCGCGTGGTTTCGCAGACTCCCGAATGGGTCCATCTCATCCGCCTCGGCGGGGCGAGGATCACCCTTCCCACCACCGATTTCCTCGCCGCCGGCCCCACCAATCTCACCCACGGTTTCCGGATCTCTTCCACCTTCGGCATCGACTATCGCCACCTCGCCGAAGCCACTTCCGAGATTCCATCAACTCTCGAGTCTCATCTCATCGGTGAACTGAACTCATTCCTCGTCGAAAAAGGACGCCTCGTTTCCCTGAAGGTCGAGTTTGCCTCGGCCGGCTCCTCCTCTCTCGATTTCGAGATCATCGCCGACTTCGACGGTTCGGTGGCATCCCGCTATTCCCAGCTCCACAGGGCCCTGCAACGCATCGCCGTCGAGTGCTGCCACCTCCACGGATGGGAGATCCCCTTTCCCCAGATCGTTGTGCACGAGGCGACTCCGCCGTCCGCAAGCGCGTAGATTCCTGGGAACGCCGCTTTCTGGCAGGATCCGCCCATGCTCTTCCAGAGGCTCCTCGCCGTGCTCGTCTCCTCGCCGGTCCTGCTCGTTTCCGCTCAGTCTCCCTCCGAGAGGCCGAAGCCTGCCTTCCAATACCAGTCAGAAGGGATCGCGGTGCCTCCCGCCAGCGCCGAGGAACCCAGGGTCCCGGTCTTCGGACCGGAGAGCGTGAGAGCCGCGCGCCGCTATCTCGAGGACGGGGCCCTCTCCTGGGTGCGTGAGAAAAACTGCATCAACTGCCACACCACCGGTCCCTACCTCAGCGAGCGCCCGGCCCTTTCCCCGCTCCTCGGCCCACCGAATCCCGAAATCGTGGCGGACTTTGCCGATTCGATTCCCGAAGGGCCGGCGAAAGAGGTCGAAAAAAACGGTCTTCGTTACATCTCCGGATCCTGGACCGCGATCTGGTGCGCCCTGGGACTCGCCGAATGGGATCGACACGTCACCGGAAAGATTTCACCCGATACCGATCTCGCCCTCCGCCAGATGATGAGCCGCCAGTCGCCCGACGGTTCCTTCGTCAGTTATGGGGAGGTCGAAATTCCTCACATCACCACCGACTTCGAGCTGAGCCTCCAGGCCGCCCGGGCCCTCCGCGCCGCCCCAGACTGGCTCGCCGCCCTCGAACCCGGAGAGACGCGCGACCGAGTCGACAGACTGAAAGCGTGGCTTCGAACGGCTCCGCCCAAGAACGATTTCGACCGCGTTCTCCGGCTGCAACTGGGCCACTATTTTCCGGAACTGGTCACCGCAGAGGAAAGGGAAAAGGCTCTCGCTCTCCTCGGCTCGAAACAGCACGAGGACGGAGGCTGGTCGACCCGTGACTTCTCGGCCGTGGAGGACTGGCATTACCAGATGAGCGACACCGTGACCCGGTTGATCGCCTCGCTTCCGGACGCCGCCGATCCGGAAAGTGATCCCTATCTCACCGCTCTTGCCATCGTCCTCATGCGTCAGAGCGGGGTCCCCGCGGAGAATCCACGCATCCGTAGAGGGCTTGGCTGGCTCAAACGCGAACAACGGATTTCCGGGCGATGGTGGATGCATTCCCTCTACCGGGGGAACTACCACTACATCACCTACATTGCGACCGCCCAGGCCCTCAAGGCACTCTCGCTTTGCGATGAACTGCCCGACGTGAGCGATTCCGTCGCTTCCTCCGATGAGGAGCCGTGACGGATCGCCCGAGAGGCTCTGTCGCTCGACCGAACCCTCTTTATTGTCCGACAATTCCGAGTCTTACGTCCTCTTTTGCGTCTTTTGGCGGAAGGCGGTCCGCGCGTATCCTTTCGAGAGAGACTCAAACGTTTCCGAATGAGATCCCCCATCCTCCTCACTTTCGCCCTCATTTTTCCCGCGATCGCTTCCACAGCAGAACCGGTGCGCTTCAACCGCGATATCCGGCCCATACTCTCAGACACCTGTTTCCACTGCCACGGTTTCGATCCGAAAACCCGCGAAGCCGGTCTGCGCCTCGACCTGCGCGACGAAGCGCTCAAGGAAACGGAGAACGGTTTCCTGCCCATCGTTCCCGGGGATCCCGAACAGAGCGAAATCATCCTCCGCATCTTCGACGATGAAGATCCCATGCCTCCGGAGAAGGCGCACAAGCCGCTCACGCCGAAGCAGAAGGAACTCTTTCGCCGCTGGGTCGCCGAGGGCGCCGTCTATGAGCCCCACTGGGCCTACGCGCCCCTCGAACGCCCGGCATTACCCAAGGGTCGAGAGAAGGAGCATCCCATCGATGCCTTCATCCGCGCGAAACTCGCCGAAAAGGGTCTCGATCTCTCCCCGCCCGCTCCCGATCACGTCCTCGAACGTCGCCTTACCCTCGACCTCACGGGATTGCCGCCTGTCGCGCTGCGCGATGCTTCCATGGGGAAATCCGGATCCGATCTTCGAAAACTCGCCGAATCGCTCCTCGCTTCCCCGCACTTCGGCGAGCGCATGGCGGTCTGGTGGCTCGACATCGCGCGCTACGCGGACACCGTCGGATTTCACGGCGACCAGAACCAGCGGATCTTCCCCTATCGCGACTACGTCATCGACGCTTTCAATCGGAACAAACCCTTCGACGTCTTCACCCGCGAACAACTGGCGGGCGATCTTCTTCCGAACGCAACCACCGAGCAGCTGGTCGCGACCGGCTACAACCGCCTCAACATGATGACCCGCGAAGGCGGGGCCCAGCCCAAGGAATACCTCGCGAAATACGGCGCGGAGCGCGTTCGCTCCGTCGCCGCGGCCTGGTTCGGGAGCACCTTCGGATGCGCCGAGTGCCATGATCACAAGTTCGACCCGATCAAGACGAGCGACTTCTACGAGTTGCAGTCCTTTTTCGCCGACGTGAAGCAATGGGGCGTCTACGCGAACTACGGCTATACCCCAGAACCCGAACTCGAAGGCGTCAACAACGACTCGCCCTTCCCTCCCGAGATCGAGGTTGAGAGCCCCTGGCTGAAGCGGCGCCACGCCGAGGCCGAGGCCGCGCTCGAAAGACACCTCGCCGAGAGCGCAACGAAACTTGCCGGAGATGCCAAGGCCGTTGCCGCACAGGAGAAATGGGAGGCTGAACTTTCGGCCTTCCTCTCAAGGCATCCCGACGGCTGGATGCCTGTCTCGAGGGACAAGGCCGCCATTCTCAAGGACGGAAAACCCCTCGCCCAGCGGACCGTGACGGCCTCGGGAGCATCAGTCGCCCCGGACAAGGCACTCGGGAAAGGTGAATCCCTCGCGATCTTCGCAAGTGCCGCGGACACGCCGGCCTTCGCGGCCCTTCGGATTCAGATTCCGGTCGAGGGACGCGACCCGGCCAAGCTCGGCAAGTCGATCACCCCCTCCCTCGAGGTTCGCGGTATCGACGGGAAAACGCGCAAGGTCGGTTTCCGAGCGGGCGATGCCTCCGCCAAACGTCCCGTCTATCGCGGCGGAGCGGAGGTGCCGGGACTCGAGAACGAATGGCGTCTCCCGAAATCCGCGGAAGCT
>JAGRPC010000158.1:594-7744 GCA_020439925.1 Verrucomicrobiia bacterium | reverse complement strand
CTCGACCAACTGCGCCTCGAGCAGGCCGAGGGCCTTGGCGGTCGCGGCGGGTTCCTTCTCGAGGAGGCCGCCATGCACCTGGACCTGGCAGCCGAGGAGGCTACGGGTCTCCCGGATCGTCCTGCCGTTCGCCTTGGCGTTGCGCTCCTCGGCGTCGCGCCGGATCGCGGCCTTGGCCTTCACCAGCCGTTCGGGCCAGACAAAAGTCGGCGCCTTGGCGGGTTCGTATCCGGCGAGGTGGCCCGTGAGGCGGGTCTTCGGTTTGGTGTATTTCAGCTCAGTGTCGCCGAACACCTCGCGGCAGAGCGAGGCGAGTCCGGGATCGTAGTCGACGAGTTCGTCCCGGGTATTGACGTGGTTGTGGTCGTGGTCGTTCTCGCGGTTGTTGTCGAACCAGGATTGCACTCCCTCCGCGAAATATTCGTGATGGTTCACCCCGGCGTATTTGCCCTTCCAGAGGCCCTTCTTCATCGCGTCGACGTATGACGCCTTGAGGCGTTCATCGAAGGTGGGATCGACATTGTTCAGTCCCCGCAGGTGAAGGTTGTGGGCGAACTCGTGGATGAGGATGTTTTCCGTCGAGTAGGGATCGTCGGGGTAAGCGAGAAGGTTTTCTTCCCCGCAGGAGCAGTAGGGATCGGTCGCGCTTCCCCCGAGGCCGCGGGCGCGCGCGTCCCAGTAGTCCTTTGCCTTGATCGAGGGGAATGCCGGATGCGGCGATTCGCCGAGCCGGGTGAACTCGGGCTGGTCCGTGGTGAACTCGTTCCACGCGAGAATGCAGAGGCGGGAACCGCTCTGGATCATCGCTTCCCGCACGTCCGGGCGCTTCGCGAGCATCAGGTCGATGAGGTAGGCCGCCTCCTTGAGAGCGTAGGGATTGACCTTTGCGGAGGCGACGATGGGATAACCGTGCGCCTCGATCCTTTGCGTGTAAAAGGCCGGGATGCCCCCGACCCGATGGGCCTGGACCGGGAGTCTGCATTCAACCTCGGTTTCACTTCCGTCGTTCTTTCCGACGACGACAAAACGATGCCCGATCGTCGTCGTGATGAGGGTGTTCCCGCCGGGATCGACCGTGCCGTTCGGGATCCGTTCGGTCTCCGATTTCAACCAGAAGATCTCCACCGGCTGTTCGCTGCCATTGAGAATCTGGAGCTGGGGCCGGGGCGGGGCGGCTTTAGCAGGGACAAGGAGGGTAACCAGGCTTGAAGCGATCAGAAGGGCCGATGCGAGAGAGGGTTTCATGGATACGGATTGAATCGAGAGAGGATCGTGACCTGCCTGAAGGATTCGTTTCCAATGGTTCTCGCGGATTCCCCGGGGGAAAAGAAGCGGAAAAATGATCTATTTCCGGCAAATGAATTCTTTTTCGGAGTGATCCGGTAGATGGAATCCGTCGAACGCTACAGGCACGACCAGTTTCTCAGGCTCTATGTGGAGCACGAGGAGGACCTGCGTGGTTTCGTGCGTTCGCTGGTTCCCACGTTGGAGGACGCGCGCGAGGTGCTGCAGGAGACCGCCGCCCTGCTCTGGAGAAAGTTTGATGATCTCGACTCGACAGAAAACTTCCGGCGCTGGGCCTTTGGAGTAGCCCGAATGGAGGCCCTGACCTTTCGGCGGGACCGGGCAAGGGATCGGCATGTTTTCAGCGAAGACCTGATCCGGTTGCTCGAGGCCGAGGCCGAGGAAGCGGCTGTGCAGGGCTACAGGGAAGTCAGGGCCTTGGAAGCCTGTCTGAAAAAACTTCCCCAGGTCCAGCGGACTTCGCTTGAGACAGCATACAGTACCGGCGCGAGGATTGACGAGATGGCCTTGGCTTCCGGGCGCACGCCCATGGCTCTTTACAAAGTGCTGCACCGCCTGCGCATGACCCTGGCGGATTGCATCCGGATGACCTTGGAACGGGAGGAGGGTACGGCATGAGATCCGATCCCGAGGCCCTGGAGCTCGTGGGGCGTTATCTTGATGGCCAGGCTACCGCCGAGGAGGTGGCACGGCTCGAGGCACTCATGAAGGATGACCTTCGCCTGCGCTCCGAATTTCTCGCCTGTGCACGGGTTGATGCTTCGTTGCGAAGTGCCATGGGAGGCAATCCGGTCCCGCTGGCCAAGAGCCTGGCTTCGGATTCGCGGAATCGGTTCGCTTGGCGGTGGTGGGGGTCCGTTGCCGCTGCCGCCGCTCTGGTCGTCGGTATCGTTTCCTGGCACTCGGGAATCCGTGTGCAACTTGGAGTGCCCGGAGCCGTGGCAAGATTCGGAGAGCTGGACTCCTGTCGCTGGATGGATCCGGCCACGCGGGTCCTTGGCGGCGACGCGATCGTGCCCGGCCAGCGCGTCGAGCTGTCCGCCGGGCGGGCGGAACTGCACTTTGCCACCGGAGCGCGGGTTACCATGAAGGGACCGGCCATCTTCGAGGTACGCTCGGACAAGGGCGGGTTCCTTGCCCTCGGCGAGGTTCAGGTGGCGGCCGAGACGGCGGAATCGAAGGGATTCGTGGTGGTCACGCCCAGTTCGAAGTTTGTCGATATCGGCACGGCCTTTTCGGCTGGCGTCACCGCCGACGGTCTCAGCCGGCTCGACGTTTCTGAAGGCATCGTCGACGTGATCCTCGACGGAACGGGTAAGACTCAGCGATTGCGGGCCGGCGAAACGATGTTCGTGGAACCGGGCGATAGAAAGATCCTCACCCGGATCGAGGCTGGCGACGGGACCTCGTCATTCCGCTTCCCGAGCATTCCGCCGCCAAGCATGGACGATGCGGCGGATCGATCGCAGGGACGCGCGAACATTCGCGTTGTCCGGGGATCGCTGGGACAGGAAAGCGGTCGCCTCGGCGGGGCCGCGGAGGCGCTGCTGGATGGATCGGGCCAGTCGAAACAGGATTCCCCGCGGGAGTCGGTTTATTTTTCCGCGGAATCCGGAGGAGCCTTCGAGATCGACCTCGGTGAAAGCATGTCGGTGACCCGCATCCTTTCCTATTCCTGGCACCAGCATGAATCGATCCCCGAACATCGCGAGCGGGCCAAGCAGCGTTTCACGCTATACGGTTGGGCCGGGTCGGAGCTTCCCGATCCGGAAAGCGAATCCCTCGGCGAAAACTGGATCCGCGTCGCCCGGGTCAATACCGACGAGTCGCTCCATGTCGTCAGCCGCCTCGACCGTCCCGCCCAGCAGGCTTGCTCCATCACCGCCGAAAAGGGGGAGATCGGGCGCTATCGTTACCTTCGTTGGGAAGTCAAGGGAGGCACCTTTTACGGCGAGATCGACGTGTTTGCCGAACCCTGAAAATCGACCTAAACATGCGGTCCCTGAATCGACAGGCCTTGGGATTCTTTTTCCTGTTTTTCCCGGTTCTCGTTTCCTCATGCGGCCGTCTCAAGGGTGATCCGGGATTTGCGGTGATCGAGTTGGATAACGGGCTTCTGGAGCTTCGTAGTTCGTCGCCCTTTGGTTTCGGTAGCCACGAGGTGTATTTTTATCTCCATGGTCCCGACGGATCGCGCCTTGTGGGAAGGACCATCTTGCGCAACGACGGAGCCAACCTCGGTCCGCACAATGTCGCGGTGACACGCCTGTCGCAGACCTCGTGGGAGATCGTCCTCAAAGGCCAGGAACAGGCCGACGAAACCTGGAAGGCCGAACTTTCCGACGGGAAAGCGACCTTGGAAAAAACCGCACCTGCCGCCACCCCCGGCTCGAACACCACTTTTCCCCCAACAAGTCCATGAAACGAAAAACCATCCTTATCGCCAGCGTCTTCCTCGTCCTTTCCCTCGCAGGGTGGGTCGCGGCAAAGAATAGTTGCTCCGTCGGCGCCACCACCTTCAAGGAGCACTATGCCCGGGTGGACATGCCCGAGACGATGCGCAGCACGAAATTCCAGGGCATCAAAAACGGCGAGGCGGTCATTGAGGTGCGCCGGATGAGCTTCCTGAACCGGAAGCAATGGAAGACGCGCCGCATCGCCGTGAAGCTCGACGATCTCGATCCCGCTTTCCGCGGCGAAGTGGAAAAAGCCGCGGCCACGCGACCGGCCGCGAGTCGCTGACCGCTCGTTTTTCCGTAACCTCCCATCCTGTCATGAACAGCGTTCTCGACCACCCCATCATCTGGATCCCCGCCATCGGGTTTTTCCTCGCCCTCGTCGTCTTTTTCGGTGCCCGCAAGACACGTGGCGGAGCTCGCATCGGGCTGGCCATCACCGGTACGGTCTTGGTTCTCTTGCCGACCTGGCTGCTCGTCGCGGCCTTCGCCCCCGCCTGGATCGACGCGCGGCACCGCACCTATCAGGCCTTCTACAAGGCGATCCAGCCCGGCATGACCCGCTTCGAAGTCCTCGCCAGTCTTGAACGACACTACCCGGCGGACGGTCCGAGGCAGCGGCCCAAGATCGTGGGAGACACGGAGGTTGAATTGGGATTTCTGATGCAGTCGGAGCAAAGTTCAGGCACGACTGCGGACGGCATCTCGGTGATCCTCGCGAACGGGAAAGTGGTGCGAAAGGATTTCTCACCGGATTGAGCAAGAGGCGTCCAGACCAGGTCCTTCTACCATGAAAAATCTCCTCCCCCGCATCCTCCTCTTTTTCCTCTGCGCCCTCGCGTCTCCGCGCGAAGCATCCACCGCCGAGGCCCCGAAACCCAACATCCTCTTCCTTTTCGCCGACGACTGGGGCTGGGGCGATCTCTCCTGCCACGGACATCCCTATGTGAAGACGCCGAACCTCGACCGGCTCGCCGCAGAGGGCACCGACTTCCAGCGTTTCACGGTCGCGAGCGGTGTTTGTTCGCCAAGCCGGACGGCGGTGATGACGGGTCAATTTCCGGCGCGCTACTCTATCGACGGCCACTTCGCCTGGGTGCCGCAGAACGAAAAACGCGGCATGCCGGATTGGCTCGATCCCAAGGCCCCCACCCTGCCCCGGATGCTGCAATCGGCGGGCTACCGCACCGCCCACTACGGGAAGTGGCACCTGTCGAACGACATGATTCCCGATTCGCCGACGCCGGACGCCTATGGCTACGACGAATACGGCGCCTTCAACTGCTCCGGCGAGCAGATGCCCGTGCACGAGGACGCCGACCACGCCATCGCCTTCATCGAGGACAGTGTGAAGCAGGCGAAACCCTTTTTCATCAATGTCTGGCTGCACGAGCCGCACACCCCCTTCCACACCGTGCCGAAATACGAGTGGCGCTTCCGCGACATGGAAAGCCGCGAGGATCAGATATATGCCTCGGTCCTCTCCCACGCCGACGACCGCATCGGGCAGATGCTCGACACGCTCGACCGCCTCGAGATCGCTGAGAACACCCTTGTCATTTTCAGTTCCGATAACGGTCCCGCCCGCGGCTCGGGCAAGGAAGCTCTGGAACTGCAATACGACACCGCCACCGGCGCCGGATGGGGCATCGCCGCCTCGAAAGGGGTCACCGGCGGTCGCCGCGGTTACAAGGCCTCGCTCTTCGAGGGAGGCATCGGCGTGCCTTTCATCGCGAGGTGGCCGGGGAAGATCGCGGCGGGAAAAATGGACGACGTCTCCCTGATCTCGGCGGTCGATCTGGTCCCCACCTTCTGCGAATTGGCCGGGGCCGAACTTCCTGACAAATACACCCCCGACGGGATCAGCGTCGTCGAGGTCCTCGAGGGAAAACCGATGCCGAGCCGGGAAAAGCCGCTCTTCTGGAAGATCGAAGCTCCCTGGCCAGCCAAGGGCAAGCCCGACCACTGGGTCGCCTGGGCCGTCGTCCATGATCGCTGGAAGTTGGCCGCCAACCGCGACCTTTCCCACACCGAGCTCTACGACATCGCCGCCGATGTGGGCGAGTCCGCCGATGTGAAAGCCGCCCATACCGAAGTCGCGGAGGATTTGCTGACCAAACTCAAAGAATGGCAGGCCACCCTGCCGGTGCAACCGACGGGCGAAGTGTTTTCGGAGCTCAGGCAGGAAACGCGTTAGGCTGGCTCTCCTTCGAAATCAGGGGGGGAGTTCACATGGCCGGGGCAGAGCGGAGCGTCGGGCAGGTGCGTGCCCCCCGTGTATCGCGATTGCTCAGTTGGGGTCAGTCGTTTCGCTGTCTTTCGCCGGCTCCACCAGAATCCCCTCGGGAAGCTCGAGAGTGTCCACTTTGATCTTCCCTTCTTTCCAGAGGTGAACTTCGAGAATGTACCCCTTCGCGGCTGGGTCCGCCCGTTTCCATGAAGCCGGACACCCGTAAACCATCCAGTCACACGCGACCCCTCCGGTCTCTTGCCAGGGGCTCCTGGCGAGCCCCCGACCCTCGTGAATGACAATCTTGTGTGCCACCAGCCCGTCGACCTTTGCGTAAGCCATCAGCAATTCTTCGAACTGCTTCTGATCGCCGACGAAAAAGAAGACATCTTCGGCGTTCACGAAGTATCCATGAATTCGCTGCGGCGAATTCACGATTGCGGCCATGCCCTTCGGCCATGCGTCGGATGACACCCCATCCTTTGGATGATCCGCACCCAGGCCGAATACCGCCTGTGGCGACGTGACGAGGGAAAGAACGAAAACGACGGCTTGGAGGCAAATGTATTTCGGTCTCATCTTTGTTTATGACACTCCGGCGCTCGATTTCTTGGCACTTTTTGATGCATTTGGTTGAGTGCTCGAGGCGGTTCGCCTCGGGCTCCTTCACCGCGATTCGTTCACTTGGTGCCGGTATCTCCAGGTTCGGCACGAACCTCGGGAAGTTTCGGAGCGATGGGGATGCGCCGAATGGTGACCTGCGTGGATCCATCGGCATCAAGCGGCTCTTTTTCGATCACCACCTGCAGCGGGGTGGGCGCGCCCTCTTGCTCTGCTTTCGATGCGCTTTCCACAGGAGGGATCACGGATCTCAACTCCGCATCGAGAGTGCGACCGTTCCACTTCAGGCGCAGTTCATAGTTGGGCTCGGGGCTCGCGGAGGGATCCGTTGCGGTCAGGGGGGCTGAGCGCGCGACTTCCCGCCCGTTCCGGGCCAGGATCACCTGCCAGTGCTGGCCGACGGGGAGGGGAAACTGGAAGGCTCCTTTCGCATCGGTCGGGCCATCGCAGATCGTGCCTGGATTCGCTCCGTCCATCGACGTCCCTTCCCTGACAAAGATCAGGATCTCGCGAGGAAGCGGTTGGTCATCCGGCCCCA
>JAGRPC010000158.1:0-513 GCA_020439925.1 Verrucomicrobiia bacterium | reverse complement strand
GGACTTCACGGCGAGTACCACCTGCGAGCCTTCCTTGCCTCGGATCAACTCCACGACCTGCTCGATGATCATCGCATCGACTTCCTTCAGCGACTCGACCGTGTCGCCGACGCGCAGGATTTCATCGCCCTCCTTCAACTGCGATGCCGCCGGTGATCCCGGAAAAACTTTCGACACGAGAAAACGACCACCTTTCACCTGCAGGGCGACGCCAATTCCCGAAACGCTGCCGGTGGCGGGCGGCGTCTGTAGTTCCCGGATGGCAGACCGGAGTCGCACCACGTCCGGATGTCGCTCGCCGGCTCGCGTGAGGAGCAGTTCGAGTTTTTTCTTGAGCCGGAACATTTCCGAATCGTTTTCCGGGACTTGGGCAGGCGGAACCTTCACCAGGTCCGTGGTGAAGGTGATCTTCCCATGGGGATCAATCACCGCGCCTTGTCCCAGCGATGGCCTGCCGAGGAACAGGGTAACGCGGATGACCCGACCCTCTTCGGTCGCGATGGCGAACACTTC
>JAGRPC010000157.1:6161-11829 GCA_020439925.1 Verrucomicrobiia bacterium | reverse complement strand
GGATGTTCATTTTCTGCCACAACGTGGAGCGCATGGAGGGCTGTGAACCCTTCCATGACGCAACTTGTTAGCCCCGCCTCGTGCTCGGTTCATCTCGTTTGATCTCAAGGTTGTCGAACAAGTGATTTAGGATCTCTTTGGTTGCAGACGAGAATATGGGGTTGTGTTTTTTATCTAGATTCGAACCTCCAAAGAACGCGAGTTGGGAGCAGCTGTAACACATGAGAATGTCAATATCGCCTTTGGTTGTCGATAGCCGAAATCCATGTCTCGGCTTGAAGTCACACGCGAAAAATCCTCCGGGTATGATCTGGTCCCGAAGAAAATCAACCCAGCGATTGGCTTGAGCGGCATCAGCAATCTTCACTTGGCCAAGAATTGGGTAATCATGAAATGTCGCAGGCATTTCAGAGTCCTTGGCCTGCTTGGAGTCAGTCTGCTGGCCGTTTTGAGCTTCGACGGGATACAAGGAATACAAAGTGAGCCCTGTTACTGTGGGGAGCTTGGGTCCAAGTTCGGTTCGTGCGCCAGAAATGATCGCTTCTGAATCAGGCGTCCATCCAATGGCCCCCTTCTTCACGCGCTCCGCCCATGGTGCAAACACCTTCGAAACTTCGTCGCCAGTTAGCTGTGGTGAAAGATCGGGAACCCTCCAGAGGGACGAGAAGTCCGTCGCTGGCTCTCCAGCGAAGACCGTGCCGACCGTCAGAGTAAGGAATGCGAATAGTGGTGGGCGCATCATTTCTTGGGCTAACAGTGTTTATTCGTATGACCTCCCCGTGTGATATCAGGAAAGGCACGTTTCGGAAGAATCCCGGAAATTCCCCGTCCTGACAAGGAATTTCGAGGCCAACGTGCGTATATCAGAGACCCGAGTGAGGCTAAGTCCAGGGGAACATTCCCTCTCTGATATCACTCTCGCCAGAGTGGGCGAAACGGCTCTCCACAGACCTGAAAGGACTCCTCCGCGCCCAACCCGCTCCCGCCCTGCCAGGTCGTTCGCTCCGTGGATCGAAGGGAAAATGATCAAAAATCCATAAAAAACCGAGAAAACCGCACTGACATCGGAGCAATGTCAGTCGACAAAACCCCTCCGTCAGTCGGTGACACGCCATTGGTGACCCTCAACGGCCCTTTGATCCCCATTTTCGGAGCGACCTTCGGGACGTCCGGATGGCGACTCCCGATTTTCGGAGCGACCTTCGGGACGTCCGGATGGCGACTCCCGATTTCCGGAGTGACCTTCGGGACGTCCGGATGGGGACTCCCGATTTCCGGAGCGACCTCCGGGACGTCCGGATGGGGACTCCCGATTTTCGGAGTGACCTCCGGGACGTCTGGATGGGGACTCCCGATTTTCGGAGCGACCTTCGGGACGTCCGGATGGGGACTCCCGATTTTCGGAGCGACCTCCGGGATGCCTGGATGGGGACTCCCGATTTTCGGAGTGACCACGCTCCGCAACCCCCGAGCGGCCGGGAAAGCGGGTCAGTCGGATGACCAAACAGGGTCAAGCGCCTCACCTAACCCTCTTTGATCCGCTCCGGGGGCACGGAAAACGTTTGGAAAGCCACTCACGAGCCGTGAACGACCTTCCAACGGGTTTGGGAACCCACTCACGAGCGGTGATTGACCTTCCAACGGGTTTAGGGAGCCACTCACGAGCCGTGATCGACCTTCCAACGGGTTTAGGAAGCCTTTCACGAGCGGTGAATGACCTTCCAACGGGTTTGGAAACCCATTCACGAGCCGTGATCGATCTTCCAACGGGTTTGGAAACCCATTCACGGGCCGTGATCGACCTTCCAACCGCTTTGGAAAGCCTTTCGCGGGCCAAGAATGACCTTCCAACCGCGTTGGAAAGCCTTTCGCGGGCCAAGAATGATCTTCTAACCGCGTTGGAAAGCCTTTCGCGGGCCAAGAATGACCTTCCAACCGCTTTGGAAAGCCTTTCGTGGGCCAAGAATGCCCGTCTCAATCGTTCTCTCGAAGAAACCCGACCGGCAAAATCGCCGGTGACCATCCGGAAAGCCCGAAGCCGACCGGCAAAATTGCCGGTGACCATCCAGAAGCCCCAAGACCGACCGGCAAAATCGCCGGTGACCATCCGGAAGTCCCGAAACGGCCCGGCAAAATTGCCGGTGACCATCCGGAAGCCGCGAAACCGACCGGCAAAATCGCCGGTGACCATCCAGAAGTCCCGAAACCGCCCGGCAGAATTGCCGGTGACCATCCGGAAGCCCCGAAACCGCCCGGCAAAATCGCCGGTGACCATCCGGAAGCCCCGAAACCGACCGGCAAAACTGCCGGTGACCATCCGGAAGGCCCGAAGCCGACCGGCAAAATCGCCGCCCGTTTCAAGGGTCCCCATCAAGGTGCCACAAAGCATCAAACAGACCGAGAGAGATGGCGGGGAGGGTGCTTTTGGCTTGACGCCTTTTCCCGGCCTTCGTTACCCTCGCATCCGGATCCACCGGGGGCCGCCCGCGTTGAACCAAACCGGCAAGCCGGTTGGTTAACAGCGGGCGACCGGATAACGGGGTGGTATAATACTACTGTTCGGCGAAGAAGCCAGATGCCCACGAATAAGCAATCTCGAACCAGAACCATCCTCGCCGATATTGTCGCGAGTATTCTGCTTCTATCCCTTGCGCAGGAGCTTCTGTTTCACTCTTTCAGAACTTCCCGGTCTATAATTTTTACTTCCGTCGCAGTCATGGCAACGCTTCTCGGCCCTGCACTTTATGTCACCATTCGCTATGCCAACTACTCGGCAACAAAGGAGCCCGGTCCCTTCTGGCGAGCCTTTGGAATTGGATTCTTAGCTTCGATCTCTGCGGCCTTCGTGGTCGCTGGATTTCGTCCGAAGGAGCCTGACAGCCCGAGTAAAACCGGAAACGCCGAACAAGGCGAGGATGGCAAGGCTTCGCCTGCCATCTCTTGAACGTTCTGCCCTAATAATGAAGGTTCGGCCAGCCACTGCTTGGAATTGTTTCATCGGTTGGCTCGCGTCTATTGTCTTATTTTTCGTCGTCGGATTCCCGATTGGATCTAGCACGAAGGGATTAACCCCGCTTCTCTACTTTGCGTCTTACTCCGGGTTGATCATTTTTGGGGTCGGGTTGCCTCTGGCGTCACTTACGTATCGACGCCTCTCTCTGCGAGGTGAAACTCCCCACCCGGTGGTAGGACTCGGAATTGGCGTTACAGTTAGTCAGATTGTCTTGCTGAGCGTCGGGGGCATCTACTTCTGCTTGATCGTTCGTGAGGATGGGCCGCGAATTTTATGGAACCTGGTGCAATCAATGTACAACGGATCATCGTCAATTTTTGCCGCTGCGGCTGCAATTGCGGGAGGCGTCATCGGCTTCCTCACCGCGTGTGACCTCAGGGCAGAACAATCCGGCGATGGCAAGCCCGATCCCGTTTCGAGTTGATTGACTTCCGTGATTCGAATCCTTATCCTCCCATCGAGACCGCGCTCCCGGATCGGGCTCGCCATGCGCTCCAACGTGCCCCCGATGCCCCCCGCCCGGCCCATCGTCATTCTGGCGGTCCTGCAGATCACCACGATCGTCCTGGGTTTTGTCGCCCTCGGGTTTGTGCTGAAGTCATTCGGCTGGGGCCGGCCCGACGTCACCTTTCGCTTCTCGGAGTGGGCTGTCTTCCTGAGGCGGTATTCCCCGATGTTTCTGCTCGTTCCCGGGCTCTGGACGGTGCTGTCCTTGTGGGTCGAGTCTCGCGATTCCGGTTCCCCGCTCTCCACGGGATTCCTCATCGCGGGAGGGGCTTTGGCTGTCCTCTTTTTGTTCGCCTACCTGACCGCGATCCTTTCTCCGGGTTATCAACCGCTCACGATCGGGCGATGAATCGCCTTATCGCGCCAACTTCCGGCTTCTTTTCGAGATCGATCCGCGCCACACTTCCGCGATGACGATCCTCTCCCGCCGCCTCTCTTTTTCGGCTTTGCCGACGCTCGTGCTCCTGGCCTCGCTCGCCGTCGCGGCGGAGCCGTCTCTGCAGGTCTCTCTCGACCGTCCCGCGGCGATCTACAGCACGGGGGAAACGGCGACTTTCACGATCGGCGGATCGCTGCCGACGGGCACGGAGATCACCTGGACGACGAGTCTCGACGGCTACCGCAATCTGGAGACGGGCAAGGCGACGGCGGGGGCGACGGTGTCGGCCTCGCTGGAGGGACCGGGGTTCGTCCTCCTCTCGGCCACGGCGAAGGGGCCGGACGGCAAGGCGCTGAAGGCGGAGGCGGGGGCGGCTTTTTCCCCGGAGGCGATCTCCCCGAGCCTGCCGGTGCCGGAGGATTTCGACGGATTCTGGGCGGAGCAGAAGAAACGGCTCGCGGCGATCCCGCTGGAACCGGTCCTGACTGCGGTGCCATTGACGGCGAAGTCGGATGCGAACCTGGAGGCCTACGACGTGTCGGTACCGGCGGAGGAAACGGGGCCTCCGGTGAGCGGGTATTTCGCGCTGCCGAAGAAGGCGGCGGCGAAGTCGCTGCCGGCGGTGCTCTGGGTGCACGGGGCGGGGGTGCGCAGCTCCAGCCTGCCGACGGCGGTCTCGGGCGCGCGGGACGGTTTTCTCTCGATGGACATCAACGCCCACGGCCTCCCGAACGGAAAGCCGGAGGATTATTACAAGGGGGTCGCGGCGGGTGACCTGAAGAGCTATCGCACGGACGGCAACACGAGCCGCGAGACGGTCTATTTCCGCGGCATGTTCGTGAGGCTGCAGCGCGCCCTCGATTTCCTGACGAGCCGGCCGGAATGGAACGGCAAGGTCCTCGCGGTGGTGGGTCACAGCCAGGGGGGCTACCAGGCGCTCGTCGCGGGCGGTCTCGATCCGCGGGTGACCTTCATCGGGGCGGGGGTCCCGGCGGGCTGCGACCACACGGGGATGAAGGCGGGCCGCATCAGCGGCTGGCCGAAGCTGGTGGCGATGACGGCCTCGGGTTCGCCGAACGCGGCCTCGCTGGAGGCGAGCCGCTACGTCGACGCGGTGAACTTCGCCTCGCGCTGCGGGGCGGAGGCGGTCGTGAGTGTCGGATTCATCGACCGCACCTGTCCGCCGACGAGTGTTTACGCGGCCTACAACGTGCTGAAGGGCCCGAAGCGCATCCTGACGCGCCCGGCGATGGGGCACGCCGCCCCGGAGGACATCAAGACCGAATTCCGCCAGGCGCTGCTGAAGCACGCGGGCATCGCCATGCCGGAACCGGCGGCGAAATAAGGAAGGTCCCCCGATCGATCTGATTCCCCTCTCTCTCCCGAAACCTGATCATGAAACTCTCCGGAAAAATCGCCCTCGTCACCGGGGCCGGTCGCGGCATCGGCAAGGGCTGTGCCCTGGAACTGGCGCACGCGGGCGCCAACCTCGTCCTGAACGACCGTCCCGGCAGTCCCGACCTGCTCTCCACGGGCGAGGAGATCCGCGCCCTCGGCCGGCAGTGCTGGACGATCGAGTCGGATATCTTTTCCCGCGTGGGCTGCGAGGCGCTGGTGGTGGCGGCCCTGGCGGAGGCGGGGCGTCTCGACGTCCTCGTGAGCAACCCGGCCTTCAGCCGTCGCGGGGATTTTCTGGACTACGATCCGGACCTCTTCGAGAAGACGCTGCAGGGCACGCTGACGAGCGGTTTTCATCTCAGCCAGCTGGT
>JAGRPC010000157.1:0-6069 GCA_020439925.1 Verrucomicrobiia bacterium | reverse complement strand
GCGGCGAAGGCGGGGCTGGAACACCTCATGCGCACGGTCGCGGGCGAACTGATCGGCCTGCGGGTGAACGTCAACGCGATCGCCCCGGGCTGGATCGACACGCCGGGCGAACGGGAGGTGTTTTCCTCGCAGATCATCGAGTCGTCGGGCTCGGAGATCCCGTGGGGCCGCCTCGGCCTGCCTTCGGACATCGGCAAGGCGGCGGTCTTCCTCTGCTCGGACGACGCGGACTACATCACCGCGGAGGTGCTGACGGTGGACGGGGGGATCCGTCTCAAGGGATTCCTCAATCACCAGGCTCCGGCGGATTGAAAAGTCCGCGACCGGCACCCCCGGGAAGATCGTAACCCATGGAGAGCGTCGATCTCCGTGGTCGTCACGGCTTCCAAGAGGCGGCGATTTTGCGTTTGCGCCGGGGTCGGCGTCATCTTATCAAGACATCCCCCGTTTTTTCCCATGGTCCAGCCCCTCCATTCGCCCGAATCCCGTCCGGACAACCCCTCGCGGTCTCGCCAATCGGGCGGCAAACGGGTCGTGGTGCGCGGCCTCCTCACGGGCCTCTTGCAGGGGGAATGGGAAGGCGGAGCCCGTCTCACCGAAGCGGAAGCGGTGGCGAGGTTCGGGGTCAGCCGCACGCCGGTGCGCGAAGCGCTGCTGGAGTTGCAGGGGCTCGGTTTCATCGAACTGAAGCGCAACTGCGGCGCGGTTTTCCGTCCTTTCGGGCCGGAGGAACTCCGGGAGATCTACGCGGTTCGCTGTCTCCTCGAGGTCGAGGCGACGCGTCTCGCCGCGGGTCGTATTCCCGAGCCGACTCTCGATTCCCTCCTCGCGGCCTTCACCCGCATCCGGGAGTCGGGAGGGGTCGATCCAGACTGGGATCACGACCGCCGCCTCCATCGGATCATCGCGGAGGCCTCGGGGAACCGTCGTCTCCTCGCGGAGATCTCGCGCTACGGCGACGTGGTGCAGACGGTGCGGGAGATCGTGGGCGGCCAGGCCTACGGCATTCACGAAACGACGGCGGACGAGCACCTCGACATTCTCGCCGCTCTCGTCAGCCGCGAAGCTGACCGGGCGGCAAACGCGATGCGCCTCCATCTCGCCCAGGCTTCGGATTCGGCAGCCCTCGCCGTGGGAAGAATGCGCATGGAGCGCGCCAAGGGTTGATTTCCCGGAGATCCGGGGTTCTCTCCTCCTGTGGCTCCCGACCTCTCTCAAGCTCTCGTCGTTGCAACGGTGACGCAATCCGCCGACCTCGCCCATCTCTCGGGAACGGGCGACGCTCCCTGCGACGTGCTGGAATATCGTCTCGACAATCTCCTCGCCGACGAAACTACGGCCGCGCCGGTGATGGCGGCCTCGCCGCGGGCGGTCCTCCTCACGGTGCGAAGACCGGACGAAGGCGGACACGGCGGTCTCGACGACGAAGCGCGTCTCGCCCTCTATCGCCGCCACCTGGGAACGGCCGCCCTCGTCGACACCGAAGTGGCCTCGCTGGCGTCGCCGGCTTTTGCCGGGTTCGGCGAGGAGGTGAAGGCCGCAGGAGCCCGCCTCATCGCCTCGTTTCACGATTTCGAAGGGTTCCCCGGACGGGACGCTCTCGCTGACCGCATCACGGAGGCCTACGCCCTCGGCGCGGAGGTCGCAAAGGTCGCGGTGGTGGTCTCGAGGATGGACGAACTCTTCGACCTCGTCTCGCTGGTGGAATATCACCGCGGCAAGGGGCGCCTCATCTCGGCGATGGGAATGGGGCCGCTCGGCAAGCTTTCGCGCCTTGTCCTCGCGAAGGCGGGCTCGTGCCTGAACTACGGTTTTCTTCGCGTCCCCAACGCCCCGGGGCAATGGTCGGCGGCGGAACTGAGTTCCCTGCTGAAGGAACTCTGAGAGGATCCCGGCGAAAGGTCCCTGCGCGGCTCAGTGGGTCGGAGCGGCGACGGTGTTGTCCATGATCTCGCGACGCCGCACCTCGACGATACGCGCGGCGATCTCGAGGATGGTCTCCTCGAGGATGAGGCGCAGGTGGCTGCCGGCACGATAGTCGGCCGGGGCGATGTGCTTGATCCGTCCGGCGACGCCGGAAAGCTGGAAGGCCTTGCGGAAACTGGTCCGGGTGCGGTCCTCCGGATTGTAGACGGCGATGCTGTGTCCCCCGAATCGCTTCATCACCGTGAAGCAGGGCACGTCGGTGGGACCATCGCCGAGATAGATCATGTTCGGAAACGGGATGGGGCGCAGATTGTCGGGCATGTGGTCGTTCACGTCCTCGGCGGGGTCGAGCATGCCCTTGTTGATGCGGAAGAGATACTGGGTCTTCGCGGTGTGGGAGATGACCCGGCGGGGAAAGCTGATGCGTCCGGCGCTGTTCTCGGCGAACTCGCAGCCGAAGATCTCGCGGATGTAGGGCCGCAGGCGACTGCCGTCGATGAGCGCCTTGATCCCGCTCGAGACGATGTAGTGCTCGATCTTCACGCCCATGGCGCGCTGCTCGTCGGTGAGGATGGCCTCGAGTTCCTCGAACATCTCGGGCAATCCCGGGAAAAACTGCAGGCCCTTTCCGAGTTCCTCGAGGTCCCGGTTGCTCGGACCATCCATCTCGAGGTAGTCGATCATGGCCTTGAGATAGGCGAGTTCGCTCTCGTAACCCTGTTCCTCGACGAGGATCTTGCAGCGTTTCCAGAACTCGGCCGGGTTGATGCCGAATTTGGGGAAGAGCACCTCGTCCTGCATGTAGGTGGGACTGAGGGTCTGGTCGTAGTCGTAGACGATGCCGATGATGTTCTGGGGGGCGGCCATGGTAGGATTCGAAAGGGAATGTAGCCTCCCCGGGCGGATCTTTGAACTTCAAACTTCGGCAGGTTCCCCGTTCTCGACGGCCCGCAGGGCGGATTCGAGGTCGGGGTAGCGCCATTCGAACCCGAAGGCCTTCATCACGGTGGGTTCGACCCGCTGGCTGTCGAGGAAGATCCGGCCCATCCCTCCGGGCAGGCGTTTGAGGACAAAGGCGGGCACGGGGAACCACGCCACCCTCCCGAGAACCCGCGCGTAGACCGTGGTGAATTCGCGGTTCGTCGCGGGGCGGGGCGCAACGGTGTTTACGGCTCCGTGGATCGAGGGATTCTCGACACATTCGGCGAAAATCCTCGCGAGGTCGCGGACGTGGATCCACGACATCCACTGCCTCCCGGATCCGATTTTTCCTCCCAGTCCCAGTCGGAAAAGCGGGCGCAATCGACCGAGGAACCCGGATCGCCCCAGCACCAGACCGATCCGGGGATTCACGAGACGCACTCCGAGACGGGTCGCCCCGGCAGAGGCGGTCTCCCAGTCGCGGCAAACCATCGGCAGGAAACCGAATCCGGGATCGCTGTCCTCCTCGAGCAGGTCATCCCCCCGATTCCCGTAATAGCCGATGGCCGAGGCCGAAACAAAAACCGAGGGACGATGCACGCGGTTGATCCCTTCCATCGCCTCGACGAGATCCCGGGTCAGGTCCACCCGGCTCTCGTGGATACGGCGCTTGCGATCCCTGGTCCAGAGCGCCGCGATCGGTTCGCCCGCCAGGTGGACAAGGGCATCGATGCCTCCAAGGTCGACGCTCCCGGAGTCGGCCAGCGAGCGCACTTCGTCCGCGCCCGGCACCTGACGGTCGGGGCGGCGGGAAAAGGCAATGACTTTCCAGCCCCGCCGCTTTCCTTCCTCAATGATCGCCGAGCCCAGAAATCCGCTCGCACCGGTGATACCGACCTGCATGGCGGCATCCTAATCGCTCGCGGGAAAAAGAAAACCCTCCCCTCCCCGCTTTCCTGCGGAACCACCGCGCTGGGTGAACCGCCGCCGAATCGGGGAAACGGGATCAGGCGTTGGCCTCGGCCTTCTGCACGTCGAGGATCTCGACAAACTCCTTCGAATTGGTCCGCAGACGGGTCAATCCCTCCGTCGATTCGTAGGAGAGCCCCGATTCCATGAGGATGAGTTCGGCAAATCCGGTCACGGATCCGATCATGTTGCGGAAGTCGTGGCGAAGTTCCTTGTCGTGGAGCGAAAAGTCCGCCGTGCCGTTGAGCTTCTTGCGGATCGCGACACCGGAATTCTCGATGTAACTGAAGAGTTCCGGTCCGTCCTCTCCATATTCCCCGATGCGCGGACGAAGGGCCGCGGAGATCTGCACGATCTCGCGAGCAAGCTCGCGGAGACGGTTCAGGGAAGGATCCCGGCTCACGACATCGTCCATTTCCGCCTCGGCCGGCGCATTGACCCGCTCGATCTCGCGACGAATCGCGTCGAGCACCTGGCGGCTGCTGTCATGCGTCGGGAATACCGAGAGGAAGCCGGCCGCCTTCGCCTTTTCGAAGAGTTGCGGATTGGCCGCGGAAGCCAGGCCGAAAAAGGGCACGTTGGCCAGAGTGCCGATTCCACGAACGGCCTGGACCGCGCTCCAGAGCCCCAACTCGGCAAGGTCGAGATCGACCACCATGAAGTCGGGTGTGTGCTGGCGGCAGAACTCCACCATCTGGATCGGATTCCAGACGACGGCGGTCTGGAAACCTTCCTGTCCAAGCGCTTGCTGGTAACGTTCCCCGGTTTGGCGTTCACCGGCGACAATCAGAACCCTGTTCATCGTAAGTAGTGCGAAGTGTGAATTAACGGCAAATAATCAAATTTCTATAAATTTACCGTTTTTTAAGCTTATTCCAAGCGATTTTTAAAAGTTTTCAAAAAAAATCTACTCAGCTCCCGGAAAATCGTCCGTTGCGGGACGAAGACCGTATCTTAAACTGTCGGGCTCCGGAAAATCCGGGGCTCACTCTCCTTAGAACCAACCACGCCAATGAAGTTCAGAATCAGCCTTCTCTGCACCCTCACTCTTCTCTCCGTCAGCTCCGTTCTCCGCGCTCAAGAGGTCGCGGAAGTCACCCTCACTGCGGACAAGGTCCAGTTCCTCTACGACAAGAAGGAATTCACCGTGAAACCGGGGCAGAAGGTCAAGGTGACCCTGGTCAATCCGGCTGACAGCGTCACCCGCCAGCCCCACAACTTTCTGATCGTGAAACCCGGGAAGAAGGATGTCGTAGGAATGGCGGCCAACGCTGGCATGGCCGATCCGGCCTTCCTCACCACCAAGCAGGCGGTTCCGGAGTCTCCCGAGATCCTTCACCACACCAAACTCGTGCAGCCCGGCGAACAGGATACGATCGAGTTCACCGCCCCCGAGGAGCCTGGCGATTATCCTTACCTCTGCACCTATCCAGGTCACTGGGCGATCATGAACGGAGTCATGAAAGTGGCTCCCTGATTTCAAGCGACTCTCGCTTTTCGACAAACCCGGTTCCGGAGTTCCCGGACCGGGTTTTTTGTTACTCAAGGGGTTAAAAGTTCAAAATATTTAGGGAAACTCTGGAATTTTTCGGTTTTTGCTTTGTATTTTTCATATTTTTCATATATATTGACTTTAATTCTGATGAAATCCCGCATCCTCATCATCGACGACAATGTCGCCTTGACCACCCTGCTGGCCAAAGCCTTGGCGAAGTTCGGCTACCAGCCCGTCGTCGAAAACAACCCGCTGCTTGCGGTCAACACGGTGCGGCACTACATGCCCGACCTCATCCTTCTCGACGTGATGATGCCCGAGCGGGACGGGGGCCGCGTCCTCTACGACCTGCGTTCGGACTTGTCTCTCCGCTACATTCCCGTCGTCCTCCTGACGGCGATCGCCCGGGAAGCCCAGACGCTGGCGAACACCGGTGGAATCCAGAGCATCGTGCTGGCCAAGCCGGTGCAGCTGCAGGAACTGATCTCCGTGATCGAAGGCCAGCTCAAGGCGAGCATGAGTTTCAATCAACTGGAAGAATCGGGAACTTCCAAGAGAACCGCCGCCTTCCACGACCTCCCGGATTTCGACCAGGAGGAGGGAGCAACGCCGGTAATGGGAATCTTTCCCCAGACTTCTCCGGTCTCTCCTCCTTCCTCGGCCTTCTCCAACCAGTTTCCCGAACGTGAAGCGGCGGAAACTGGCGGGAACGGACAGTCACGCTTCGCCTTTCCTCCGCGTTCGGACGAGGGAATGCT
>JAGRPC010000156.1 GCA_020439925.1 Verrucomicrobiia bacterium | reverse complement strand
GGTCGAGTTCGTGCCTGGTGGAAGTGATGTCGAATCAATCAAGGAGGCCTCCAGATGAATGGTCGAAGGAAGCGCTACATCAACAGGTATCCCTCGTCGAGAGCGGGACGTGGTCGGAGACGATTTCATTCATCGTCTTGAATGGCGATGTCTTTGCTCGCGAGTTCAGCTTGAGGGATTGGCTCGTAGTTCAACCCTTCAACATCAAGCTCCTCGGTTCCGATGAATCTTCGGACCAGGTCGTGATAGTTCGCTTTTGCCATGTCGAGATCCTTCCCGAACTCGGCTTCCAATTCGTGTGCGAGATTATCGAGCCCCTTGGAGATTCGATGGAAGCAGACTCGTTCTTGCTCGGGGCCTTGTTCTCTGGCTGACCGAAAGACGGCTTCGAGGTCGCTTTTGCCAATCTCCAGCATCAATTCGAAATCTTTTTCTCCGATGCGCCCTATTCCTTTAGTTTGCGCCAAATCGAAATGTGATTTTTCGAATTCAACAAAGCGGTATCCTCGTGACTCAGCCGCAGGAATGGGAGCCTTTGCTTTGGGATTGAGGAGCCAATCCATCGACACACCAGTTCTTTCAGAGATTCGGGCGGCGAGGTTTCGACTGAGTTCCAACCTCCTCAGTTCGATCGATTGAATGGTCGCGAGTGAGCAACCTGCTAAATCGGCGAACTCCTTCTGTAGGAGGTCGAGTTTTCGTCGCAAGAGGGCGAGTGGGTGGTTCGACTTTGATTGACGCGGCATTTCAACTACACGTATACGCATACGTTTTATTTATACAATAAAACTCTCACGAACGCTTGACGAAGCAAACCGTATCTCATAGCTGTAGTTTCATGAGCTCCATCGCGCAAAACCTCACCCGCAGCGACCTCGCCACCCGCTGGGGAGTCCATCTCATCACGATCAAGCGTTGGGAGAAGGCTGGCCGCCTTAGTCCGAAACGACTTGGTCCCCGTACGATCCGTTACCCGCTCGCCTACATCGAGCAGCTCGAGGCCGACGGGATTCCCAGCTGATACGGTTCTTCCTCGTCCCTGTCCGCCTATCACTCCATGAAACGCCGCCCTTCCAGGTCTAAGGCCGAGTCCAACCGCAAAAATGCCCGGAAATCCACCGGTCCAAAGACTGCGGAAGGAAAGCAGGCGGTCGCCTTGAATGGGATCACGCACGGCCTCCGATCCTTGAAGCCCGTTATTCCCTGGCTGGAACGTGAGGAAGACTGGGCGGCCCACAGGAAAGGGTTGGTCGAGCAGATCGATCCCGTCGGAACGCTCGAAAAGGCCCTTGCCGATCGGATCGCCTTGGGATTCTGGCGGCTCGGTCGGTGTGCCGAGGCGGAACCTCGCATTCTTTCCGCAATACGGGAAAAGCGAGGGAGGACCGCTCTCCAAAACGCCCTCGTCTCGGAGCGCTTGCTCTTGGCTGGCGAGTCCGCGGCCGAGGTCTTTTCCCGCCTCGTCCAAGAGCGGGATCGACTCGTTGCCCTCTCCAAATTGTGGGAGTCCCTGGTTGGGAAACCTTCGCAGGCGGCTGTGGACGCCGATCTGGCCAATGAGCTGATCGACTCGCTTTGCAGTCAGGGATCGTGGGAATCGGTGGAGAGCGACTTCAACGAAACCTTTGCTTGGCCGCCGCAACGCCAGACCGACCTCCGGATGATGGTGGACTGGCTCTTTGATCGCCTTTCTTCTCTTCCGGCCTCCTCAATTGTCGAGTGCGCCGAGCTAGCGAAGGAGGCGGCCCATTCGGCAACCCGCCGGATTCTGCGGGTTGAGGAAGCTTCGAACCAGGCGATGGAGCTGGCGATGTTCGAAGTGGAGGCGAGTGAACGCATGTTTCGGGCCGAGTCGGCGATTCATCGAGCGCTTCAGAAAGACCTTCATGAACTGCAGCGCCTCCAAGCGATGCGCCTCGGGCAACCCGTGGCGACGCCGGTCGCCCTCGATGTGACCGTGGATTCCTAAGCGAGCTCAAAACAGTTTTTACCAAGCAAAGCCAAATCGATGAAAAAGAAGGCCTCATCCAGTCAAATCCGGAGACCGAAGAGCCCTCGCCGGGCGGGGACCTCAGACTGCATTCCGGTTCCGGAAGGAGAGAATCCGGACGTCTTTCCCCTCATTCAGCGCATCGAGGCCTTGTGCTCGGCCGTGAAGAACACTCCCTGCGGACTTGAGCCCGACTGGCCGAAGCGTCTGCAGGGACTTCGCCTGCTTCTTGCCTACCGGGAGGGTCTGCCGATTCCTCGGAAGGAAATCCCGAAAGCTCAACCAACCTCATCCGAGAGCGTAAAGGATCTGCTCATCAATAATCCTCGATCCCGGCAAGCCTTTCGGGACTACATCGATTGGATCGAACAGCAGGCTGAGGCAAGAAGCCGGGAAGAAGAGGAAGATGGCGACCTGGATCTTTCAACCGATGACGAAGATGAAACCTTGTACCCCGACAACACATCCACCTGAAAAAGAAACAGGGCCTCCCCCAAAGAGAAGACCCCATTAAAGCTTGCTACGCTTTTTGAGGATATTCGATCGCGGGGAGGTTCGCAACCACGAACCCACGATGAATAAGAAAATCCATCCGGTGGCCCTCAGCCGGCTCGAATCCCTCCGCGCCCCCTGGAAGGCCAGGCTGCAGGAGATCAAGAAACTCCTCGAGGAAGATCCTCGCGACTTCCAACTCATCATTGAGCTAGAGTCGATCCGCCAGGCGCTGTTTGAGATCCAGCGTGACTGGGAAGGAGGCGCTGCATGAAGCCGCCCGATTCGATCAAGGCGGCCGAGCGTGACCTCGCGACTTGGTACGTCGCCCACGGAGTGAGCTTGGAAGGCAGGATCCCATCCTCCTTCTTCCACGATCCCGTGGCCCTCGCCCTCTTGAGGGCGATCGAGCTTCTGGAGGAGTCGGGCTCCGTCGTTTCTAGATCCACCGTCCAGATCCAACTGGGAAAGGAAGAGCGCCTCCTCCCCTGCGGGCTTGGCGAGATCGTTTCCCTGCTCCTCGATCCGGAGATCACGGAACAGCCCGGCGAGGTTGCCGCCATCCTCGAACGGGAGGTGATGGGGGCTGGACAGCGACGCGCGGCCGCTCACCAGCTTCGGTGCGCTCTGAGCCGGCTCGGTCAAGGTGAGGATCCCGACCGGGTCCTCGCCGAGATTCAGTCGCATCACACCCCGGGTTTTGGGAGTCTTGGGAGTTTCGATCCGGAGCCAATCCGTGCAACGCCCTTCCCCACGGGGGCTCTTCCCCCCGTTTGTGCGGAGGTCGTTCGCGAGATCTCCCGGGTCGCTATGGTTCCGGAGTCGCTTGCGGCCGCCTGCGTCATTGGGGTCGTTTCTGCAGCCATCGGCGCCGGGCTGCGGATTCGGAATTACCGAGGTACCACCGGGGCGAACTTGTTCCTCATGCCCATCGCCGCTAGCGGTACCGGAAAGGACTCCGCCCTGAACCTGGCGGCAAAGCCCCTTTTCGATCTCGAGAGCGAGCGGCTTGACCGATGGGAGCGGGAGGTCCGGCCGAATCTGGTCGCCCACCTGAGGCGGGTGAAGGCGAAGCTTGCGGCCGCCGAGAAACGGAAAACCACCGACCTCGAGTCTGAGGTAAATCTTCGGGAAGAGATTTGTCTTCTCGAGCGGGAAAAGACGGAATTGGAAAGACAGATCGAGGCCCGCCCCGATCTGATCGTCGGCGACTGCACCAAGGAAGCCCTCGGGGTAGCCATGGCCAGCAAACCGAATGAAGCCATCGCCGGCATTTCAGCCGAGGCGAGGGGGATCCTTGGTACCGTCCAGGGACGGTATTCGAAGGGCTCCGACGAGGACTTCTTTGCAGGCGGTTTCTCCGGGACGCCTCTCAAGGTGACGCGGATCGGCAGGCCCACCGTCCGTCTCACCCAGCCTTGCCTGGCCCTGCTCTGGATGATCCAGCCGGACGCATTCCGGAAACTCGCCGCCAATTCCGACATGGTGGACAGCGGGTTTGTTCCCCGGTTCCTCGTTTTCGACACCCTCGCCGAACCCGGGGAAGTGCCCGCGGACTGCCCTGCCTTTGATCCATCGATCGAGGCGAAATGGCGGAACCTGATTCGCGGCCTCGTCGAGACCTTTCACGACGCCTCCGAGGCTAGCATCGTCGAGGCGACCCTGGAGGCATCCGAGGCCCTGCGCGACTTCGACAATCATTTTCGGATGGAGCGCCGCAGCGGCGGATCCTTTGCTGACATTGCCCCCTTTGTGGCGAGATGGCCGGAAATCGCTTGGCGCCTTTCCCTCTGTCTCCACACGGCCTTCTACGAAAAACGCGCTGCGGAGATTCCCTTGGCCTCGACACATGCGCGAAACATCCTGCGCTTGATGAACTGGTTCGTGCCCGAGTCTTTGAACCTGCTGGGAGGTCTCCGCGAGGAGCAGCGTCGGACCCGCAAGGAACGCCTCCGCGAACTCCTCGCGGGGGCCGTGCACGGCCATATGACCCTTCGCGACCTCAGGAAGTCCCACGGGTTCGATCCCGGCGAGATCGAGGCTGTGGCAAGGAGCGAGAGCTGGCTCCGGATCGATGTTGTCCAGAACGAGCGGGGTGGTCCGAGGTCGAAAGTGGCTGTCTACGTACGGGAGCGCCCCTGAACCGAAACTCCCAAAACTCCCAAAACCCTCTCTGAGGGGCGACGATCACCCGGACATGCCTTTCCATTCCCGATAGGCCTTGAGGGTGTCGGCGATGTTGTTGGCCATGTAGGCGAGCACGGCGACATCGTCCACCAGGCCCGCGATTGGGATCGCGTCGGGAACGCCATCGACAGGGCACAGCAGATAGGCGAGGGCGCCCGCGACTTTCAATATTTCCGGCATCGGCACCCGGAAACGCCCCCTCAACCCTTCCTTGATGATCCCGATGAAGTCCATGACGTCATCGATCACGGACCGGAATCCTCGCCTTTGCATTCGTTTCCTGGCGAAGGCCATCGCCTCTTCGGCGAGCTTGGCCATGCGTTCGCTTTCGAACCCCGCCTGAAAGTGGTTCAGATGTTCATGGATCGTGGCTTTCTTCATCTTCTTTGATTTGGTTTTCATTTCATATTTCGATTTCGGTTCGTGAGAGGATGTTCCTTTCACCTCGCAGAGGGGAAGTTCGTTTAGCGATTCATTCCCTTTCCCATTAGGGGGCATGGAGTTACCGATTCAGCCGCCCTTCCCCAACACCTGTCCCACTCCGGGCAGGAATCGAGGAGCCCCGCATCCGCTACCCTGACATTCCCGCCATTCGGGTCTTGCCCCGGTTTGGGGAACGGGGTAAAAAAATCGCGCCCGTATTAGTCCGGACGCGTCCCGGCGCCCCGACCCCCGTCATTTCCGATCCCTCCATGGCCGACCCGAACCTCTCCTCCTTCCTCTGGTCCGTCGCCGACCTGCTCCGCGGCGATTACAAGCAGTCCGACTACGGCAAGGTCATCCTGCCCTTCACCGTCCTCCGCCGCCTCGACTGCGTGCTGGAGCCCACCAAGGCCGCCGTCCTCGCCGAAAAGACGAAGCGCGAGTCTGCCGGGCTCAATCCCGAGCCCTTCCTGCTGAAGATCTCCGGCCAGCTCTTCTACAACGACTCGCCGCTCGACCTGAAGCGGCTCATGGGCGACCAGGACCACATCGGGGAAAACCTGCGGGCCTACCTGCGCGGGTTCTCGCCGGCAGTGCGGGACATTTTCGACAGCTTCGATCTCCACATCCAGATCGACCGGCTCGACAAGTGCGGGCTGCTCTATCTGGTGACGGAGAAATTTGCCACCATCGATCTGCACCCCGAGGCGGTCAGCAATGCCCAGATGGGCGCCGTCTTCGAGGAACTGATCCGCAAGTTCGCCGAGCTGTCGAACGAGACCGCCGGGGAGCACTTCACCCCGCGCGAGGTCATCCGCCTGATGGTGTACCTGCTGTTCATCGAGGACGACGAAGCCCTGACCCGGCCCGGCGTGGTCCGTTCCATCTACGATCCCACCGCCGGCACCGGCGGCATGTTGAGTGTCGCGGGCGAACACCTCGCCGAGATCAATCCCGACGCCCGGCTCGTGATGTATGGGCAGGAGCTGAATCCCGAGTCCTACGCCATCTGCAAGGCCGACATGCTGATCAAAGGGCAGGACATCGCCAACATCATCTTCGGCAACACCCTCTCCGCCGACGGCCTCACCGGGAAACACTTCGACTACATGCTCTCGAATCCGCCCTTCGGCGTGGAGTGGAAAAAGATCCAGAAGGAGATCGAGAAGGAGGCCAAAGAGCAGGGCTACAACGGCCGCTTCGGCCCAGGCTTGCCGCGCGTCAGTGACGGCTCGCTGCTGTTCCTCCTCCACCTCATTTCCAAGATGCGCCCGGCCAAGGACGGCGGCAGCCGCTTCGGCATCGTCCTGAACGGCTCGCCCCTGTTCACCGGCGGGGCCGGCTCGGGCGAGAGCGAGATCCGCCGCTACGTGCTGGAGAACGACCTCGTCGAGGCCATCATCGGCCTGCC
>JAGRPC010000155.1 GCA_020439925.1 Verrucomicrobiia bacterium | reverse complement strand
TAGCCCCGTCCGGCCCGGGCGGGGTGGCCTGCCTCCTTGTCCTTCTTACGTCTGTGATCGCGTGAGGCTTCTTTGTCCCTGCGGACTTGCCCTCGCGGGGGGCTTTTTGGTAGATTTGATGGGATTTCCCCATGTCCAAGAACCTCAGCGCCCTCTCCTTCCGCCGCGGCCTCGAGCCGAACCTCTTCGAACGCATGGTCCAGGCGGCCGAGGCGGACGGGACCGCCGAAGCCCCCGAAACGGTCCATGCTCTCGGCAAGGAATACCTCTTCGGAGACGCCCTCACCCTCGGTGCGGTCTCCTTCTACGATTTCCTGAAAAAGGAGAACGAGGGCAAGAAGGTCTTCCTTTGCAACGGTTCGGCCTGTCTCTGCGCGGGAACGCAGGAAAAGCTCCACGAGGCTGCCGCTGCGCAGTTCCCCGGGGAGGAGATCGGCCACATCTGCTGCCTGGGGCGCTGTCATCAGGGAGGGGCCTTCCAATACGAGGGTAAGAATTACTCGGGTCTCTCCGAGGTTGCGCTGGAAACCCTTTTCACCACGGGCGAAGGCGATGCGGCTGACCGCTACGAGGTCGTCTCCGCCCTCGAGCCCGCGATCCTCACGGCACCTTTTCCGGGAATCGAGGCCTACTACGAGCCCTTTGTCGCGCTGATCCAGGGAGACGACCGCGACGCGCTCGCGGGTGAACTGAAGGAAAGCGGCCTCCGGGGACGAGGTGGGGCCGGATTTCCCCTCCACTTCAAGTGGGCCGGTTGCCGCTCCGCCGAGGGTCCTGTGAAATACATCGTCTGCAACGCCGACGAGGGCGATCCGGGGGCTTATATCGACAAATATCTCATGGAGGAGCGTCCCCACAGCGTCCTCCTCGGGATGATGGTGGCAGGCTGGTATGCCGGGGCGAACACCGGCGTGCTCTACATCCGGGCCGAGTATCCCGACTCCCTCACTCGGGTGAACGAGGCCATCGCCGATCTGCACACCGCCGGACTGCTCGGGGAAAACATCCGCGGCTCCGGCTTCGATTTTCACCTGAAAACGATCAAGGGCGCCGGAGCCTACATCTGCGGCGAGGAAACCGCCCTGCTCGCCAGCATCGAGGGCCAGCGGCCCGAGGTGCGGACGCGGCCGCCTTTCCCCACGGTCGAGGGCCTCTTCCGCAAGCCGACTATTGTCAACAATGTCGAGACCTTCGCGAACCTCCACGCCATCCTCACGCTCGGCGGCAAGGGCTACGCGGCCATCGGCACGCCGCAGTCGACGGGGCCGAAGCTGCTCTCCCTCGACTCGCACTTCGCCAAACCCGGCATCTACGAGGTGGCCATGGGCACGCCGCTCGAGGAGGTCTTCGCGATGGCGGGCGGATTCAGGAACCCGGTGAAGGCCGTGCAGATCGGCGGGCCCCTCGGTGGACTCATCCCCGTGGAAAAGATCGGCGAACTCACCGTCGACTTCGAATCCTTCAAGAAGGCGGGTTTCCTCCTCGGTCACGCCGGAGTCGTCAGCATCCCCGAGTCGATGCCGATGATCGAGTATCTGCAGCACCTCTTCCAGTTCACCGCCGACGAGAGCTGCGGCAAGTGTTTCCCCTGCCGCCTCGGCAGCACGCGGGGAAAGGAGCTCATCGCGAAGGCAAGGTCGGAGTCCGATTTCAAAATCGACCGTGAACTCATGACCGACCTCCTCGATACGATGGAGCAGACCAGCCTCTGCGCCCTCGGCGGAGGCGTTCCCCTTCCGATCAAGAATGCGATGAAACACTTCGAAGTAGAGCTCGCATCTTATTTCGGTGGAGCGGTCAGCGCCTAGCTTTTAGCGATCAGCCTATCCTACCTCCTCACTTCTTTTCCCAAACCGATCAAGCCTTCAAAGCCTGAATCCCTCAACTCCTCAACCCCTTTTCCCCATGGTCCAGGACCTCTCCTCCCTCACCGCCTTTCTTGATGGCGAAGCGATGCTCTTCGAAGAAGGCGACACCCTCCTCAACTTCATCGACCGGCACCGCGGCCGCGGATTTGTTCCCACGCTCTGTGATGCCCCGCAGCTCGAGCCCTACGGGGCCTGCCGGGTCTGTTCCGTCGAGGTTGCCCTGCAGGCCGACGGTCCGCGGCGGGTGGTTGCCTCCTGTCACACTCCGCTCGCGGCAGGCATGCACGTCTTCACCGAGTCGTCCAAGGTCCGCAAGCTGCGCCGCAACATCGTCGAGCTCGTTCTCTCCGATCACCCGCTCGACTGTCTCACCTGCGAGGTCAACGGTAACTGCGAACTCCAGACCGTGGCCGCGAAGGTCGGCGTGCGCCAGGTGCGCTACCCCGCCGGGGCCAACCACCTCGACCGCAAGAAGGACCTCTCGCATCCCTACATGACGAGCGACCTGTCGAAGTGCATCAACTGCTCGCGCTGTGTCCGCGCCTGCGACGAGGTGCAGGGCCAGCACGTCCTCTCCATGCACGGTCGCGGCTTCAACGCCCGCATCATCAAGGGGCTCGACCAGTCCTTCATGGACTCGACCTGCGTCTCCTGCGGCGCCTGCTCGCAGGCCTGCCCGACCTCGGCGATCAGCGACGTCTTCCAGTCGAAGTCGATCGAGGCGACGAAGAAGACCCGCACCGTCTGCACCTACTGCGGGGTCGGCTGCAACCTCAACGTGGCGACGAAGGGACGCGAGGTTCTCAGCATCCAGGCGCCCGCCGATTCCGAGGTGAACCATTCTCACACCTGCCTCAAGGGCCGCTTTGCCTTCAAGTTCGTGAACCACCGCGACCGCCTCCGCACGCCGTTGATCCGCTACAACGGGCACTTCACCGAGGCGACCTGGGAGGAGGCCTACGACCACATCGTCGCGAATCTCACCCGCATCAAGGAAGAGCACGGGGGCCAGGCCATCGCCGGTATTTCCTCGGCCCGCTGCACGAACGAGGAGAACTACCTCATGCAGAAGTTCATGAGGGCGGTGATGGGCAACAACAACATCGACTGCTGTGCGCGCGTCTGCCACAGCCCCACCGCCCACGGCATGCAGCAGAGCTTCGGCACCGGTGCCGCCACGAACTCGATCGAGGATCTCGAGCACACCGCCTGCATCCTCGTGATCGGGGCGAACCCCACCGAGGGCCATCCCGTCACCGGATCGAAGATCAAGCAGCGCGCGATGAAGGGGGTGCCCCTGATCATCATCGATCCCCGCGAGATCGAGCTGGTTCCCTACGCGAAATATCATCTCCAGCTCCGGCCAGGCACGAATGTCGCTCTCCTCAACATGATGGCCCGCTTCATTGTCGAAGCCGGGCTCGTCGACCGGGACTTCGTCGCAAAACGCTGCGAGCACTGGGAGGAATTCGAGGCCGGGCTCCGATCCCTCGATCTCGACGAGCTCGAGCGCATCACCGGGGTCGATCGTGAGCTGGTGCGCGCCGCCGCCATTGAATACGCCGGCGCGGAAGCGGCGATGAGCTTCCACGGACTCGGGGTCACCGAACACAACCAGGGGGCGAAGACGGTCATGCTCATCGCCAACCTCGCCATGATGACCGGAAACGTGGGACGTCCCGGAGTGGGAGTGAATCCTCTGCGCGGCCAGAACAACGTCCAGGGCGCCGCGGACATGGGCTGCCAGCCCCACCAGGGCGCGGGTTATCTCCCCGTCGAGGACCCCGAGGTGCACCGCCACTACGAGGAATTCTACGGCGTGGAGCTCAGCGAGGAGCCGGGTTGGAAAATTCCCGAGATGTTCGATGCCGCCATCGACGGCCGCCTCAAGGCGCTCTGGCTCATGGGCGAGGATGTCGTCCAGACCGACCCGGATTCCGAGCACGTCAAGGAAGCGATGAACAGCCTCGAGTTCCTTGTCGTGCAGGAGCTCTTCATGACCGAAACGGCGAAGTTCGCCAACGTCATCCTGCCCGCGGCCTCTTTCCTCGAGAAGAGCGGCACTTTCACGAACGGCGAGCGCCGCGTCCAGCGGGTCAAGGCCGTCATTCCCCCGCTCGAGGGCACCAAGCCCGACGGGGTCATCATGGCGGAGATCCTCCAGCGTTTCGGTTTCCCGCAGGAGGACTACACCCCCGACGGCGTTCTCGCCGAGATCGCCCGGATCGTCCCCTTCTTCGCGGGCGCAACCTGGGAGAATCTCGGAGACCAGGGCAAGCAGTGGCCCATTCTCGAGGGCGGCGTCGACACGAAGATCATGCACCGTGGCCAGTTCAAGCGGGGGCTCGGCAAGTTCCACTTCTTCCCCTTCGAGGAATCACCGGAAATCCTTCGCTACCACGGCGAGTTTCCCTTCATCCTCACGACGGGCCGTATCCTCGAGCACTACAACTGCGGCACGATGACCCGCCGCACCGGCAACGCCCTCATCGTGACCGAGGATCTCCTCGCCATCCATCCCGACGACGCCGCGAGGAAGGGCATCGAGGAAGGCGACCACGTGAGGCTCTTCTCCGCCCGCGGCGAAGTGAAGCTCAGGGCCCGCCTCACCGACGAGGTGAAGCCGGGCATTCTCTACACGACCTTCCACTTCCCCGAAGCCCTCGTGAACAACGTCACCGGCTCCGGTCACGACGCCGAGACCCTCTGCCCGGAATACAAAGTGGTTGCGGCGGACGTGGAGAGGGTCGCTGACGAAACCCAGCCGTCACGGGTCATGGGTCTCGGGGAAGTGACGGCGACCCGTTGAGGATTGGATGAGAAACGCTTTTCCAACGCACGAGTAAAGATCCGGATCGAGATGGACCTCTTTGCAACCAGCCTGGTAGCCATTGGATTCCTTTGCCTGGTGATCCTCCAGCTTGTGGCGATGGTGATGTCGTTTTCCAACGGATTCGGCGAGGTCCTGCGGGTCTTCCTGATCCCTGGTTATGCCCTCTGGGTTGCCTGTACGGGAGAAACCTGGGGGAAATGGACCCTGGGTGTCGGGGTGGTTTCCCTGTTTGTCGGATTGAGCCTGGGTTGAGCAATTGCCGCGGTTTCCTTCCGTGTGCTACGAAAGGT
>JAGRPC010000154.1:8094-30230 GCA_020439925.1 Verrucomicrobiia bacterium | reverse complement strand
CAACATGGCCGAGATGCATCCGGTGCTCTTCAGCCGGGTCATCGACCGCCGCACCCGCGGGGAAAAGGTGACGATCATCGACATCGGCACGCGCCGCACGCGGACGACCGAGTTTTGCGACCATTACCTGGAGTTTCGTCCGCACAGCGATCTCGCGATCCTGAACGGCATCGCGCACCTGCTGATCCGGAAGAACGCCTTCGACCCGAAGTTCGTGGAGAAGTTCTGCAACTTCCGCCAGGCGCCGAAAGATCCGAACGCTTCCCCCGCGGCGCCGCTGCAGGGCGATGCGATGAGTTTCGACGAGTACAAGGCCGCGCTCGCCCCGTACACGCCGGAGCATGTGGAAGCGCTGAGCGGCGTTCCCGCCGAGAAGATCCACCTGCTCGCGGACCTGTTTGCAAACCGCGACCTTCGCATCACCTCGACCTGGTGCATGGGCTTCAACCAGCACAGCCGCGGCACCAACGCGAACCGTCTCTGTCACGGGATCCATCTTCTCAGTGGTCACTTTGGCAGGCCCGGCGACGCGCCGACCTCGCTCACGGGGCAGCCGAGCGCCTGCGGCACGGCGCGGGAGGTCGGAACGATGTGCCATTTCCTGCCGGGTGGCCGGCTCATCCTGAACGAGGAGCACCGTCGCGAGGCGGAAGCGATCTGGAACGTGCCGGAGGGCCGCATCCATCCGAAGATCGGGCATCACACCGTGCTGATGTGGGAGAAGTTCTGCACGCCGACGGACCAGGGGGGCGACATCCGCACGCTCTGGGTGCAGGTGACGAACCCCGGGCAGTCGCTGCCGAACCTGCACAAGCTCTTCAAGGCGAAGGCCGGGCAGCCCGACAAATTCCTCATCGTGTCCGATGTCTACCACACGGCCACGACGGAGCTCGCGGACCTCGTCCTGCCTTCGGCGATGTGGGTGGAGAAAAACGGCATGTTCGGAAACAGCGAGCGCCGCACCCAGCAGTGGTTCCGCATGGTGAAGCCCCCCGGCGAGGCGCGCGACGACTGCTGGCAGATCATCGCCGTGGCCCGCCGCCTCCATGACCTGGGCCATGCGGGGATGAAGGACAAGGACGGGCGCTTCCTGTTCTCGCTGAGGGACGACCAGGGCGAGGAAGTACCGGTGTGGGAGTGGCCGCGCTATTACGACATCAACGTGGACAAGGCCCTCTTCGAGGAATACCGGGCCTTCAGCCGCTACAAGCACAAGGACCTCGCGCCCTACGACGAGTATGTGAAGGCCCGCGGTCTGCGCTGGCCCGTCGTGCAACAGGCCGACGGCACCTGGCGCGAGACGAGGTTCCGCTTCAGCGAGTTCGACGATCCCTACGTGAAGAAGGGCTCGGAGATCCAGTTCTACCATTCCGTCACGAAGGACGACAAGGCGCTCATCTGGTTCGCCCCTGCCGAAAAGGCCGCCGAGGAGCCCGATGCCGAGTTTCCCTTCTGGCTCTGCACGGGCCGGGTCCTCGAGCACTGGCACACCGGCAGCATGACCCGGCGCATTCCGCAGCTTCACGCGGCCATGCCGCACGCGTATGTGGAAATGCATCCGGAGGATGCGCGTGAGCGTGGCTTCTCCAATGGCGAGAGCATCGTGGTGAAGACTCGTCGCGGCGAGCTTCGCCTGCCGGTTTGGTTCGACGGACGCGGGCACCCGCCGCGTGGGTCGCTCTTCATCCCTTTCTTCGACGAGCGCCTTCTGTGCAACGATCTCACCCTCGGCGAGATCGATCCCGTCTCCAAAGAACCCGACTACAAGAAATGCGCCGCGGCGGTGGCCCGCGCTGGCGCCGCTTCGTGATTCATGCCAGAACATCCGAAATCCAAGCGCGTCGAGTCCGGCCTTATCGCCGGAGGCATCATCGTGCTGGTGGCGGTGAGCGGTTATTTCGTGGGCTTGCGGCAAACGAATTCCGCCATCGCCATGACCCGGGCGGTGCCCGTGGTAAAAGAGGGCACCCACCGCGATCTCACCGGGGCCACGGACGTGCCGGTGGCGGTGCGCTACATCGAACAGGACTGGTCCTTGCACGGCCCGAACGCGGAATGGCGGAATTCGCTCGTGGATTTCCGGCAGCCGGCCGCCTCCGCGCCGGGCGGAGCCCAACCGGTGGCGCCGGAGGTGAAACGGGCGGCCCTGCAGGCCCGCGCCGGCCGCCGGGCCTACGATGGAGCCCCGCCCGTGGTGCCTCATCCCATCACCCAGGATTCGTCGGCGGCCTGTCTCGCCTGCCACGGCCAGGGCCTGCAGGTGAAGGACCGCTTCGCCTCGAAGATCAGCCATCCCACCTTCGGCGGCAGTTGCACGCAGTGCCACGTCTCGTCGCAGGGGGCCTTCAGCGCCGCCGAAGCGGCGGTATTTGCGGTCGCCCTGACCGACAACTCCTTCCAGGGTGCCGAAGCGCCGCCCGCCGGCCCCCGCGCATGGCCCGGAGCGCCGCCCGTGGTGCCGCACCGCACCCTAATGAGGAGCGACTGCATGAGTTGCCACGGACCAAACGGGCTCTTCGCCCTCCGCACGCCGCATCCGGAACGCCAGTCCTGTTCGCAATGCCATGTGTCGGCCGCAGCGAGCGACCAGCGGCAGTTTCTCCCGGCTCTTCCACTCGATGCGGTGAAGACGGCGGATGCCGTTTCCGCGGAGGGGGAACCCGCGCCTCCACCGGCACCGATTCCATCGAACCCATGAACGACGGCTTGTCCAGACGCGGATTCTTCGCCGCCTTCCGCCGACCCTTCGAGCGGACGTCCGGGCCGGTGGCGCCGCCCATGGTCCAGGAAGAAAATCCGGATCCACCGGTTCCGAAGGTCGCCGTCGTGCAGGGCCGCTTCTGCCTTGCGCTGACTTCCTTCTGTTCCGCCTGTGTCGAGCGATGTCCCGTACCTGGAGCGATGAAGAAGGAACGCGGCATGCCCATGGTCGTGGCGGATGCCTGCACCGGATGCGGTGTTTGTCAGGACACCTGCCCCGCTCCGCGGAACGCCGTGCTGATGTTGCCGCAACGACAAACTTCCACCCCGCATCCCGCATGAGCGAGCCACCTGCCATCCCGCCGCTGCCGGAACTGCAGCAGGCCACCTTCGACGCCGCGGAACTTGAGAATCTTCTCCGCGACATCGCCGCCTGCGCCCGCCTCACCGAGGTGATTCCGAAATACGCCGCCACGGGCCATGTGACGGAGGCTCCGACCCTCACCCTCGAGGACGGACGCCGCCTTCTCCTCGAGGGAGCCGCGAGGGCCGTGCAGTTCCGCTACCGTTACGAGGACGCCGACTGGTGGGACACGGTCATGGCCCTGCCGGGCGGGCAGTTCCGCCTCGTGCGCATCCGTCACGACTTCGATTGCCCTCCATGATCCGCGTGCTGAAACAACATCCCGTCCTCGCCTGGGGCGGCCTCGTGATCCTGGTATCCCTCTCCAGTCTCGCGGCGGTTTGGGCGCAGAAGAGCCTTTCCACCGCCGAGCCCGTCGAGTCGGCAACCGCGAAAAAGACGCACGCGCTTCATCCGATCACGATCAAGCCGGGACCCGACACGCCGAGGCTCGACACCGGCTTGAAAGACTCCCAGGGCAAGGCCATCACCGCCGCCTGCAGCACCTGCCACAGCACCACCACGCCGAACCCGGCCCGCAACACCGCTCACGACCTTGTTCAGGCCCACGCCGGGCTCAACTACAATCACGGCAATCTCACCTGCCTGAGCTGCCACAATGCGAAGGACTACGACTCCCTCCATCTCGCCGACGGGCGTCGGGTGGCCTTTCCCGACGTCATGACGCTGTGCGCCCAGTGCCACGGGACCGCGATGCGCGACTACCTCCACGGCAGCCACGGAGGCATGAACGGATATTGGGATCTTTCCCAAGGCCCCCGCGTGCGCAACAACTGCGTCGATTGCCACGATCCGCACCACCCCGAGTTCCCCCTCGTGCGTCCCGTCCTTCCTCCGCGCGACCGCATTTCCGTCCCCGCGGAGCACTGATCCCGAGCATGAACGATCCCGATCCTGACAAGCCCAGAACGCCCTGCTCCGGCAACTGTTCCTGCTCCGGGGGTTCCCCGACGCCGTCCGATCCAATCGGAAATCCCGGCGGATCCACCCGCCGCGCCGTGCTCAAGGGAATTGGCGCCACCCTCGGAGTCGCGGCCTACGCCAAAGCCCTCGCTCCACTCACCGAGCTGACGCAGCAGACCTCGATGGACGAGTTTTTGCAAAAGCACTACAAGGAGCTGACAAAGGAGGAACTCTCCGCCGTCCTGGAGCGGCTCACCCGCGAGACGAAGGAGCAGTATGGCGCCGACGTCACCATCGCCGACCCGAAGCCGCGCGAGGGCGTCAAGTTCGGCTACGCCCTGAACCTCTCGATCTGCAATGGCTGCAGGAAATGCGCCGAGGCCTGCCATCTCGAGAACAACCACGACCGCCCCTCGCACCAGAGCTACATCCGCGTCTTCGAGATGACGAAGGGCTCGATGGATTTCGAGAAGGGAGACGTCCATTACGACCATCCCGTTCCGCAGCCCGACAAGTACTACATGCCCGTGCAATGCCAGCAGTGCGAGCACCCGCCCTGCGTGGACGTATGCCCGGTCGAAGCCACCTGGAAGGAGCCCGACGGCATCGTCGTGGTGGACTACAACTGGTGCATCGGATGTCGCTACTGCGAGGCCGCCTGCCCCTATCACGCCCGCCGCTTCAACTGGCAGAAGCCGGAGATCGCCGCCGCGGAGATCAATCCCGACCAGAGCTACCTGAGCAACCGCATCCGCCCGCAGGGGGTGATGGAGAAATGCACCTTCTGCCTCCACCGCACCCGAAACGGCCGCCTTCCCGCCTGTCTCGAGGCCTGCCCCACCGGCGCCCGCGTTTTCGGCGATCTCAATGATCCGGAGTCCGAGATCCGCTGGGTCCTCGCGAACAAGCGCGTCTTCGTCCTCAAGGAGGAGCTCGGCCTAAAACCCCAGTTTTTCTATTTCTTCGATGAGTGATCCGTCAAGCCTCGATGCCGGTGCCGCGCCGGTGCCGGCCAAGCCCGTGCCCGAGTGGAGGCAGTACGTGCGTTTCCTCCGGAACGCCCTGAGCCAGTCCGTCGAGGGCGGCTGGAAGTTCTACGTGTGGATGACGCTGCTCACCGCGGTTTTCCTCGTCGGCGCCAACGCCTGGGCCGTTCAGGTGCGCGACGGCATGGCCGTCACCGCCATGAGCGACCATGTCTCGTGGGGACTCTACATCGCGAACTTCACCTTCCTCGTCGGGCTCGCCGCGGGCGGGGTGATGATGGTCATTCCGGCCTATCTCTACCATGACGAGCAGATGCACGACATCGTCATTATCGGAGAGCTCCTCGCGATCGCCGCGATCGTCATGAGCATCATGTTCGTCGTGTGTGATCTCGGGCGCCCCGACCGATTCTGGCACATGATCCCGGGCCTCGGAAAATTCAATTTCCCCGTCTCGATGCTCACCTGGGATGTCATCGTGCTGAACGGCTACCTGATCATCAATCTCCACATCTGCGTCTACCTTCTTTACAAACGTTTCCGCGCCCAGGCGCCCGATCCCAAGATGTACGTGCCCGCCGTGCTCCTGAGCATCGTCTGGGCGATCAGCATCCATACCGTGACCGCCTTTCTCTATTGTGGCCTCGGCGGACGGCCTTTCTGGAATACCGCCCTGCTTGCCCCGCGTTTTCTTGCCAGCGCCTTTGTCAGCGGCCCCGCCTTCATCATCGTGGCCATCCAGATCATCCGCTGGCAGACCGGCCGCATGTTCGGTGAGGGGGCGATCCGCACGCTCGTGGGCATCATCCGCGTCACCATTCTCGTGAATCTGCTGATGGTCGTCTCCGAGGTCTTCGTCGAATTCTACACCGGCGGCAGCCACACCAGCGCGGCCAAATACCTCTATTTCGGACTCCACGGCCACAGCGAGCTCGTTCCGTGGATTTGGACCGCCCTCGCCTTCACTCTGGTGGCCGTCCTCCTCTTCCTGCAGCCCGGCGTCAACCGGCGTCCCGTCATTCTCAACACGGCCTGTCTCCTTGCCTTCGTGGGACTTTGGATCGAGAAAGGCATGGGCATGATCATCCCGGCTTTCATCCCCAGCACCCTGCATGAGATCGTCGAATACCGGCCCAGCCTCACGGAATGGAAAGTTACCGCGGGCATCTGGGCGCTCGGACTCATGATCTACACCCTTCTTATCAAGATCACGATCAATGTCCACAGCCGGAAACTTCGCGACGCATCCGGTGCCCGGACCGTTGACCCGGAGGATGCCCTGTCGATCCCTTCGGAAGGGTGAGGAGACGGCGGAAGTGGCCTGGATCTGTCGATTCGATCGGTCCACGGGAGACCAAAAGCGTAGGATTCACGTTAAAAGATAAAACGTTCGTTTTTTCTTGATTTGCCCGGTATTGGCTGACATGCTTTCAATGGCCGTGACGGAGTCTCCAGATTTGCGGTTGACGGTTCAATCCGCGCGTTTGAGCGGAGAAATAGATTTCGATCTCCATGTTCGTCTACGGAAAAACCGCCTCGAATGCCATCGCCGTGATGAGTTATCTCGCCGCCCGCCCGGGGGTCTTGGCGGGTTCTGCGGAGATCGCGGAATCTCGGAGGATCTCCCACGCCCTCACCGCGAAGCTGCTCACCCAACTCTCGTCGGCGGGACTGGTGCGGGGGCAACCCGGGCCAGGTGGCGGCTATCAGTTGGCCAAGGACCCCGCGGAGATCAATCTCCTCGGCATCGTCTCGCTCTTCGAGCAGACCGAGCCGCCCTCGCTCTGCCCTTTCGGACAAGGCTGGTGCGGCCATGGCGAGCCCTGTCCCCTGCACGAGTCGCTCCTTTCCCTGCAGGAGCGCAGCCGCGATTTCCTTGAGAACACGAAGCTGGCTGTTTTTGCCCCTGAGCTTGTCGGGGGCGGGTAGGGATTCTTTGTTTACCCCTTGCTTAATAACCTCCTCTCTTCTTGTGACCGGTTGACAGGCAGGCTGGGAGTCCGGTTGGTCCCGAAGCGCTCCTGCTACCCCGCCATTCCCCATGCCACCATCCGCCCGTGCTTGACGGCCTTTCCCATCGCGAATCGATTTCTTGTCCGTTGTTCGATGAAAATCCCAAGGTTCCGTAATTCTCTCGCGATTCTTCTGGTTCTTGGCGCGGCTGGCTTTGCGATCTATCACTTCAAGATTGCCCGGAAAGCGGTGGTTTCGCACACCGTCGAAAAGGGTGACCTCGCATTGGAGGTAATGGGCACGGGGACTTTGGAAGCGAGGATAAAGACGACCATCAGCGCCCGCATTCAGGAACGTCTCGTCGAAGTGTTGGTCGATCAGGGCGATCCGGTGGAGGCGGGTCAGTTGCTCGCGCGGCTCGACGACGCGGAATCCAAGCAGCAGGTGGCCATTGCCGAGGCCACCCTCGCGACGGCGCAACAGACCCTCGAGCGTGTTCGCGCGGATCTCGCGAGATCGGAGGCGGTGCTCGCCCAGGCAAAACTTGACTACGAGCGGAAGACGGGATTGGCCGTCACTCGGTCGGTCGCCCAGGCCGATGCGGACAAAGCCGCCGAATCCCTGCGAGTCGCCGAAGCGGATCTGAGCCGTTCCCATGCGACCATCGCCGAGGCGACGGCCCAGGTCGGGGTGGCGGAAAAGACGCTCCTTCTCCGCGAGGAGTTGCTCGGCTTCACCGAACTTCACAGCCCCTACGCCGGTCTCGTGATCCGTCGCGACCGCGATCCGGGGGACGTCCTCGTGCCGGGAGCGTCCCTGATGCAAATCATCTCCCTCGACGAGCTATGGGTCAGTGCTTGGGTCGATGAGACCAGCATGACGGCACTCGCAACCGACCAAAACGCCCGCATCGTCTTTCGTTCCGATCCCGACCGCGATTATCCCGGAAAAGTTTCCCGACTCGGGCGCGAGATGGACCGCGAGACGCGGGAGTTCCTCGTCGATGTTAGGGTGACCGAATTGCCACCCAACTGGGCGATCGGGCAGCGCGCGGAAGTCTTCATCGAGACGGGGAACACCAAAGACGCCGTACTCCTCCCGCCGGAATTTCTCGGGCGGAGGGACGGGCATGCGGGTGCCTTTGTCAATGTAGCAGGCCGGGCTCGCTGGCGTGACCTTTCTCCCGGAGCGCAGGGGAGGGATCTTCTGGTGATCGCCGAGGGGCTGCAAGGAGGAGAAGAGGTCGTGCGGGTACCGGATCCGGGAAGGGCCGGCCTGAGCGAGGGGCAGCGCATCACCACACGGCCATGAACCTTGCCATCCGCGACATCCGGCACAACACGGGACGTTTCGCCTTTACCACGGTGGGGATCGGAATGCTCCTCATGATCGTGATGGGCATGGGCGGCATCTATCGCGGTCTCATCCACGAGGCCACCCTGCTGGTGGATCGCGTCGGTGCGGATCTGTGGATCGTTCAGGGACGGACACGGGGCCCCTTCGCGGAGATCTCGCGAATCCCCGGCAATCTCGAGGACCGCGCCCGCGCCGTCCCCGGCGTGGCGGAGGCCCGTCGCTTCGTTTCCCACATGATTCAGCGCGAGCGCGAGGGGCGCCCACTTCGGATGGTCGTCCAGGGATTGTCCTGGCCGGAGGATCGAGGCGACTGGGTTCCTCTCGTCGCGGGCCGCTCGTTGCGGCAGGGACATTATGAAATGATCGCCGACGACTCGCTCGATCTCCCCCTCGGCACGAAGATCGCTCTTGGAAAGAATCAATACGAAGTCGTCGGAATCACCCGCGGCATGGTCGGAACGGGCGGCGACGGCCTGGCCTTTTTCACCGTCGGCGACGCCATGGCGATCCAGTTCGATCAACCCGGCGAGGCGATCCGTCTGGAGCGGGCCGCTCGTCGCGCCCGGGTCGAGGCGGTCGATATCGGGAGGCAACAGCCCCTCTTCCTGGAACGCGCCGTAGGACTTTCGAGCGGCATTCCGGCCTTCGCGACACCTCAGGTCAGTGCCGTGCTCGTCTCGCTGGCCCCCGGAGCGGATCCGGAAGCGGTGCGCCGCACCTTCGAGACCTGGCCGGACATCACCGTCTACTCGACCGAGGAGCAGAAAAACCTGCTGCTCTCCGGGATGGTGGACAAGGCGCGGCGGCAACTGGGTCTCTTCCGCGGCCTCCTGATCGTCATTTCGACCATCATCATCGCGCTCATCGTCTACACGCTCACTCTTGACAAGGTGCGTGACATCGCGCTCCTGAAACTGATTGGATCGCGCAACCCGGTCATCATCGGCTTGATTCTGCAGCAGGCCCTGTTCATGGGCTTCGCCGGCTATGGGATCGCGTGGTGGGGCGGACAGTATGCCTTTCCGCGTTTTCCGAGGCTCGTTTTGATCTCCTCCTCCGATCTCGCCAGCCTCGCCGTGATTGTCGTCGTCATCTCCATCCTCGCCAGTTTTCTCGGGATCTGGAAGGCGATGCGCATCGAGCCGAACACCGTTCTCGCCGCATGAGCACCGCACCCGCCATCGTGGTCGAACATCTCCGCAAGGTCTACGGCAGTGGCCGCACCGAGGTCGTCGCGATCAGCGACGCCAGCCTCGAGATCGCCCGCGGCGAGATTGTCGGAATGCTGGGGCCGAGCGGCTCGGGGAAGTCCACCATTCTCACCGCGATGGCCCTGATCAATCCGCCGACGAGCGGCCGCGTCACCATCAATGGAGAACCCGCGCTCGAAGGACCGCGCGCCCTCGTCGATCTGCGTGCCTTCCGTCGCAAACACCTTGGCTTCGTTTTCCAAAAGGCGAACCTCATCCCTTTCCTCACCGCCCTCGAGAATGTGCAAATCGCTCTCGAGGTGAATGACGTCGCACCCCGGGCCGCCCGGAAACGGGCGTTCGAACTGCTCGGTTATCTTGGTGTCGAGGCTCGCGCGAAAAACCTCCCCACGGCTCTCTCAGGAGGCGAACAGCAGCGCGTCGCCGTTGCCCGCGCTCTCGCCAACGACCCGACCTTCATCCTCGCCGACGAACCCACCGCCGCACTCGACAGCACCCTGGGACGGCAGGTGATGGAGTTGTTCGCCCGGATTGCCCACGAGCGGGGTGCCGGCGTCCTCGTCGTCACCCACGACCATCGCACTCTGGACGTTTTCGACCGCATCCTCGATGTCGAGGACGGCATGATTCAGGAGCGGAAGGATCACCGCGACTCTCCGGCCGGTCGCTGATCACGTTACGCTTTCCCTGCCGTGCTTGCGGGAAATGCCGTTGCCGCACCCGATGGGAAGATGGCCCACGCTCAATCCTCCTCGTCGCGCTTTACGAAACGCTTCCGGTGCCAGATGAGCCAGAGCAGCGAGAGAATGCCCCAGGTCCAGGCCGCGTAGATGTGGTGCGAGACCGTCGTGGAGGGCACCCAGGCAGGAGTGGCGCGGGTCGTCGCGGCGAGAACACCGAGGAAGACGAGGAAGCGCACCCACCAGGATTCCGCGAAGAAACCCTCGAGGTCGCCGCTGTGCCCGAAGAGTACGCGCGAGCCCACGATCAGCATGAGCATGCCGAACCCGCCGATGTAGAGGAGATGCTCGATGGCGATGTGCTGCACGTAATGAAACGGCGCGAGGACGATCCCGAACCAGCCGATCGCGAGCGACCAGAACAACCCGGTGGTGAGCGATCCGCCCCGGCGCGTTCTCCAGTCCACCTCCATCAGCAGGTAGCCCGCCGCGACGATCGCGCGGACCGCGTAGCTGGCCGCGATCTGCCCGTAGGATTCGAGTAAGAAGCTTCCCACCAGCAGGAGCGCGGCGGCGAGGGCGCGGAGGAACTTTGCCCGGCTCTGGGCCGCGGTCTTCGGTTCGCCGAAATCACCGCCCAGCATCCGGGGGAAAACAAACGATCCGATCCCCAGCACCGGAGGCAGCAGCAGGCCCTGATACAGGAGGAGATTGGAGAGGCGGTAGATCTGCGGATCGCGCAGGCTCGCACCGCTGAGATGCAGGATCGTCCTGCCCAATCCGCAGATCAGGCCGGTCAGGGCCAGCAGCATCTGCGGAGGCGGTGCCTCTTTCCGGAACTTCGCCACCCGGACGACGAGGCAAAGGAGCAGAGATCCTATCAAAGTTACAAAACAGGCGTCGCCCCAGGCGGTCTGCTGGCGCAGGTGTAGGATCGCGCCGGCCTGGTGCAGGCCGAAGAGCCAGAGCAGCTCCGTCGGCGTCAGTTTCGGCGCGGTCGCCATGCGGGGGCCGGCCGTGCCAAGGAAGCCGACGACGAAAGCACCGCCGAACGCCTCAATCATGAGGCGCGCGTGGACGAGATTCGGAAAGTAGGAAAGCTGCTGCGCGTAGAAGAGCGGCCACAATGCCACACCGGCGACGCCCCATGCAGCCCCGCTCGCGAAAAAGAGGCGGTAGGGCTCCGCCGCGAGCCAGGCGAGGCCATTCTTGCGGGGGCCTCTGGCCTTGTGTTTGCGGTGTTTGCAGGCGGGGAAACTCATGGCGGACCGGCGGCACGCGGGGTGCCCTCTTCCGCGATCTTACACCATCGCGAGGGAGGAGTGGCGCTCTTCCTCCCGGAGATAACAGCCGGGATCGGAGCCCCAGAGATCACCGCGGTTGGCGAAGGCGGCCCGGGTGCGGAAGCCACCTCCGCAGATCCCGAACCATTGACACCCGGCGCAGGGGCCGCTGAGGCGCGCCTGGCGGTCCTCGGAGGAGAGCAGGCCGATCGAGCGAATCGAAGTGAGCGTGTCGGCCGTGGCCGGATTGCGGCCCTCCCAGATCTCGGAAAAGGGCTGGAGCTTCACGTTGCCAAGCACGACATCCTGCCAGAACTGGTCGGGGTGCACGTTGCCTTGGGTATCGATGTTGGCGATGCCGCGTCCCGAGCTGTTGGCACCGCCCCCATTCCATTTCAGGAGCCGTCGCGCCTCTTCGAGGTTGGGGTGGTTTTCGCGCTCCATCCGCACGAGCAGGTAGGCCCCGTCGGCGGGCTGTGTCACCGTGAGCAGTTCCCGATCGATGCCCTGGGCATGCCAGGTTTCGACGCGGGCGATGAGCGTGTCAATGGCGCGGCGCGCGGCCACTGGCGAGAGCACCTGCAACTCGCTGCCGCGGCCGGCCGGAACGAGATGATAGAAGCAGACACGCTGGATCTCCTCCTCCTCGATGAAGTCTAGAATGCGGTCGATGTTTTCGACGTTGTGTTTTGTCAGGGTCAACCGGAGTCCCGTCTTTTGTCCGGCCGCGTGGCAATGGCGGAAGCCCCGCACCGCCGCGTCGAAGGCACCTTCCTTGCGGCGGAACTGGTCGTGGATCTCGCCGATTCCGTCTAGGGAGATGCCAACGTAGGCGACCCGGGCGGCCTTGAGAAGGGCGGCCTTCTCCTCCGTGATGAGGGTGCCGTTGGTGGAGATGGTCAGCTTGAGCCCGGCGGCCGAAGCCTTCTCGACGAGATCGAAAAAGCGCGGGTGGATCATCGGTTCGCCACCCGAGAGCAGCAGCGAGGGCACCTCGTAGGCGGCGAGATCAGCGACGACATTTTCCATCTCCTCCCACGTCAGCTCGCCCGGATATTTTGCCGCATTCGAGTCGGAATAGCAGTGCACGCAGCGGAGATTGCAGGTGCGGGTGATGTTCCACACGGTGATGGGTTTGCGTGCATTCGCACTGCGGTGCGGATGCGAGCCTTGTCCGTAGCGGAGTCCGTCGGCGGGCTGTGCCGCCCCGGTCCAGAGTTTGGTGAGGTTGATCATGGGATGGAATGACAAGTGACGAAGGGATCAGTTGGCGAGGGCGGGCTGGTAGCTGCACGACGGATCAGCCGCGAAGGGATCGCCGGTAACGCCGTAGGCCCGCGCGCGCGAGCCGCCGCAGAGGTTGCGGAATTCGCAACGCCCGCATTTGCCGCCGAGCGCGTCGCTGTCGCGCAGGGAAACGAAGAGGGGATGATGGCGGTAGATTTCAGCGGGGTGGCTTCCCCTGACATTCCCACAGACAATAGGAAGGAAGCCGCTCGGCGAGACCTCGCCGGTGTGCGAGATGAACATCACCCCGCGACCGTCGCGGATCCCGGCGGGCGAGCTCAGCCCCGGGCGCGAGCGGACCATCCCGCCGCCGCGCTGCTGGATGAGAACGCGGCGGAAATGGTGGCCCTCGGTCGTTTTCACCGCGAAGGGAGCGTTCCCGACGAGCTCCGCCATGTCTTCGAAGATCCGCTCGATCTCCGCAGCCTCGGGTAGGGCTTCCAGCCCGGCCCGGCCGGTCGGGACGAGGAGGAAGACGCTCCACATCGCCGGTTTGAGGACAAACATCAGCCTCTTGAAGGATTCATATTCGTAAACGTTGCCGCGGGTGAGGGTCGTGTTGATCTGGAGGCTCAGGCCCGCCGCGTGAGCCCGCCTCACCGCCTCGATGGTCCGGTCGAAGGTGCCGGGAACTCCACGGAAGGCATCGTGGGTCTCCCGGGTGGAACCGTCGAGACTGAGGGACATGCGCTGCACCCCGGCTTCCTTGAGTTGGGCAAAGTCGGTCCGGAGGAGTCGAGGTGTCGCCGATGGGCTCAGACCGACATGGAGGCCGGCATCACTGGCATTGCGAACCAAATCGATCGCGTCGCGTCGCATCAGGGGATCGCCGCCGGTGAGAATGAGCATGGGAGGTCTCCATTCGGCGAGTTGTCCAATCAGCCGTAGCGCCCCGGCTGGATCCAGTTCCCCCGGGTTCCGATGCGGTTGGGCCTCGGCCCGACAGTGCCTGCAGGCCAGGGCGCAGGCGCGGGTGATCTCCCAGAAGACAAGAAACGGACGGTCGTTGAAATCAAAACCTTCCGCCACGGGCGCACCGATTGGGCGGATTGCAGGGTGTGGATGCATGCTGTAGTAATTAAAGAACAAACATTCCTTATTTACAATGCATGGATTGTCCTGGCCCGTGCATGGTTTGCCTTGAATCCCACGTTCGGACGATGGTGGCCATGTCGGGTTGCAGATTGGCATTGGCCATCTGTGTCGGGGAATTTCCTCTTCTCCCGGGAAACAAAGATCTCGACGGCCCGATTCTTCTTCTCGCGGACCGTGGAGTGATGGACTCGACTTCTGTCCGCCCTGAAGTAGTCTGCATGAGGGACCGGGAGCTGTTTTCGTCTAAAAACGCTCGCCTTAGTGACAACAAAATTGACAACAGTGAGGACGTTTGTCAACGGTTGAGGATGTTTCTATCCTTGTAACTTGCTGAAATACAGTGAGTCGGATGGATTAGGTCGTTGGTTCGATCCCAACCGGAGGAGCTCTCTCAATAATGCATTGAAGAGCAGCGAGTTTCGACTCAAGAATTGAGCCTGAAATGGCCAAGTGTGCATAAAATGGGCCGCTCTGGCACCGCTCCTGCACTGCTCTGAGGCGCTCGTTTGGGCTCTCCGACCAGTTGGTTTTAGGCTGAATCCGACAGCCGATGAAACCACGAGATCGCCTGTTCCGACGGTGAATGTCTACCTCGTCCAGTTGCAGAACTTTGACATCGATGTGGGCTGTGTGTCGCGGCCGGTCATTCCTCGCCGGGCGTTTCCGAAGCCGCAGAACAAGATTCAGAAGCGCGCCATCGCCCGGGAGGAACGTGATCGTATCCTCCCGGAAGAGGAGAACGCTGAGTGCTTCCTATGTTACTCGATGCTTTGGGAGAACGGTGCGTAGCAGCCGGATGCCGCCAGGCTGTGGGCCGAGAATTACGACTTGAAGAAGGGAATACTCTTGCTCGAGCGGTCAAAGACCACCTGGATGAGTCTCTTCTGGGTTTCTTCGATTCGCGAGTGCCTGCTCACGAATCGCATCTCTCGCATCCCTCCTCCGGCGCGACGAGGGACAGAAAGTGCTCGATGTCGGCCACGACTTCTTCCTCGGTGTAGCGCGGACGGATGTGTTGGTGGCAGTTCCAGTCGAAGGCCTGGACCGAAATAGTGACGAGGCGCTCGACCCAGCCTGCGTAGTCCGGATCGGACAGTCTCGCGGCCAGTTCGGGTTTATCCGCGGCATCTTCCACCCTTGCCGTGCCCCAAATCTTGAGTCGTTCGCGGCGGGGAAAGTCGAGCAGGATCAGGGCGACCCGGCCGCCGTCGTTGATGTTGCCGACGCTGACGAACTGGCGATTACCGCGAAAGTCGGCAAATCCGAGGGTCTGGTCGTCGAGGACGCGGAGGAAACCTTTCGCGCCGCCTCGGTACTGCACGTAGGGCCATCCGTTGCTGCCGACGGTGGCGAGAAAGAAGAAGTCGAGCGAGCCGATGAAGTCCCGTTCCTCGTCAGAGAGGCGGAAACGATCGGGGCCGTTCTCCATGCGTTCGCCGGCGGCACGGGATCCATAATGTTCCTGTGCATGTCGGACGCCGGGAGTGAAGGCGAAATTGGTGAAATTCTGTCCCATGGCAGGAGCTCTCACGAAGGAAGGTCCCGCGAGCCGGGGACGGCCCGCGGGAACGGAGTGGATTGGGTCTTGATTCTCCTCAGCCCACCGGAACCGGGCATTCGCCGGAGGTCGCGGACCTTGTCTCCTCTGCGGAGCGGAAGAAGTAGATGAGGGGGATGGCGTAGGCCCAGTGACGTGTCATGGACAGGATGGGAAAGAGCCATCCGCCTTTTGTCCCGGCGATTCCGAGCCCAAGGAGGGGGAAAAGCAGGAACCAGACGAGCATGACCGTCTCGAGGGTGGTGAAGGCGACGGCCCGAAGCCATCCCGGTCCCCAAAGGGAAGGGGACAGGGCCGCATAGATGGCGGCCAAGGCGACTCCGTTTCCGAAGTGCATCCCTAGCGCCACGGGGAAGGGCACGCCCACGGCCTTGGCCAGGACGGCGGGAATGTCCCACCAGGTTCCGGTGAGAAGGAGTCCGACGATGTCGAAGAGGAGGGTTCCGATGAGGCCGGCAAGGCCGGCCTTGAACCAGTTGATGGAGTGGGAGGTGTTCATTGTGTATTTGTCTTTGTCAGGTTTTGCATGTTGCTGGGAGGGCGGGCAGGGATCAGGCCCTTCCGCCAAATTGCAGGTAGTCGTCGAGGTCCAGATACTCGAAGAGCGTGCCCACGTCGGGGCGGGGCGGATCGATCGATCCGGAATACTCCGCGAACCAGGCACGGGCATCGCGACTGAGTCCCGGGACTGATTCGATCCACCGGCTCCACGAATCGATCTCGTGGGGGAGGAGGGGGCGCTTCGCGCTGTCGAGCACCCACTCGAGAATTTCGAGATCGCCTCCGCCCTGGTAAACGCGATCAAGCAGGGCTTCGGCGGTGATACCGGTGAATCGAAAGAATTCGGTATCGAGCAGGCTTTCGTCCCCGTAAACGTAGATTCCCAGCGTTGCTCCGGGAACGGCCCTGGCCTTGTCGATGAGCCGGGGGAGATGGGCGAATCCACCGAGGCGAACTCGAGGGCTGCGAGGGGGACGGAGGGTCAGATCGGTGAGGTTGTGTTGGTTCATGGCGGGTCTGAAAGTCATTTTGTTGGTTTGGCTGGATGGCTTTGAAGTCGAGTCAGAAACGGCGCTCCGCTTCGGTGATGGGCTGGTCGTTGATGGAGGCGAAGCGCTTCGCCATGAGCCCGTTCTCGTCGAACTCCCAGTTCTCGTTGCCGTGCGAGCGGTACCACTGGCCGGAGTCGTCGCGCCACTCGTACTCGAATCGCACCGCGATCCGGTTGTCGCTAAAGGCCCAGAGACTCTTTCGGAGCCGGTAGTCCAGTTCGCGATTCCATTTCCGGCGGAGAAATGCGACGATGGCTTTGCGCCCCTGGAGAAACTCGGACCGGTTCCGCCATTCCGAGTCCTCGGTATAGGCGAGCGAGACCCTCTCCGGGTCACGGGAGTTCCAGGCGTCCTCGGCGAGGCGCACCTTTTCGCGCGCGGACTCCGCGGTGAACGGGGGCAGGGGCGGGCGTTGTGGAGTGGTCGTCTTCATGGTCGGTCGATGGGTCGCGGCGGGAGTTCACTACTCCCGCCGCGATTCGCGTGATTGGGTTTCTGTCAGGCTGTCGCGGTTTCGAGAGACCGGACCAGAGGAAAATCGATCTCCGTGCGGGCGAGCCGGTTGAAGTAGTTGGTGAAGAGGTTCAGTGCGACATTCGCGACGATCTCGATGATCTCTCCGTTTCCGACACCCGCCGAGCGGGCATCGTCGAGAATCGCGTCGGGCACGTCGCCGCGTGTTTTGACGATCAATTCCACGAGATCGAGAATCGCTTGCTCGCGGGAATCGGGAGATTCCCCGGCTCGTGCGGATTCCAGTTCCTCGGACGGCACCTTCAGAAGACCACCGATCGCGGTGTGTGCGCTGAGGCAGTAGTTGCAGTCGTTGAGTTCCGCGACGCGCAACGCGATCTTCTCTCGAGTACGAGTTTCGAGGGTGCCCTCGGAGACGGCGCCGCTCAGGGCGAGATATCCCTTGAGACCGGAGGAACTGCCTCCGAGCACCTGGACCATGTTCGGGACGAGGCCGAGCTTGCGTTTCACCGCGTCGTAAAGATCGGCGATTCCGGAAGGAGCTTTGTCGCGGCTGATGATGGGTATTCTGTTCATTGTCTTTCTTCTTGTTCTGGGTTCGTTGTTGGTTAGGTTTTTGTCACTAGACCGACCGGTCGGTCGTTTTGGTGGCAAAATTTTTCTGCGGTGCGGCATAGTGGCGTTCGCGCATGTTTTACGGTCAAGAGGTCAGGCCGCTGCGGGGGCATTGACCCAGTTTCGGGGAAAATCGATTTTCGTCTGAGCGAGCCGGGTGAAATAGTTCGCGAAGATATTCATCGCGACATGGGCAACTACCTCGGTTGCGTCCTCCGGGGTGATGCCTGCTCTGGTCGCCGCGGCGTAGGAGTCGGCCGAGACGTTTCCTCGGGTCGCGAGAACGGCCTCGGCCAGGTCGAGAGCGGCCTGTTCCCAGGTGTCGAACGAAAGTCCTCCCTCGGCGGCGACGAGTTCCTTTTCCGGAACCCCCAGCATGCCACCGATCGCGTGGTGGATCGCAAGGCAGTAGTCGCATCCGTTCAACTTCGCGATGCGGAGCGCGAGCTTCTCGCGGAGCGATGAAGGGAGGTTTCCGTTTGCGAGAGATGCATACAGCTTGAGGTAGGCATCCAAGCTGGCGCGACTATTGCCAAGAGTGCGGATCAGGTTCGGTACGAGGCTCAAATCTTGGCGAACCGCCTCGTAAAGGGCGGCTACGGTTTCTGGTGCCTGGTGGGCCGGAAGGGGATGGATTCGGTGCATGGGTTCCTTTCAGGATTGGTGTTTGCGCGATAGACGACCGACCGGTCGGTTCATTACAGATTTTGGAAAAAAAACATCGGAAGCGACTGGTTCGGCAGGATCTCAGAGCAGGCTTTCGACCTGCTTGCGGGCGGCTATGATCGGCCATTGCTCGCGGAAGTTCTGCATCTCGATGAGCGTTCCCTCGAAGAGCAGAAACAGCGTCGTTCCGATCTGGTCGGCTCGGGCCTTTGGCTGGTCCGGGTAATGTTCCGCTACGAGGGTCTTGAACCGCTGGTGGAGGTCCCGCTTGTGGTCGCGGATCTCATCCCTGAGAGCGTCGTCGGACGCAGGGATTTCGCAGAGGGTGTTGAGAAAGGCGCATCCGCGATAATCGCAGTCCTTCATCCATTGACCGAGAAAGTCGAAGATCCCGAGGATCTTTTCTCCGGCGGTGGACCGGGAACGGATCGACTTCTCGAGCCATTCGTTCCAGGTCAGGTGGCGCGCCTTCAGCCACGCAAGGCCCAGGGCTTCCTTGGATTCGAAGTGGGAATAAAAGGTGCCCTTTGCCGTATCGGCCTCCACGATAATTTGCTGAACACCGGTCTGGTGATAGCCCTGTTCGTAGAAGAGACGGGACGCGACTTCGAGAATTTCGTCTCGTTTCGGCGAAGTTCGGGAGGAGGTCGTCATGAAGTCTATTCTATATAGACCGACCGGTCGGTCAAGAGAAAAATGTCGAAATTTGCCTTAAGGCCGGAAGGCGGGGATTGGAACCCGGATGAGATGAACCCGAGTCCGTTCCTTTCTGGGTCGCGCGCGTGAAACCGGAAGCGGAAAAGGAGTCGTTCTCCTTCTCCTTGTGGCCAGTGCCATTGTTGGAGCCCCATCACACGCGATGCTGAACGACGATCAGGAGTATGCAGGTCACAACTGCGGCGATCATGCGGATGAGGTTCCAGCGCACCCACCGGCGCTCAAAGGACCGGCGTGCCTCGAGAAGCGTTGGTTCGTCCAAGCCTGCGAGTTCTTGTCGTTGCAGGGCATTGTTGAGAGGAACGTTGATGGTGATCGTGGGGAGTTGCACTGCGAGCAGATAAGTTGCGGCGGCGGCGATGATGAGGAGACGGTCAAATCCCTCCAACTTGAAGACGCCGAAAGCAGTAGAGGCGATCGTTACCAGTGCGGATCCGAGCCAGACGAGAACGAAGAGCGGTTGCCCGTTCTGGATGACCCGGTCGATCACCTGAAAGGCGCGGAGGAAGTCGTGATTGCCGAGGCTGCGGAGACCCGGCATGATGACCACTGCGAACGTGAAGACGAGCCCCGCCACAAGAGAGCAGAGCAAGGTGGAGGTGCCGAGGAGGATGCGGAAGAGTTCCATGGGTTGACCTTTGGGATGGATTTCTCAGTCAGGAAGCTTGCTCTCCTCCCGGGGGGCGTGGCCAGCCAGGAGGATAGCCTTGATGGACTCATGCGGGTGCAAACTCGTTCCACGCACCCGTCGCCGCGACCTCGCGGGCGTATGCCGCGAAATCTTTCGGGGGGCGTCCTAGGGCACGCTGGATGCCGTCCGTGAGGGAGGCATTCCGCCCGTCGAGCACGGTGGCGAAAAGATGGTTCAGCATCCAGACCGCCTCCTTCGGTGCGCCTGATCTGGCGACTTCATCGACAAAGGCGTCGTGAGGTATCGGGACGAGGGCGATCTCACGATTGCAGGCTCGGGAGAGTTCTGCCGAGACGTCGGCAATGTCGTCCGCGTCAATGAAGGGTTCCGCGACCTTTCCAACCGGGAGCGCTATCTGTCCGGCCTGAACCATATCGACGAAGGCGCCCTCCGAGAAGTTCTGATGGAACCAGCTCGCCCGAACGATCGTCCAGTCGAGGCCGCTCTCCTGCACGATGCGTTCACAGGCCTGCGCCTCCTCCTCTCCTCTTCCCGAGAGAAGGACGATGCGCTCGACGTGGTGCTGCGCTGCCCGGTTGACAAAGGCACAGATTGCGTCGGTCGCTCCGGGCATGGCGAGATCGGGGAAGTAGGAGAGGTAGACCGCAGAGACTCTTTCGAGTCAGGAATCCCAGCCGGGCTCGTGGTTCCAGTCGAAGGCAGGCAGCGCCGATCGAGAGCCGACCCGTAAGAGACGTTTTGCGGAGCGAAGGCGTTCGACGACTCGGCGTCCTGTCTTCCCGGTTCCGCCGATGAACAGGGTGAGATTCAATTGGTTGGTGTTGGTATCAGTAGCATTCATTGTGGTGGCTCCGAATTTGGAGTGCTCATACAGGATGGGGCGTTGAGCGGTCGAAATCCTTACTCGGAGCGCTCGATCTTTGACCAAGAGCGTCTTTCACGGTCCGCAGGCGGGGCCGAAGATACGTTCAGTTATGCCCGAACTGGGCGGTGGAAGCGTCCTGACGAGATTCGGGAGAAGCTCGAGTGATGCGGAAGCCCGTTTTCAACATCGACAACTGAGTCGTCTTTGTTCCTTTGCCACGCATCTGGTGTGGGAACAATTCAGAGGTGAATGGTTTCGTTCGAGCCGTTCCGATCCTTCCGGGGTATCCGGCATCCCGCGAAAACCATCGGGTGGGGTCGAAACCATTTCGATTGGCCGGAGTTGGATGGTTTTGAAACCCCCACCCACATCATGAAGAATCTCTCGATCACCCTTGGCATTGCCGCCTCCCTCATGGCGTTCAGCACTCCTGCCCAGGAAAAAGGCAACGATCAACCGAAGCAGGCAAAACCCGCAATCGAATCGAAGGCGTCGGACAAGCCCGGACCTGAAGCGCCGAAGGGGCCCGGTGGACCGAAGGGGCCCGAAATGGAGAAGCGGCGTGCCGAGATTCAGAAACTGATGCAGGAAGGCCGTCACGACGAGGCCCGCGCGAGGATGGAGGCGATGAAACGGGAGATGATGGAACACCATCAGGGTCCCGGCAAACCGGGTGGTCCTCACCCGCCCGAAAAGGACGGCAAACCGGGCGGACCGGAATCCGGAAAGGATAAGCATGGTCCGATCGCCGGTCACCCTCCTGGTCGCCCCGGGCCCGGTCATCCCGGAATGGCGAAGATCGAGGAAAAGCGCGCCGAGATCCGGAAGCTGATGCAGGAAGGGCACCGGGATGAGGCTCGCAAGCAGATCGAAGCCTTCCGGAAGGAAATGGGGCACGGTGAAGGCAAGGAGGGACGCGGATTTCCTGGAGGACCACCCCCGGGAGGACCGATGGGAAAATTCGCCGGGCCCGGCCGTGGACCTCATCCCGAAATGATGAGGAAGGCGAGGGAGGAAATCATGAATCTCCATCGAGAGGGCAAACACGAGGAAGCCCAGAAGCGGATGGAAGAGATCAGAAAACACGTCATGGCGGAACGCGGTGTTCATCATCGGGGGCCGCATGAAGGACTTCCGGGTGAAAAGCACGACGAGGGAGATGGACTTCGCGGCAAGCCCCAACCTGAACCTTCGGCTCATCCTGATGCCGAGGCCCGGGCGAATCACCTTCGTGAAGCGTCGGAACATCTCCGGGCGGCGGGTATGATCAGGGAGGCGGAACACTTTCAGGCCATGGCGGGCCACCTCCAACAACCTGATGCTTCCCGGGAACCAGCTCAGGTCGGAGGCCAAGCGGATATCAACCGGCGCCTTGAAGGCCTCGAAAAATCCGTGCAGAACCTCGCCAGGCAACTCGAGGCGGTCGGTGCCGAACTGAAAAAGCGTGGTTCCTGATTTTCGGTTCCGACGATACGGGGAAGGGGCGTGAAACGCGTTGCTTCCCCGGCTGCTTGTTGACTTGACTGCCTTGAGGCAAAGAAGCGGGGCGCGGTTTCTCAACCTCTCTGCGAGGAGGAATGAGAACATTGTGGAGCCTTGACGGTTGCCTCTCTTTCCGAAGGAATGCAGACTCCTCGTCTCATGCGCCGAGTGGTTCGC
>JAGRPC010000154.1:0-7978 GCA_020439925.1 Verrucomicrobiia bacterium | reverse complement strand
GGCTCCTATCTGGCGACCGAGGAAGGCAGGATTACCGGTCTGCCCCACCCGGACGGAGGAGGGTGGAGAAAAACTCTGCAGGCCAGCCTTCGCGACGCGGGCATCCCCTACGACTTCGTTGGCGACCTGAGCTACGCGGCCTTCGGAAAGGAGGGTGTCATCGATCCGCAGTTCGATCCCGATCACCACGGGCTCGCCGGATTCAGCAATACGCTCATCAGGAACGGCGGCATCGTTCCGACCCCGCCCGATGTCCTTGCGGCGCTCGGAGTGAAGGAAGTCAGGGTTTCCGGTATTGCCGATGTGCTGAAGCGGCATCAGCCCGACGTGATCCTCCTGATGTCCGGCGCAAACGGGTTCAACGATGCGGCGCGCGATGAACTCATCCGATTGATCGGCGAAACGAGCCGGGCGCACCTGCTGGTCGCCACCATCCTCCCACAGAAGCCTCCTCGCGCCGGGTGGGAAAAAGTGGACGCCTACAATGCTACCCTCCCCGCCGTCGTCGCGGCGCAGAAGGCTGCGGGCAAACCCATCACCCTGGTGGACATGCATGCGGCGATCACGACGAACGACCTGCTTCCCGATGGAGTCCACCCGAATCAGGAGGGCATGGACAAGATGGCCGATGTCTGGTTCGCCGCGCTCAAGAGGCTGCGCTAGAATGCTGTCGGTGTTCACCGAATTCCAACCAGGGTTTCCTATGAGGGCGGTTCGCCAAGAGGAACTCCAAACGCCATCGGTGCGTCGAACGGTGGAGCGTCAGGCACAAAACGGTGACAGTTTTGAAACGTCACTTGACCGGAATGGTGCCCAGGGAGGATGCTTTGGGCGACGAAACACCCCATCTTGACATGCAGATCAACTTCGACAAGGCCCGCAAGCTCATCAATGAGCTGGAATCCAAACTCAACGAGACTTCAACCCACACCGTTGCGGCGCGAAAGGCCCTCGACGAGTGGATTCAAAGCGGCGAGGTCCGTCTCCGCAAAAAAGGCGCATCGGCACTGAAGCAGGTCCGCAAGCGCGCGGACAGTTTCACCAAATCCCTAACCAAGCTCGAAGAGAATCTCGCGGCTTCCCTCGAAAAGATGTCGGAAAGCCTGGAGAAAAAGGCCGCAAAGAAGCCTTCGAAGAAGGCTCCGGCAAAAACGCCATCGAAGTCATCCAAATCCGGCGCGGCAAAGAAGAAAGCAAAGCCGTCCTCTCCGGTTGCGAAGAAAAAGGCAGTGCCCGCAGCGAAGAAAAAGGCGGCGTCCCCGGCGAAGAAGGCTGTGAATAAGAAAAAAGAGTCCCGTTGAGCAGGATTCTCTGCCCGGTTGGATTTCGAATCACTTCTCCCGGCGATGGGGGCAGCTCGTGATGGCCTCTCGTGTCATCGGTCCTCGGCGCAAGTTTTGTCTGGCGCCTGACAGGACGGTGGTCAGTCGTGCTGGATACCCGGGGTCAGGGTTTACTCTGTCTCTCCAGGCGCTCGCTCTCCACGAGGATGGGAAACCCGTCGCGGACGGGATAGGCAACGGAGAGGTCTTCCGTGAGCAGAGCGCCTCCGTCCTCCTCTCCAAGGGTAAAGAGCAGGAGCTCCTCCGCAGTCGCGAGGCGCAGCCTTTGGCCCGAGACGGGGCACACGAGGAGGGCGAGGATTTCGGGGGAGATGGCGAGGTCCATTTCCGGGGAGTTCGGCGATCGAACGGTCAATAGTGCGGCACGGTGGGGTCGATCTCGCGGGACCACGCATTGATGCCACCCTGGACGTGGCAGGCGTTTTCGAATCCCGCGTCGAGGAGGATCTGGAGTGCCTTCGCGCTGCGGCCTCCCGCCTTGCAGTGGATGATGACCTCGGTGCTGGGATCCAGCTCATGGAGTCGCTGGGAGAGTTCTCCGAGAGGGATCTTTACCGAACCGGGGAGGCACGCCACCTCGATCTCGGCAGGTTCACGCACGTCGAGAAGAACAAAGGAGGTATCGTCATCGAGGCGGGCCTTCAGTTGATGGACGTCGATTTCAGGGAGGGAGGGTGGTGTCATGTCGCAGGCAAACTGGATTTCTTCGAGTTGTGTCAGGGTGGGTGAATCTCCGCAGATCGAGCATCCGGGATCGCGGCGGAGCTTGATCTCTCGGAACCGGAAGGAAAGAGCATCGAAATGGACGAGTCGTCCGATGAGAGGATCCCCGATTCCGAGGAGCAGCTTCACCGCCTCGTTGGCCTGCATCGCCCCGATAATGCCGGGAAGGATCCCGAGGACTCCGCCTTCGGCGCAACTGGGCACAAGTCCCGGCTCGGGTGGTTCGGGGAAAAGGCATCGGTAGCAGGGGCCTCCGAGATGGGGGGCAAAAACGGAGACCTGACCCTCGAAGCGGTAGATCGAACCATAGACGTTCGGCTTTCCGGTGAGCACGGCGAGGTCGTTGGAGAGGTAACGCGTCGGGAAGTTGTCGGTGCCGTCGATGATGAGGTCGTAGGGTTCGGCGATGGCGGCGGCATTCGCCGCGGACAGGCGCGTCTCGTGGAGAGTGACGTGGACTTCGGGGTTGATCGCGGAAAGCCGATCTTTCGCGGACTCGGTTTTGAGGCGACCCACGTCGGCGGTGTCATGGAGCAACTGGCGCTGGAGGTTGGAGAAATCGACTCGGTCGAAATCGACGATACCGATTTCCCCGACTCCGGCAGCGGCGAGATACATCGTCAGCGGGGAACCCAGTCCTCCGGCACCGATACAAAGGACCCGAGCGGCCTTGAGGCGACGCTGACCTTCCGGTCCAACCTCCGGGAGGGTGAAATGGCGGGCATAACGGGCCTTCTCGGCATTCTTCAGGGAAGCCGCATTGAGGCGATCGTCAGGGATGAGAGGCCGCATTCGTGAAGGAGGGCGAGAGAAATTTAGACGGATATTTAGCGGCGCATCGCTCTACAGGCAAACCACAATCCGTGATTCGGCCCTTGTCGGAAAGTCCGGCCGGGGCGAAAAACCTCCTCTTCGAACCTGTCTAAATCTGAACAATGAAACGCCTCAACAAATCTCTCATTCTTGCGCTCGTCGGCGCCTCGTTGCTGTCGGCAGGATTCTCCGGCGCCCGCGCCGACGGGATCAAATACGCCGATCTGGAGAAAAAGATCATTCTCGACAAGGCTCCCGCTACCCCTGAAGGCGGGGCAGTGGGTTCCTACGCCCCGGCTCTCGAAAAGGTGATGCCCGCGGTGGTCACGATCTTTTCATCGAAAACGGTGACGCGGGAACGCAATCCCCAACAGGAGGAACTGTTCCGCCGGATGTTCCCGGACATTCCCGAGGATTTCTTCGAGCGCCAGGGCGAAGGCGAGGGGGGCCGTGAGGAAGGCCTCGGTTCCGGCGTGATCGTCTCCGACGACGGCTACATTCTGACAAACAACCACGTCGTCGGCGATGCCGACGAGATCAAGGTGACCCTTCCGTCGGACCGGAAGAAGGAATACGAAGCCAAGGTCGTGGGTGCCGACCCGCAGACCGACGTCGCTCTCATCAAGATTGACGCCAAGAACCTTCCCCACGTTGCCATCGGGGATAGCTCGAACCTGAAAATCGGTGATGTCGTCCTCGCCGTCGGGAATCCCCTCGGCCTAGAGCAGACCGCGACGATCGGCATCATCAGTGCAGTGGGACGCAGCGATGTGAACATCATCGAGCAGGGCTACGAGAACTTCATTCAGACGGACGCCGCCATCAACCGGGGCAACTCGGGCGGGGCCCTTGTCGACGCCTCGGGCCGCCTCATCGGTATCCCCACGGCGATCCAGTCGAACTTCTCAGGAGGGAACATTGGCATCGGCTTTGCCATTCCGTCGAACATGGCTCTCAACATCGTGCAGCGACTCCTCGATGGAGGAGGCGTGGTGAAGCGTGGCTTCCTCGGGGTCTTCCTCCGCGATCTAGACAACAACATGGCGAGGGCGCTTGGCCAGGAAAGCACCGATGGCGTCCTCGTGGCCGAGGTCGGGGAAAAGACTCCCGCCGAGGCGGCAGGAATGAAACCCGGTGACCTGATCGTGGGATACGCGGGCAAACCGGTTGAGAACATGCAGCAGCTTCGTCTCGACATCAGCAACACGGCGCCGGGTTCCGAGGTGAACTTCGAGATCGTCCGCAAGGGCAAGAAGACCGACCTGAAGGTGAAGCTCGGCGACCTCGAGGACAATCATCTTGCGGAAAACGGTCCGGGCCACCGTCCGGGAGCCGGCAAGGACTCCGACATCATCGAGGGGGTCGTGGTGGACGATCTCGACGAGGACACCAGGACGAGCCTGCAGCTTGACGATTCCATCGAGGGAGTCCTTGTGAAGAGCGTGAAGGACGACGCCGCTGCCGCGGAAGCGGGCCTTCGCCCGGGAATGGTGATCACACAGATCGATCAGACCGATGTGGCCACCGTGGCTGAGGCACGCAAGATCGTGTCGGGCTTCAAAGGCGAGGTGCTCCTGATCCAGGTTTACCTCTCGGGCCGTCGCGATATCCTCGCGGTGCCGCTCAAGGAATAACCCATCTTCCGATACGGCCGTGAACGGCGACGAATCCAGGCCCGGCATCACCCGCCTCGACCAGACTTCCGTCGCCACTCACGGCTGGCAGGTTCGCCTGCAGTGGAAAGGCGTCCGATTCGGGCGCTTTTTTTCCGATTCCACCTGGGGCGGCCGAGAGGCCGCCCTTCTTTGTGCGGAGCGGTATCGCGACCGGCTTCTCGCCAGGCTCGAGCGTCGGCGCTCAGCCTCCTCGGCCTCGACCCGCTCGCACACGGCTCCCGCGGGCCGCAACCGTTCCGGCACAGTGGGGGTCACCCGCATTGTCCAGCGCAGTTCCTCCGGAGCTGAATATCACTTCTGGCAGGCGAGTTGGACCACGTCTGACGGTCGTCGTGAGATGGTGCGCTTTTCCGTACTGAAATACGGGGAAGAAACCGCCCTCGCGCTTGCTCGTGAAGCCCGACGTCGGGCGCTGGAGTGAGCGTCGCGGGTGACTCGGGAAAATCGGCCTGATCAGGCGCCTCCACTCTTCGGATTTTCGGCGAGAAGGGAGCCGATGAAGGGAAAAAGCTGCTTTTTCCGGCTGACGACGCCTTTGAGAACAAAAAGGTGGGAATCCTTGCGGGGATAACCGATCTTTTCCCTCACCTCCGGCGGCGCCTCGATGAGGAGAAGTGAGTCGTTCAGGGTGATGTCGGTGATCATGAGGCAGGCGAGGTCGAGCTGATGCTCGCGCATGAGGCGGCGCAACTCCTCCTGGAGAACCTCGCGGGCCGGCCAGAAATAATCGAACCCGATCTCTTCGACCTGCGAAATGCTGACCCGATAGCCGCTCTCCTCGAATTCCTTGCGATCCGACCCCACGGCTTCCTGGAAATTGCCGCCGCGGAGCACGGATCCAGCCGAGAAGAAATCGTCCTTGAACCGATCCACGTCGACTCCGGCGATGCCACTGGCCCACTCGAGGACGGAACGGTCCTCGTCCGTGGTGGTCGGAGAGGTGAGGTTGAGGGTGTCGGAGATGATTCCGGCGGAAATGCAGACAGCTATCCCGCGTGAGGGCTCGAGGCCGTGTCCACGGAAGGCGCTCCCGACAATGGTGCAGGTTGAGCCAACCGTCTTGTTGATGAACTGGATCGGTTCCTTCGTGACGAGGTTGCCGCTGAGCCGGTGGTGGTCGAGCACCTCGATAATCTCCGCTTCCTCCGCCCCCGTAACTGCCTGCGAGAACTCGTTGTGATCAACGAGGATGAGGCGCGGGCGCTCGGGGTTGACGAGGTCGGCACGGGAAAAGACGCCGAGGAGGTGATTGGTTTCGGGGTCGCAAACGGGGAAGAGGACCTGGTCGCGATTGGACTTGAGACGCTCCTTGACCGCCTGGATTTTCGTTTCGGGAGAGAAAGAGATGAAATCGGTCGAGACCGCACTTTGGATCGAACGCGCTCCGCGGATCAACTGGGTCGTCGAAGCGGTGTCCCATTGGGTCACGAGGATCGTAGTACCCTTTAGACTCGCGGCGTGGACGATGGCCTCGGAGGGACGGTAGCCGCTGGTGATGACGAGACAGCGGACCCCGGCTTCGACGGCGTGTAGCTGCACCCCGACCCGGTCTCCGGTGATGATGAGGAGTTGATCTTTCGGCATCTTGCCAATGCGGTCCTGCATGACCGGTTCCGAGGATCCGGCGACCATCATCAGGAAAACCTGCTCCACGCTCGCCGCCTCGCCTTGGGTCACGATTTCCGCTTCAAGAATCTGGGCGATCTTTTCCGTCGAGGCCGTGACCTGACGGGCGTACTCTCCGGGATCGTCCATGTCGCCTGCGGGAATGAGAAGGGTCAGGAGGTCCTGCAGGGCAAGCATGCCGTTCAGAACGCCGGTTTCGTCGATCACGGGAAGGCTGCGGTAGTGCTTCGCCGCCATCTTGCGATAGGCCTCGATGACCGGATCCGTTGCCCGGGCCGTGGCTACCTCTCGCCGACAGATGTCGACGGCGCGCAGATGGATGTCACTGATGAGCGGTGGGCGAGGAAGACCTGCCTTCTGAAGCACCCATTCGGTGCGGGTGTTTGGGGGGCCGCAACACGCGGCGACGGCGTCGGGGAGACGGGTCTGTCGCAGCAGATCGGCGTAGGCCAGCGCCGAACAGATCGCGTCGGTGTCGGGATTCTTGTGTCCCATCACCCAGGTGGGGCGGACGGGCTTGGAGGCATTTGCGGGGTCGTCACTCACCCGGGGAGTTTCCCTCATCCCCGGTGAGATTCGACCGAAAAAATCCGGATTGGCCGGGTCGGACACAAGACAGGCGGGAAGGAGGGGATGGTCCTGAAGGCAGCCTTGACTGATTGTCCGATGAACTTGGCTGGGTTCACCCGAACCACGCGGGTTCGGCCCCGGGCCGCCACTTGATGTTGCAACCGGTACTGGGATACCAGGGAAGGGGAGTTTCGCGTCCGGCGAGGAGGTTTTCGACGGCCTGGGAGAGGTCGGCTCCGTTCGGCTTTCCGCGGCCGGGCCGGGATTCGTCGAACTGTCCGGCGTAGACCAGCTTCAGATCGGCGTCGAAAAGATAGAAGTCCGGGGTGCAGGCGGCGGCGTAGGCCTGGGCGACCTCCTGAGTGGCGTCGTGAAGGTAGGGGAAGTCCCATCCGTGGGCGGAGGCAAAGGCAGCCATGTGTTCGGGGCTGTCGGCCGGATATCGTTCGACATCGTTCGAGGCGATGGCCACGGTGGCGATGCCCTGCCGGGCGATCTCCGAGGCGAAACGGCCGAGGGCGTCGGCAAGATGGATGACGAAAGGACAATGATTGCAGGCAAAGACCACAAGGAGTCCTTGCCGTCCGGCGGCGATTTCCTCGAGGCTGTGCAAATGGCCCGCGGCGTCGGGAAGAGAGAAGGCGGGGGCGGGAGAGCCGAGGGAAAGCTGGAAGGTGGAGGGAACTTCGGCCATGGCAGGGGAGAAATCCGGATGAGGAAAAGCACCGGAGGCGGGTTGACATTCTAGCCTTTCGCGGCTACCTGTCCCGCTCTTTTTCCAAAAACCGAACCGACATAGGCCATGGCTACTGTTGAAGTGATTCTCAAAGAAAAAATCGAAGGACTGGGCGCTGAGGCCGATGTCGTGAAGGTGAAGCGTGGTTTCGCGCGCAATTTTCTCCTCCCGCAGGACCGCGCCTACGAGGCGACGAAGTCGAATCTCCGTCACGTCGCGCAACTCAAGGAAGCTCGTGCCCGCCGCGAAGCCGAGGAACTGGCCGATGCGGAAAACACCGCCACGAAGCTGAAGAAGTTGCGTCTTTCCATCGCGCTCTCCCTCGGACAGGGTGGCAAGGCATTCGGTTCCGTGACGACGGCCGACATCGCCGCCCTCATCGCCGACAAGAGCCGCCTCAGCATCGACCGTCATCAGCTCCTTCTGGATGCACCGATCAAGACTCTGGGATCCTTTGAGATTCCCGTGAAGCTTCATCCCTCCGTCGAAGC
>JAGRPC010000153.1:10688-15697 GCA_020439925.1 Verrucomicrobiia bacterium | reverse complement strand
AACGAAAAGCGCATGCTGCAGGAGGCGGTCGATGCTCTCTTCGACAATGGTCGTCATGGTCGTGCCGTCACTGGAGCAGGCAATCGCGCCCTCAAGTCGCTCTCCGACATGCTCAAGGGCAAGGGCGGACGTTTCCGCCAGAACCTGCTCGGCAAGCGTGTCGACTACTCGGGACGTTCCGTCATCGTCATCGGTCCCGACCTCAAGCTTCACCAGTGCGGTCTTCCCAAGAAGATGGCGCTCGTCCTTTTCGAGCCCTTCATCATTCGCCGCCTCAAGGAGCTGGGTTACGTGCACACCGTTCGCAGCGCGAAGAAACTCATCGAGCGCAAGACCTCCGAGGTCTGGGACATCCTCGAGGAAGTGACCAAGGGACACCCGGTCCTCCTCAACCGTGCACCCACCCTGCACCGTCTTTCCATCCAGGCCTTCGAACCCGTCCTCATCGAGGGTTCGGCGATCCGGGTCCACCCCCTCGTCTGTACCGCCTACAACGCGGACTTTGACGGCGACCAGATGGCTGTGCACGTACCGCTTTCGGTCGAGGCGCAGATGGAAGCGCGCATGCTCATGCTCGCGCCGAACAACATCTTCACTCCCTCCAGTGGAAAGCCGATCACGACGCCTTCGCAGGATATCACCCTCGGTGCCTACTTCCTCACCTACTGCCGCCAGATCCCGCTGCGTGACCCCGACGCCGAGCGTCACCTGCCCCTCTTCGCGGACACTTCCGAGGTCGAGTTTGCGGTGGCAAACCGCTCCATCGACATCCACGCCCCGATCCGTCTCCGCAACCCGGACTTCGGATCCTCCGGCCGTGTCTATGGAGACAAGGACCGGAAGGTCATCGTGACGACTCCAGGCCGGGTCCGTTTCAACGAAATCTGGCCCGACGAACTTGGTTTCTTCAACGGCAATGTCGGCAAGAAGCAGCTGTCCGACATTATCTGGCGCTGTTATCAGGTCTCCGGACAGGAAGGCACGGTCCGCTCCCTCGATGCGCTGAAGTCGCTCGGCTTCCGCGAGGCGACCCGTTCGGGAACGTCTGTCGGGATCTTCGACATGATCATCCCCGCCGAGAAACAGGTCGAAGTCGACAGTGCCTCCGCCGAGGTGCAGAAGGCCAACGACCAATATCGCGCCGGCGTAATCACCAACAAGGAGCGTTACAACAAGATCGTCGACATCTGGACCCACGCCGGTGACGAGATCACCAAGGCCCTTTTCCGAACCATCGAGTTCAACGACGGCAAGGACCTTCCGAGCCCGCTCTTCATGATGGTCGATTCAGGGGCTCGTGGCAACCGCCAGCAGATCAAGCAGCTTTCCGGGATGCGCGGCCTCATGGCCAAGCCGTCGGGGGAAATCATCGAACGACCGATCATCTCGAACTTCCGTTCCGGCCTTTCGGTGCTCGAATACTTCATCTCGACTCACGGCGCCCGCAAGGGTCTCGCCGACACCGCGCTCAAGACTGCCGACTCGGGTTACATGACCCGCAAGCTCGTCGACGTGGCGCAGGACGTCATCATCACCGAGGAGGACTGCGGCACCGCCAACGGCATTCTCGTGAAGTCCATCTACGAGGGGGACGAGGAGGTCGTTGACCTGAAGACCCGCATTTACGGACGCGTTTCGGCCGAGAAGGTGGTCAACGGCGACGAAGTCGTGGTCAGCCCCGGTGAGATGATCAACGAGGGAATTGCGCTTCGTCTCAACGACATCGGGCACGAGCAGCTCAAGATCCGCTCCGTCCTCACCTGCGAAAGCCGTCGCGGCTGTTGCGCAAAGTGCTATGGCATGAACCTCGCTTCCAACTTGATGGCGAAGATTGGCGAGGCGGTCGGCATCATCGCGGCCCAGTCCATCGGCGAGCCAGGCACCCAGCTCACCATGCGTACCTTCCACGTCGGCGGGGTCGCTTCGGGCACGTTCAAGCAACCGATCATCAAGGCCAAGGCGGCGGGTGTCATCCACTTCAACAATCTCCGCACCGTCGAAACGCCCGATCACACCTTCGTGGCGCTGAACAAGAACGGTACCATTTCGATCCACGACAAGGACGGTCGCGAGCTTGAATCCTACAATATCGTGAGCGGTTCGGTGATCCGCTTCGGCGACAATACCCAGATCAAGAAGGGCGACACCCTTGCGACCTGGGACCCCTACTCAGTGCCCGTGATCACCGAGAAGGCAGGCAAGGTGAAGTTCCGCGACATGATCCAGGGCATCACCCTGGATACGGAAATCGACAAGGAGACCAACACCAAGGGACTCGTCGTGATCGAGCACAAGGAGGACCTGCACCCGCAGATTCTCATCGTCGATGCAAAGACCGGCGACGAACTCGCCGCATATTCGATCCCGACCGGCGCCCACCTTTCCGTGAAGGAAGGCCAGAACGTGAAGGGCGGCGACCAGCTCGCCAAGACTCCCCGCAAGGTTTCGGAAACCAAGGACATCACCGGCGGTCTTCCCCGAGTCGCCGAACTCTTCGAAGCTCGCAAGCCGAAGGAAATCGCCGAGATCGCAAAGATCGATGGTGAAGTTTCCCTCGGTGGAACGATCCGTGCCAAGCGCAAGCTCATCGTCACCAACAACGAGACCGGCGAGCAGGAGGAGCATCTCATCCCGCTCGGAAAACACTACCTCGTTCAGCCCGGAGACCATGTCCACAAGGGGCAGAAACTCACCGAGGGCGCCGTTGCCCCGCACGAGATCCTCGACATTCTCGGGCCCCATGCTCTCATGGAACACCTCGTTTCCGAGGTGCAGGACGTCTACCGTCTCCAAGGGGTCGAGATCAACGACAAGCACATCGAGATCATCATCCGCCAGATGCTCCGCAAGGTCCGCATCACCGATCCGGGTGACACCCAGTTCCTCTGGGGCGACCAGATCGAGAAGACGACCTTCGAGGCGATCAACGCCGACATGATCGAGCAGGGTGGTAAGCCCGCCGAGGGCGAGCCGGTCCTTCTCGGGATCACGAAGGCCTCTCTCGAAACCGACTCGTTCATCTCCGCGGCGTCCTTCCAGGACACCACCCGGGTCCTCACTGAGGCTTCAACCCTCGGACGAATCGACTATCTCCGCGGTTTCAAGGAGAACGTCATCATGGGGCACCTCATTCCCGCCGGGACCGGCTTTCACACGATCCGCAATCTTGGAGTTGTGGAACACGCCCTTCCCGAGGATCTGGAAACGGGTGAAGAGGGGGCCGATGCCGACGATCTGATGGAAGAGCTCGCCTGAGGCGCCCGCTCACACTCCGTTTTCGCAAACCCGGTCCGGGAAATCCCGGCCGGGTTTTTGCATTTCATGGCGAAACTCGGAAGCCGTCTCAGCGCATCTCCATGGCCGCTGTTGCGCCGTGGAGGACCCAGTAGCGAGGATACCCGTCCAGCTCCGCTTGGAAGCGCCCGCCTTTTCGTTCCGGTTGCGCGTTGCCCATTTCGTCGATCTCGATCACCCCGGAAGCGTCACTTTCGATTGTGATCTTGTCAGGGTCGTCGCCGAGTGTGAAACCGGCAAGGATGAGGTCGCCGTCACGTTCGAATCGATAAAGGTGCACATTTTTACGCTCGGCGAGGATTCCGTCAAAGGTGGCCCCGTCGAGCGTGCCAAGCAGTGCCGAAACCGATGCGTAGACGAATCGCGGACAGTATTGATAGTCGAGCAGGCCGAAGTCGGGAGGGCCGTCCCGACCGGGCCCCCGGGTCATGCGCGAGCAGAAGAGGAGGATTCCGGAATGCCCGGAGGCCCAGGAATAGAGAACCTTCTGCGTGTCAATCTGGGCCTGACGCCTTTCCTGCTCGAGTCTCCAGGCGCTGTAGCCAGCTTCGGTGTTCGCCCAGCGCTTCTTCGTGTCTCCCGCTTCCTTCTGAAGTCTCAACATCGTTGCGAAGCTCCGTTTGTAGTCGTCGAGATTGCCGTGGGCGTTATAAGCGGGTATGTCGACGGCGTCGTGAAGTTCCCTGATGAGAAAGGCGCATTTCTCGAGGTCGACAAGCGAGTATCCTCCGGTCGTGACCGGGAGGTGCGGGGCCACTCTTTTCACCTCGTCGCGCGAGAAGTGATATTGAGTGACAAAGTCCTCGTTGCTTCCCGACCAGTAGCCGATCTGATCGGGTTCGTTTGAGATCTGCACAATTCGGGCATGCTTCCCATATCGTTCCACGAGGGCGGCGAGATAGGCCCGCTGGGGAGCTTCTCGATGGGGATAGCGCCAACGGTTCTTGCCTTCACCGGCATACCGGGGCAACACCGCCCAGTCGGCGGCGCTCATCGTCTGGAGTACAAGCTGGAACCCCCGGGAGGTGAAAGAGGCAACCGCCGGATCCATCCGCGAAAAGTCGAAGTGATAGGTTTCGCTCCCGTCCGCGGCGGTCTTGCGACCCATCTCGAGGGATTCGTCCGTGCGGACGACCTGAAGTCCCGTCCTTGCGATGAGGGATGCCTCGAGAGATCGTGCCTCTTCTTCGGAGAGACCGCGCGGAAGAGTGGGGCCGCCGGAGGTCTGCCAGTGGTAACGCCCGGGAAAGGCGCAGGTGCCCACAAAGAACTCGTCCGTTTTCCAGGTTCTCCGCACCGCATTCTGGTCTCGCGTCACCGCCAAATTGCGAATGAGCCGGGCGACCACCTCTCCCTCTTTCCACCCGTCAAGGGTGAGAAGGTAGGAGCCGGATCCTTCGATTCGCACCGATAGAAGCTCCCTGCTGCCGCCCGGGAACTGGGTCTGCCAGACCGCGTGGTTGTTCCAGTTCCAGATGGTCAGGGTGGCTCGATCGTAAACGGTGGGATCGACCTGCAGGAGCAGGTTGAAGGGTGTGTCCGTCGGTCCGATTGCGGACCATTCGTAGGGCCCCTTCTCGGGTTTCAGGACCAGTCCATCTCCGCTGAGGCGATGCTCGGGAAGTACCTCGTGGAGATAAGGAACACCGGTTTCGGAAAGAATCGACGAAACGGGGGAGAGCAACGCCTCCGTGGCGTGAGAAACAGAAAGGAAA